>JBKPKE010000074.1:0-21642 GCA_046730955.1 Pseudomonadota bacterium
ATTGCTCCAGCATCTGAGCGTCCTTTTCCTCCTGCCGCGGGTAGCGGCCGAAGTCCTCATTGGCCCCGAACTGCAGCGGATTGACGAAAATCGTGGCGACTACGTTATCGGCATGCCGTTTCGCCTCGTCGACAAGCGCAAGGTGCCCTCCGTGAAGTGCACCCATGGTGGGAACGAGCGCGAGGCTTTTTCCCCCTGCGCGCAAGGCGATAAGCGCTGCGGGCAACTGGCGGACCTCACGGATTGTTTGCAAGGATTCAACGCCTCCGGTAAACCGTTAACGGGGCGTGGTTCTTGGAGCCGCGTGGGAAAAGTGCAAGGGGGGTGGGGCCAATGAGCCAGCCACATTTCATCGTCTTCGCCAATGAGAAGGGCGGAACCGGCAAGTCGACGACGGCAGTGCACACTGCGATTGCCCTGGCAGCCATGGGCCATAAGGTTGCGGCCTTGGATCTCGACAGCCGGCAGCGGACCATGACCCGCTATCTCGAGAACCGCGACGCGACCATGCGCAGGCTGAACACCAAGCTTCCGCAGGCGCGCTACGCAGTGCTTGAAGGACAAACGCCGGAAGGTCTCGATCTTGCTCTCCGCGAAATGTGCGAGGGCGTCGACGTGATCGTCATCGACACGCCGGGCCGCGACGATCCGATCGCCCGCGCAGCAATCCTCAAGGCGGACACGCTCGTCACGCCCATGAACGACAGCTTCGTCGACCTCGACCTGATCGGCCAGGTCCACCCCGAGAATTACAAGATTACCCGGCCGAGCTTTTATGCCGAGCTCATCTGGAACAGCCGTACGCAGCGCGCGAAGAATACGGGCAAGAGCGTCGACTGGGTCGTCCTGCGCAACCGCCTGCAGCATATCGAGAGCCATAACCTCCGCCGGGTCGGTGCGGCCCTGGATGAGCTCGCCCGCCGCGTCGGATTCCGGGTCATCCCGGGCCTCGGCGAGCGAGTCATTTATCGCGAGCTCTTTCCCAAAGGCCTGACCCTTCTCGACATGAAGGAGATCGGTGACGTAGGCCTCGGCCACATCACCGCGCGACAGGAGCTTCGCGAGATGATTGCGGGTCTCGGCATCCCGGATTCGGAGGAGGAACAGGCGAAAGTCGCCTGATTCTTACCGCGAGCGAAACGAAGCAATCCAGCAACTTAGTTAATCCTTTTGTGGATTGCTTCGTCGCGACGCACCTCGCAATGACGAAGCCATGACCCATTCATTCGATCGCTCAATCCTCCGCGAATATGATGTCCGCGGGACCGTCGGGAAGACTCTCAACGAAGCCGACGCCTATGCCTTGGGACGCACCTTCGCGGCCCTTGCAACCGACGAGGGCGCGCGCCGGCTTGCGGTCGGACGGGATGGACGAACCCACTCGCCGATTCTCCAGGCGGAACTGATCCGCGGCCTGATCGAAGGCGGGATCAGCGTCATCGACATCGGCGTCGGCCCGAGCCCGATGCTCTATTTCGCCGTCGCTACGTTGGGAGTGCAGGGTGGAATCCAGGTGACGGGAAGCCACAACCCGCCCGAATATAACGGCTTCAAGATGCTGCTGAACGGCCGCTCGGTCTTCGGCGAGGAGATCCAGAAGCTTGGCCGCCGCGCCGAGCAAGGTGACTGGAGCAACGGTCTAGGCTCCGTCGAGCACGTCGACATCCTCGATTCTTATGTCGACCGGCTCGTTCAGGGCTTCCGGGGGGGGACCTATCGGATCGGCTGGGACGCCGGAAACGGCGCCGGCGGAACGGTGCTCGAGAAGCTCGTGAAGAAGCTCCCCGGTGAGCACTTCGCCATCTTCACCGAGGTCGACGGCCGGTTCCCGAACCACCACCCCGATCCAACGGTCGAAGCCAATCTCGCGGACCTGAAGGCTCTCGTCGCCGAGAAAGAGCTCGATTTCGGAATCGCTTTCGACGGCGACGCGGACCGCATCGGGGCCATCGACGGCAAGGGTCGCGTCATCTGGGGCGACCAGCTGCTGATGATCCTCGCCGAGCCGGTGTTGAGGGAACAGCCCGGCGCCACGATCATCGCCGACGTGAAAGCCAGCCAGACCCTTTTCGACCATGTCGTGAAAGTCGGCGGGACGCCTCTGATGTGGAAGACGGGTCACAGCCTCATCAAGTCGAAGATGAAGGAGACGGGCGCTCCGCTGGCGGGCGAGATGAGCGGCCACATCTTCTTCCAGCACCGCTGGTACGGCTTCGACGATGCTCTCTACGCCGCGGTGCGGCTGATCGAGGCGGTCAGTTCATCAGGCAAGTCGATGAACGAGATCGTCGACGAAATGCCGAAGTCAGTCGCGACGCCGGAAATGCGCTTCCCGGTCGATGAAAGCCGCAAGTTCGCGGTCGTCACCGAAGTGCTCGCGCGCCTTTCGAGGGACGACACCAGGGTCGACGCGACCGACGGCGCCCGTGTGATGACCAAGGACGGATGGTGGCTGCTACGCGCTTCCAACACCCAGGACGTCCTGGTGGCGCGCGCCGAGGCCAAGAGCAAGGCGGGCCTAAAGCGACTGATGCAGCAGATCGATGACCAGCTTGCCCAATCCGGCATCCAGCGCACCGAGAGCGTCGGGCACTAGGCGCTAACGCAGTCGGCCCTGCTTAGCGGCGGCGGAGCATCGGCACGCATCTTGAATCGCGGGGTCAATTCCGTCAGGCGCCGCACATAAGCATCGGTGAAAACCGTCGCGCAACGACGGCTAAGGTGCGACCATTCAGGCAGCGTCAGACCCTGCGCCGCCGGAAGTTCGTCGATATGTATTCCGATGCCGTGCGTGTTCCGCAAAAGCACGTCCCATCCCTTGGCCTTCGGGACTTGAGCTTCCTCATTGACTCGAAGCTCTAGGGCCGAGGGCGGCCGGATGAATACAACGTCGCCGCCGCGCGCCCGGATCTTATCGACAGCGGCCTTGGCGCGTGCCTGACCCTTGGCGATCAGTTCCGGCGTGTAGGGAAACTTTTCTTTGAAACCCTTCCATGCCCAGCGCGTGCGCGCGCGCCACACCGGGTCATGTTCGACACGGTCCCACATCCACGTCTGCCGATGCTCGCCGACTTCCTGAAGCTTCCAGATGTCGTCCATCGGTCCTTCGACGCCTGGACGGAAATCCGGATCGAGCCGGTGGGCGACGACGCTCAGCCGATAATTTGAATCGAGGAAGGCAAGCCGACGCTGAAGGACATGGTCGATTTCATTCGACGCAATCCTGTACGGCGCCCGGTACTCGTCGAATTTGTGGACGTAGCCGCCATAGCCGTCGAACGGCTGGAAGAACATCGTGTCGGCCAGGCCCACGATGAGCACGCCTTTGAAATCCTTGTCCTCGGCCATGTTCTCGAGAAGCGTGAGCGCGCTCGTGCCGTGGATCGCAAGCTGGATAGGCCGGACGCCGGTAAGGGCCTCGAAGCGGTTCAGATCCGTGTCGAAGAGGATCCGGGAATCGCCGACGATGGCTGCAGGAGCGCCCGCGGCCCGCAACTTCTCATTCGTCCAGCTGACCTCGCTGTTGTCGATGTCACCGGCGTGAAGGCCGATATTCTCCCGTGCGTTCACCTCCAGGGCGACTGTACCGATGAGCAATCCGGCAAGGACGCTGAGCATGATCTTGCCCCAGGGCTGACTGGGCACGTCGCGGGTCGGAACCGGCTGCGCTTGCCCGGGGCGGTCCGACGCAGTGAGCCGTAGCCCGGCAGGAAGCGCGCCTTCCTTTTGAACGACGCCTCGAGGAGTGGGATCGCTCCGTTCAGAACTGGAAATAGATAAAGGCACTGCCTTTCCCCTGTTCTGCGACGACCGCGACGGACATGACCGCAAGAAGTCCCCCGACCAGCCATGCCGGGGTCCGCTCGATTGCGATCTCGAGCGTTTTGTCACGCATCCACCAGTGCGTCCCGACGATCCCAGCAACGATCACGACCGCGTACAGCATGGGCAGAAGAGCGATCATCGGTACGGGCTTTACGGCCAGGCCCGCCATCGACTGGAGCATGGATGCAGCATGAGGGAAGGTCTTGGCGCGGAAGAACACCCAGGTGATGTTGACGAGGACGTAGGTCAGCAGGCCAAGCCCGATGATCGCGGCCGGTCCGGGCCTCCATCCGGCGAAACGCGACCTGAGCCAGCGCTCGACGGCGAGATAGGTGCCGTGAAGTCCTCCCCAGACGACGAATGTCCAAGCAGCGCCGTGCCACAGGCCGCCGAGGAGCATTGTCCCCATCAGCGCCGTATATGTGCGCGCAGGCCCATGCCGATTGCCGCCAAGCGGGATGTATAGGTAGTCGCGCAGCCAGCTCGACAAAGTGATGTGCCATCGTCGCCAGAAATCGGAGAAACCGACCGCCGCGTAAGGGAAGCGGAAGTTGTCCGGCATCGCAAAGCCAAGGCATAGTGCGACACCGATTGCGGTCGTCGAATAGCCGGCGAAGTCGCAGAATATCTGTCCGCTGAAGGCCAGGGTCGCGACCCAGGCGTCGAGCGCCTTGGGTACGCCTTCATGCGCGTCATAGACCTTCTCGACAACCGGAGCGAGGAAGCCGTCGGCCAGGACCACCTTCTGGAACAGGCCGAGGATCATCAGCGACAAGCCGAAGAACAATTGGTGCGCCGTCGCTCTTCGCGTGCTTGCGAACTGCGGCACGAGCTCGGTCGGTCTCATGATCGGGCCCGCGACCAGATGCGGGAAGAAGGTCACGAAAAGCGCATAGTCGAGGAAATGCTGCGCCGGCTTCGCTCGCCGAAGGTAGACATCGAGCGTGTAGGACAGGGTCGCGAATGTGTAGAAGCTTATGCCGACCGGCAGGACGATATCCCACTGCGGCGGCTGGTAATCCACGCCGAACGAGGCGGCGAGGTGGATGAAGTTATCGAGCAGGAAGCCGCCATATTTGAAATAGCCAAGCATCCCGATGTTCACGACGACCGAGATGAGCATCCAGGCCTTGCGCGTGCGCTCTTGCTTCGCGCGAACCATCCATTGCGCCGCCCACCAATCGACGACGGTAGAAAGCCAAAGGAGGATCACGAAAGGCGGATTCCACGCCGCGTAGAAAAGGTAGGATGCAAGCAGCAGATTGATCTTCTTCTGCTGCCAGCTGAAGAACGGCGCATTGTGCATCGCTAGGACGATGGCGAAGAAGACCAGAAAGGTCAGCGAATTGAATATCATCGCGACAGCCTGCTGCCGCGTTCAACGTCTTGCGCTTCCATGCACCCGCCCCCGCTACGTGCACGCGAAGGCAGCGAGACTCGGCTGCCGACGGCGCGGAAGCTGCCACGCGGACTAAGCTAGGGCAACCTCATTCGCGAGGAGAGATGAGGCGTCGCCACGCGACAATCATCGCACCGATCAGGCAGCTGCTGAACAATCCACCCTCCAATGCCGAAGTCACGATCCGGGTGAGCGGGCCGAAACCGTTCTCGCCGAACAGGCTGCCGACGGCATCGATCCTTAGCCGTGAGCCAGGAAAGTTGTCGGCCAGGAGAGCAAGGCTTCCACCCATCATTGGCCGGCCCAGCAGGGCAATGACGATTCCGGCAACGCCCCCCGTGAGGGCGGCAATGAAGATTCCGCGGCGCAGGCGCGGGTCACTTGGTCTCCAGATGGCGAGCCAGGCGGCCAGGCCGACCGCTCCTCCAATCAGTCCGCCTTCCGCAGGGCCGGTCACGTCGCCGGGGGACTGCCCGACCAGGAGATTGAACGCGTCGAGCCCCAGGAGCTTCACGATCGCTCCGACGACCAGGCCGCCGAACGCTCCTCCGATAAGGCACCATTGCCATGGCCGGTACGGGGCAAAGCGAGCCGCCGCGATGCCGAAGGAGACGCCCAGGCCGCCGAGGAAGGCAACAACGCTCGTGATTGCGACGAGAACGAGCAGGACGGAAATCGCGCCCATTCCCTGCGCGGCTCCAGCGAAACCGTAAAACAGGCCGCCGACGATGCCCGCGACCGTGCCCCCGGCTGTTCCGGCCAGTCCTAGGATCACGAACTCGCGAGACGTGCCGCTCCGCGGGGCGAGTGCCCTAATCGGTTCTGTCGTGCCCGAGGCGACAGGAGCGATGAACCGGTAGCCGTGCTTCGGGACGGTCTCGATGAAGCGCGGGTTGGATGCGTCGTCGCCGAGTTGCCTGCGCAATGTCTTGATGCACTGCGTAAGGGCCTCGTCGGTAACCGGAACGCCGCGCCAGATCTCGTCGAGAAAGCGCGTCTTCGGCACCAGCCTCCCCTGTTCGCGAACGAGCAGGGCCAGCGCATCGAAGTAACGGCCGTTCAGTTCCACCGGACCGCCAACGCCAATGAGCTGCCGGTTCGGCTCGTCGAGCGAAAAACCTTCGAACTGGAATGTGCCGGCCGTCACTTTTCAGCAATTCCTCATGTCTTGCTCATGCCATTCACCGGCAGCCGCGCCACTCTTGAAGCCACATCCATGCACGGAGGCAAGACCATGGCAACGAACGGGCAGATCGCAGGCGGGAGGCGCGGCGGTGCACTGAGGGTCATCGGCTGGGGAATAGCGGCTGCATTGCTCGCTCTGCCGCTGATCACCATGCAATTCACGCCGGAGGTGGACTGGACGGCCAGCGACTTCATCGTCTGGGGCATCATGCTCGGCACAGTCGGTGGACTTTTCGAGCTCGGCGTCAGGCTCTCCCCGCTTCCATCCTATCGGGCGGGTTTCGCGTTGGCGCTGCTGGGCGGCTTCCTCGTCACCTGGGCGAACCTCGCAGTGGGAATTGTCGGCAGCGAGGACAATCCGGCGAACCAGCTGTTCTTTCTCGCACTTCTGGTCGGCATCTCGGGGAGCGCCCTCGTCCGCTTGCGGGCCGCTGGAATGGCCTATGCGATGTTCGTGACTGCAATCGCGATCGGCGCGGCCTTCGCTATTGCCGAGATGGGACCACGCGACGAGTTGTGGGTCCCGGCGTCACGCGAAGCTCTCGGCACCGGAATTTTCGCGCTGATCTTCATCGCGTCGGGCCTGCTGTTCCGCCGTGCGGCTGCTCATTCATCCTCGTCCTCATAGCCGACGAGGTTCAGCTCCCGCGCCTTGATCTGGTGGATCATGCACCAATGCTTGAGTGCTTCTTCGCGGCCATGGGTGATCCACACTTCGCGCGGAGCAAGCTCGCGGATGGTGCAGGTCAGCTCGTCCCAGTCCGCATGGTCCGAGATAACGAGCGGCAGTTCGATATTCGACCGGCGGGCGCGCTGACGGATGCGCATCCAGCCCGACGCCATTGCCGTTACCGGGTCGGGAAGGCGCCGCGACCAACGGTCATTGAGCGCTGACGGCGGAGCGATAACGATGTGGCCCGCCATTTCCTGCTTCGGCACGCCGGCGCAATGCCGCATCTCGCCTAGCGAAACTCCCAGCTCCTCGTAGAGCTGGCACAGGCGCTCGACAGCCCCGTGATAATAGATTGGCTGCTCATGGCCACGCCGGCGAAGCTCCGTGATCACCCGCTGCGCCTTGCCCAGCGCATAGGCTCCGACCAGCACGCAGCGTGACGGATCGGAATGCAGCCGATGCAACAGCCGATCGATCTCGCTTCCCGTGTCTGGATGCCGGAAGACCGGAAGCCCAAAGGTCGCCTCGGTGATGAAGATGTCGCACGGGACGGGCTCGAACGGAGCGCAGGTCGGGTCCTCTCGCCTTTTGTAGTCGCCGGACACGACAATCCGCTCGCCCGCATGTTCGAGTACGATCTGCGCGCTTCCGAGTACGTGACCGGCCGGCACGAAGCGCACGTCCACTTCGCCCACCCGGAAGCTGTCGCCATACGCGACCGGCTCGCCATTCTGCTCACCATAGCGGGTTGCCATGATCGCCAGCGTCTCGGGCGTCGCCCAGACTTTCGAGTGGCCTCCCCGGGCATGGTCCGAGTGACCGTGGGTGACCAGCGCGCGTTCCTTCGGCTGCGAAGGATCGATCCACGCATCTGCCGGACGGACGTAGATGCCTTCGGGAAATGGCTCTATCCAGGAACCGAGGCGCGCCATCGGGAGCTATATAGGCGAGAAACCGTAGAGTTCCCGAAGTTGAAAAAAGGCGGAGGAAAGCTTCATGGATGAAACGATGTGGACCCTGATCGATATTGTCGGTCCGATCATCCTATTGGTCCTGCTGATCTGGGTGGTCCTGCGCTCGCGCCGCAGCCGCAACGAGCCCCCGCAGGAAATCACCGAACGCGCGACGCGCGACGCCTATGCGCAGGAAGAGCAGATGCGCCGCGAGGGGACTGACGACCGCTGAGCGGAGCAAGCGATCTCCCTGATGTCGTAAGCGGCTGGTTCGCGGAGCGCGGATGGGCGCCGCGCCGTCATCAGCTGGAAATGCTGGAACTTGCACGCGCCGGGAAAAGCGCGCTGCTCGTCGCAGCAACCGGCTCGGGCAAAACGCTGGCGGGCTTTTTGCCGACCATCTGCGAGCTGGCGGAGAGCCCGACGGAAGGTCTCCACACGCTCTACATCTCGCCGCTGAAGGCGCTCGCTGTCGACGTCCAGCGCAACCTCCTTGGCCCGATCGAGGAAATGGGCCTGCCTATCCGCGTGGAGACCCGCACTGGCGACACGCCATCCGACCGGAAGGCGAGGCAGCGTGTCCGCCCGCCACAGGTGCTTCTCACCACGCCGGAATCCTTGAGCCTGCTGCTGAGCTACCCCGACAGCTTCATGCTGTTTGAAAACCTCAAGACCATTGTCATCGACGAGTTGCACGGCTTCGCCAAGGAGAAACGCGGCGACCTGCTGTCGCTCTCGATGGCTCGCTTGCAGAAGATCGCACCGGGCCTCCGCCGCGTCGGTCTCTCGGCAACGATCAGCGATCCGGATGCCTACCGCTCCTGGCTCGCGCGCGATGCCGACATGGAAGAGGTCGCATTGGTTATCGGCGATCCCGGCGCCGAGCCGCGTCTTTCGATCCTGATCCCGGAGAACAGGATCCCGTGGGGTGGTCACTCGGGCCGCCATGCTGCTCGCGACGTGATGGACCTCGTCGAGCGGCACAAGACGACCCTGGTCTTCTGCAACACGCGGAGCCTCGCCGAGCTGATCTTCCAGGACCTGTGGGCCGTCAACGACAAGGCATTGCCCATCGGCATCCATCACGGAAGTCTTGCGCAGGAAGCGCGGCGCAAGGTCGAAGCGGCCATGGCCGCCGGACGCCTCCGGGGTCTCGTCGCGACCGCCAGCCTGGATCTCGGCATAGATTGGGGCGACGTCGACTTGGTCGTGCAAATGGGCGCACCCAAGGGCAGCTCCCGCCTTCTGCAGCGGATCGGCCGAGCCAATCACCGGCTGGACGAGCCGAGCGAGGGCACGGTCGTTCCCGGCAACCGCTTCGAATATCTCGAAGCCCGCGCGGCGTTGGACGCAATCGACGACGGCGAGCTCGATCCCGAGAACTTCCGACCCGGCACGCTGGACGTGCTCGCCCAACACATCCTCGCCATGGCGGTCGCGGCGCCCTTCGAGGAGCGAGAGTTGCTTGCTGAAATCCGCTCAGCCGCGCCCTATGCAGGACTCAAAGACGAGACCTTCACAGAGGTCCTGAACTTCATCGCCACTGGCGGCTACGCACTCAAGGCCTACGACCGCTTCCGGCGCCTCGTTCAGGAAAGCGACGGCAAGTGGCGCATCGCCCGGCCGCAGATCGCACAGCAGCATCGCCTCAATGCCGGCGTCATCGTCGAGCAGCCGCTTCTCACCGTTCGCTTCCGCAACGGCCGGAAGCTTGGGACGATTGAGGAGGGATACGCATCGACGCTCACCGTCGGGGACCATTTTTTCTTCTCCGGTCTCAGCCTCGAGGTCGAGCAGTTCAAGGACACGGACGTCATCGTCCGCGCTTCGTCGAAGCAGGCGCGCATCGTCACTTACGGCGGGCAGCGCATGTCGATGTCGACACATCTCGCCAATCGCGTCCGCCACATGCTTGCGGACCGCAACGACTGGCATCGCTTTCCCGATGACGTGCGCGAGTGGTTGGAGGTTCAGGACCGTCGCTCGGTCATCCCGGAACCGCAGCAATTGCTTGTCGAGACCTTCGAGCACGAGAAATTGCACTACATGGTCGCCTACAGTTTCGAAGGCTGGAACGCGCACCAGTCGCTGGGAATGCTGATCACCCGGCGCATGGAGAACGCCGGTCTGAAGCCACTTGGTTTCGTCGCCAATGATTACGGTCTCGCCTGCTACGGACTCGAACCCATTCGCAATCCGAAGGCACTCTTCTCGGCTGACATATTGGAGCAGGAGTTCGTCGATTGGGTCGAACAGTCACTGCTGCTGAAGACAGCCTTTCGTGAAGTCGCGGTGATCGGCGGGCTCGTCGAGCGTCAGCATCCAGGCCGCAAGAAGACCGGGCGCCAGGTCAGCTTCTCCACGGATCTTATCTACGACGTTCTGCGCCGTTACGAGCCCGGCCACCTCCTGCTGCGGGCCGCGTGGGACGACGCCCGCGCGCGGATGACGGAACTCGGCCGTCTCGTTCGCCTCGTCGACCGCGCCTCGGCGACGATGCTCCACGTCGAAACCGACCGAATCACGCCCATGGCCGTCCCCTTGATGGTGATCGTCGGCCGCGAAGCGCTTCCCCCGGGAGCGGAGGCAGACGCAACGCTTCTCGTCCAGGCGCAGGAATTGGCCGATCAGGCGATGCGTGAGTAAGCGGCGTTCATTGCCCAGCAGGGCTCCTGCTGCCAAGCTAAGCGCATGAAATCATACGCCTTCGCTTTCTCGCTTCCCCTCCTACTCTCTGGCTGCGTCGTCGGGACGGTCGCACAAACAGCAGTCGACGTCGTCACCTTGCCGGTGAAGGTTGCGTCTGCGGGCGTAGATGCTGCGACGACCAGCCAATCCGAGGCCGATGAGAAGCGCGGACGCGAGCTTCGCAAGCAGGATGAGGAACGTGGGCGTCAGGCACGGCAGATGGCCGAGCGCTGCCGCAAGGGCAAAGCGCTTCCCACGGATGATTGCACGACGGCGCAGCCGCGCTAAGCGGGTGCGTGCGCTATTTCCTGGATACCGAATATAATGGCGTCGGCGGTGCGCTCCTGAGCCTCGCGCTCGTTCCCGACGATGGGGACGACCTGTACCTGACGCTCAAGACGGACGACCCCATCGTCGAATGGGTTGAACGCCACGTCGTGCCCTATTTGGACAGCGTTCCTGAATCCTTGTCCTGCCCCAGACTGGATCGCCGCGATGCCGCGCATGCCCTGGAGCGCTATCTGCGACACGACGCGGAGCCCCTCATCTACGCGGACTGGCCGGAGGACATCACGCATTTCTGCAACCTGATGATCACCGGCGAAGGCGACATGATCGAGATTCGGCACCTGACCTTCCGGCTCGTTCCGATGAGCAATTTCAGCACGGCCGCGAACAGCAAGGTCCCACACAATGCCCTTTACGACGCCCGGGCGCTGCGGGATCACATTCTCCATCTTGAGCCCTGACGCCGCTCGTCTAAACCGAGGTCATGGTTCCCTTTTCGTTCGCAGGCGAAACGTTCGTCGCATCGCCTCAAGGCGCGCTTCACTGGCCAGCGCAGAGCGCACTGCTCGTTGCCGATTTGCACCTCGAAAAGGCAAGCTGGTTCGCGCGGTTCGGCCAGTTTCTGCCGCCTTACGATTCGGTCGCCACCTTGGTCGCTCTGACGGAAGTGGTTCAGGCAACAGGCGTGACGCAGCTCTATTGCCTCGGCGACAGCTTCCACGACCGGTTCGGCTGCGATCGCCTGCCCGAGCAGGCGCGTTCGATGTTGAGCGCAATGACGAACAAGCTCGACTGGGTCTGGATTCTCGGGAACCACGACCCGGGCTTTGCCGACCATTGCGGCGGACGGCTCGTCGAAGAGGTGGAAGTGGCGGGAATCATCCTCCGCCACGAAGCCGTCCGCGATGATCTTCGTCCGGAGCTCTCCGGACATTTCCACCCGAAGCTTCGCGTCAACATGCGCGGCCGGCACGTCTCCCGCCGCTGCTTCGTCGCCTCGGCGACCAAGCTCATCCTCCCGGCCTTCGGATCGCTGACGGGCGGCCTCGATGCGTCGCATCCCGAAATCGTGAAGCAGGTCGGCCTGGGCGCGTCAGCTCTCGTGCCGCTACCCGACCGAATGCTGCGCTTTCCGATCGCGGCCTAAGCCTAAAGAGGCTTCACCTCGATCGCCATCGCGCCCGTCGGCGAAAGGACGAGCCGCGCCGTCGCCGACTGCCGTTTGCCGAAAGTCGCCGCCTGCAACTCGTTCCGGGCAGCATGATGGTCAAACCGGAAACCGGCGGCGTCCGCCTCTCGCTTCAGCTGGTCGAGATGGGTTTCGAGATCGGCAATTCCGTCTTCAGGATCGAATTGCATGGTGACGGAAAGGTCGGCGCTCATCGCGGCCTTCATCAACCGCTGGAAGCGCGAGGACAAGGGCTGATTGCGCGCACGGCAGTTGGCCCATAAACCGTGGCACTATGAAACTCGCCCGCAAGCTCTTCCTCGCCGCCGCGATCGGTTCGCTCGCCGCACCCTCGCTCGCCCAACCCATCGCGCCGGCCGTCCAGAAAAGGATCGACCGGATCCTAGCGAAGACGCCGCTGATCGACGGTCACAACGACATCGCCGAGCAGATCCGCGAAAATTACAAGATGAGCGTCGAGGGGCTCGCGAGCGGCTCCGACAAAAAACAGCCCAATCCGATGATGACCGACATGGCCCGCCTGCATGAGGGCCGTGTGGGCGGGCAGTTCTGGTCGGTCTATATCGACGCCAGCGTCCACGGCGACGAGGCGATCCGCCAGACCCTGGAGCAGATCGACATCATCACGAGGCTCGTCAAAGCCTATCCGAACGACCTCGATCTCGCGTCCACCGCCGACGACTTCGAGCGCATTCACCGCAAGGGCAAGATCGCCTCGGTCATGGGCGTCGAGGGCGGACACCAGATGGGCGGTTCGATGGCCGCGCTTCGCCAATTCTATCGGCTCGGCGCGCGCTACATGACCCTCACTCACTTCGCGACGAACGACTTCGCGGACAGCGCCACCGACGATCCCAAATACGGCGGTCTCAACGATTTCGGTCGCGCCGTCGTACACGAGATGAACCGCATCGGGATGCTCGTCGATCTTGCTCACGTGTCGCCCGACACGATGAAGGATGCGATCGAAGTCTCCAAGGCGCCCGTGATCTTCTCGCACAGCAATGCCCGAGCGATCGAAGACCATCCGCGCAATGTCCCCGACGAGGTCCTCGCATTGCTGCCGGCCAATGGCGGCGTGGTGATGGTCAACTTCTATACCGGCTACCTCTCCGAACCGTTCCGCCAGTGGAATGCGACGCGGGCCGCTGAGGAGGCGCGTCAGAAAGCTCTTCTAACGGGACAGCCGGACAAGCGCGAAGCGGCAATGAAGGCGTGGGACGCGGCGAATCCGAAGCCCGTCGGAGACATCGGCCTCCTTGCCGATCATATCGAGCATATCGTCAAAATCGCGGGCCATGACGCCGTCGGCCTCGGTGGCGATCTCGACGGTATTCCCTACGACGAATCCATCCCGGGAATGAACAGTGTAAGCGGTTATCCCTTGGTCTTTGCCGAGCTGATCCGACGCGGATGGAGCGACAGCGACCTCGCAAAGCTGGCGGGCGGTAACATCCTGCGCGTCCTTCGCCGCGCGGAGGCGGTTTCGGCTTCGATGAAGGATGAAGCCCCATCGCTCGCAACCTTGCCGCCTCCGACTCCCGAGCCCAAGTCAGGCGGATGAGCCAGCCTCTTCGCGCTGCGATCATCCCGGTCACTCCGCTACAGCAGAATTGCACTTTGCTGTGGTGCACGAAGACGATGCGCGGCACGTTCACGGACCCGGGCGGAGACCTGCCGCGGCTGAAGGCAGCTGCGCAGCAAGCGGGCGTTACCATCGAGAAGATCCTCCTGACGCACGGCCACATCGATCATTGCGGCTCGGCCGGAATCTTTGCGCAGGAGCTTGGTGTGGAGATCGAAGGCCCGCACGAAGCCGACCGCTTCTGGATCGAGAAGCTCGGCGTCGAAGGGCCGAAGTACGGGATCAACGGACAGGTGTTCGAACCCTCCCGCTGGCTTGAGGATGGCGACACCGTGACGGTTGGCGAGCTGACGTTCGACGTCCGCCATTGTCCCGGCCACACGCCAGGCCATGTCGTCTTCCATCATCCCGAGTCGAAACTCGCGATCGTCGGAGACGTCCTGTTCAAGGGCTCGATCGGCCGCTGGGACTTCCCAATGGGCAACCACCAGCAGCTGATCGAATCGATCACCCAGCGTCTGTGGCCGATGGGCGGGGAGACGGCGTTCGTTCCCGGTCACGGCCCGATGTCCACGTTCGGCCACGAGCGGGCAACCAACCCGCTGGTCGGGGACCGGGTGCTGGCGGCCGCCTGAGGCGTTTAATCCCGATGCAATCGGCGCCTGGTAAAGATTAGCAGCCCCGCCAGTGCGGTGGTCCGAACTGGATTTCCGCGGAAAAGCATAGAAGCTTCCGGCACTTAAGAGTCGGGCGTTGTCCCGCTCGCGGGAGGGATCGCCAAATGGACAGTACGGCTAAGCTGCGGCCGAACCACTATCAGCTGCTGGGACTGACGCCGGACGCGAAGCCGGAGCAGATCGCGCAGGCATTCACCCGCCAGCTCAGCGAGCCCCGCCCCTTCGGCAGCCTGGCTGAGGTCACCATCGCTTATGAGACCCTTCGGGATCCCGCCAAGCGGAGGGCCTACGATTCATCGCATGGCCTCGAGCCCAAACCCAAACCTGCGTTTTCGCTCGCCGGGCGTCTGGAGGGAACGCAGTTCGGCGACGCAAAGCCGACAAGTCTCATGGACCGGTTGGATTCTGCGCGCGCGTTGAGAGCATCGGCGGTACCCAAGGCGCTGCCTCGTCCGCAATCGAGGAGCGCCCCGTCCGCGACCGCTCTTCTGCGACAGCCGATCACCCCAATCCGCCGAGAGGGAGATCCAATCGCGGAGCCAAAGCCGAAGGAATTCCCTCGGCCCGTATCCGCGGAGAAGCAAAGACCGGAGCCAGAGGCCCGCGACACTTTCTCTCGCATCCTTTCTGAGGGGGTCCATGATACCAGTCCCCCTTCCGTGAATTGGGCCCTTCCCGCCGCCGCAGCCGGGGCGCTTGTCCTGGCCGTCGGGATCGGCGCGTGGACGGGCTGGGAAGCCGGAAACGACGGCGAATCGGTGACGGTCAAAGTCCCGTCGCCCAAGTCGCATCCGCGCATCATTGAACCCCTTGCGACCGAGGCCGCCGCGGTCGTCCCCGCAGCTTCGCCCCAAGTTAAGATGCCCGCCCCGGCGCCCACCGCTCGACGGCATGAGGGTCGACCGCCCCTGCAGATCACGCTGCCGGAGAAGCAGGCAGCGGAAGTCGCCATGCTGGAGCAAAGGCAGCACGAGCTGGAGATCGAGCAAGCCGCTGCCGTAGAGTCGCCGGCGGTTGCGGCCGCCGCCAAGATGCCGCTTCCGAACGCGGTCATCGCGCGGACGATCGCGCGGATCGGCTATCCCTGCGGGCAGGTGGCGTCGACCGCGGCTGTCGAAGGTGGCGCGCCGGGCGTTTTCAACGTGACATGCACATCGGGTCATTCGTACAGGGCCTCGCCCGTGCGCGGACGTTATCATTTCCGCCGCCTCGCCAGCCGCTAGGCTCAGCGCCTTGCGCTCGCGTCTCTTTCCGCTATAGGAGCGCCCGGTTCGCGACGATCCGGCCGCCGCCGCGGGTTTGCCCGCCGAGAAGGCGCAGATCGTCGCAATTTTTATTGCTGATTTTGAAGGTGCCGGAATGGCTGTCCCTAAGAGAAAAACTTCGCCGTCCAAGCGGAACATGCGCCGCAGCCATCATGCGCTGAAGGCGACCACGTTCCAGGAATGCCCGAACTGCGGCGAGCTGAAGCTGCCGCACAATCTGTGTCAGGCTTGCGGTCATTATAACGGCCGCGAGATTACTTCGACCGAGGCCTGAGCCAGTCGGGAGGCGCGGGGCGGTCAAATATGGACGCAGGCCCGCGGATCGCGATCGACGCAATGGGGGGTGACACTGGTCCGGCGGCAATCGTCGCCGGAATCGCTCGTGCACGCCGTCGCGACCATTCACTTCAATTCCTGATCTACGGCGAAGAAAAGCTGATCCGCAGCGAGCTGGGGAAGCACGGCAAGCTCGCCTCCGAAGTCACCCTCTGTCACACGGCCGAGTCCATCGCGCCGACCGAAAAGCCCAGCCAGGCGATCCGCCGCGCCAAGACGACATCGATGGGCCTAGCGATCAATGCAGTGAAGGACGGACAGGCCGACGCGGCCGTCTCCGGCGGCAACACCGGCGCTCTCATGGCCATGTCCAAGCTCGCGCTGCGCACCATGCCGGGCATCGACCGTCCGGCCCTCGCAGCGCTACTTCCGACTCTCGGCGAGCAGGACTGCGTCATGCTCGATCTCGGCGCGAACACCGAGTGCGACGCCCAGAACCTCGTCCAATTCGCCGTCATGGGATCCGCCTACGCCCGCACCGTCCTCGGCAGCGCGAAGCCTCGAGTGAAGCTTCTCAACATCGGGACGGAAGAGCTCAAGGGCACTGACGAGCTGAAGGAAGCTGCCGCCCTTCTGCGCGAAGCCGACTATTTGCCGCTTCGCTTCGACGGTTTCGTGGAAGGCGACCAGCTTTCGCGGGGCAATGTCGACGTCGTCGTGACGGACGGCTTTTCGGGAAACATCGCGCTCAAGACCGCCGAAGGGACTGCTCGTTTCGTCACCGACCTTCTCCGCCGTGCGTTCAAGAGCTCGCTTCGGTCGAAAGCCGGCTTCGCGCTTTCGAAACCGGCGCTCAACCTGCTCAAGCATCACCTCGATCCGAACAATCACAACGGTGCCGTCTTCCTCGGCCTCAACGGCCTGGTGGTGAAAAGCCACGGCGGAGCGAATCCCAAGGGTATCGCCAACGCAATCGAAGTGGCGGCCAGCATGGTCCGCAACGACATCACGCGGAAGATCGGCGACGACCTCGACAATTTCCGCGCTCACGCTTTCAATGAGGCTGCCCAGTGACCCTGCGTTCCGTTGTTGCTGGAACCGGTTCAGCTCTACCCGCACGACGCGTCGACAATGCCGAGCTGGCACAGCAGGTCGATACGTCCGACGAGTGGATCATCGAGCGTACGGGGATCCGCAGCCGCTACATTGCGGGCGAGGGCGAGACGACCGCCAGCCTCGCGACCGAGGCAGCGCGACAGGCGCTCGCGAATGCGGGCATCCCGGCAAGCGAAGTGGATCTTATCGTCCTTGCGACGGCGACGCCGGATCAGACCTTCCCTTCCTCGGCCACCAAGGTCCAGGCGGCTTTGGGAATCAATGACTGCATCGCTTTCGACGTGCATGCCGTCTGCACCGGCTTCCTCTACGCAGTGAGCGTGGCCGACGCCATGCTTCGCGCCGGCAGCGGCCGGACGGCGCTGGTCATCGGCGCCGAGACGTTCAGCCGCATCCTCGACTGGGAAGATCGCACGACCTGCGTCCTCTTCGGGGACGGAGCCGGCGCGCTCGTGCTTCGTGCCGAGGAAGGCGATCGCGGGATTCTCGCGACCAAGCTTCACGCTGACGGGCGGCACAACGATCTCTTGTTCGTAGATGGGGGCCCCTCTACTACCGGCACCGTTGGCAAGCTGCGGATGAAGGGACGCGAAGTTTTCCGTCACGCCGTCGTGAATCTTGCCGAAGTCATGCGCGAAGTCCTCGGTGCGACGGATCTCACGGCGGACGATGTCGACTGGGTCGTACCGCATCAGGCCAATGCGCGGATCCTCGACGCTACGGCGAAAAAACTGGGCCTTCCGTCGGAAAAAGTGGTGGTCACGGTCGACCGGCATGCGAACACCTCTGCGGCATCAGTGCCCCTTGCACTCGACGCCGCAGTGAAGGATGGACGAATCAAGCGCGGCGATGTCGTCGTGCTCGAGGCCATGGGGGGTGGTTTCACCTGGGGCGCTGCAGTCCTCAGGTATTGAATTTATTAGGAAAACGGGCGTAAATGTCGCATTGCCGACAAGCGCGGATTCCGTTACGCAACTGTAATGTGCCGCATCGGGGGATTGCGGCGTTTTGAGCGGGAGAAGCAGATGGCCGACCTGGGCATCGCACGGATGAGCAAGGAAGCGGGTTTGGGGGGTACTCTGACGCGCGCCGACCTGGCGGACGTGGTTCACAATAAACTCGGGCTTTCGCGCGCTGAATCCGCGCAGCTCGTCGAGCGTGTGCTGCATCACATGTGCCATGCCCTGTCGGAGGGGCAGAACGTGAAGATCTCCGGGTTCGGAAGCTTCATCCTTCGCGACAAGGGCCAGCGCGTGGGCCGCAATCCGAAGACGGGCATCGAAGTCGCGATCGCGCCGCGCCGGGTCATGACGTTCCGGGCGAGCCAGATCATGCGCGACCGGATTGCGAGATAGGCACGGCCGTGGCGACCGGCGCAAAGGACCCGGGCGCCTTCAAGACGATCGGCGAGCTTTCGTCGGAGCTGGGCGTCGCCCAGCACATCCTGCGCTATTGGGAAACGAAGTTCCCGCAACTTCGCCCGCTGCAGCGTGCGGGCAACCGTCGCTACTACCGCCCGGCTGACGTCGATCTGGCGAGGACAATCCATCGGCTGCTGAACAGTGAAGGCTATACGGTTCGCGGCGTTCAGAAGCTTCTACGAAGCAAGGACGCTCCACAGGAAGCCGTGGAAAGCGTGCCGTCCCAGCCTTCCGAGCCAGCAACACAGCGACCTCCTCCGAATATCGACGTGAGCCGCCTCAGGGCCCTCCGAAACCAGCTCGCAAGCCTCGTCGCCGACTAAAGTTCGCGCGCTTTCAGGAGCGCTTCGAGCGAACCGTCGCCCGGGGCGACATCGCGCCAGCTTTCAATATCGAAGCGGATTTCCGCCAGCGCTGCAGTCGGGAACTTCTCGGCCGCTTCGTCCAGCAGTTCGCCGGGCGTTGCCAAAGCGATCACCAATTCCTGCAGACCCGGGTTGTGTCCGACGATCATCAGCCGCTTGGCCTCGTCCGGGGCGCTTCGGATGAGGTCGGCCAGAAGGTCAGGCTCAGCCAGATAAATGCGCCGATCTTCGGTGACGCTCAGCTGCTGTCCGTAACCCTCGAGCAGGCATTCCAGCGTTTGTTTCGCCCGAACCGCCGGACTGCAGATCACAAAATCCGGGTGGATATCGCGGTCCTTCAACTCGCGGCCGACGGCCTTGGCCGCCTTGCGCCCGCGATGGTTCAGCGGACGGTCGAAATCGCGAAGGGATTCGTCACCCCAGTCGGACTTGGCATGACGAAGGACAAAGAGCGTCTTCACGTAACCAGCTCCGGAACGCTCGCGGGTGCCAGACCGCGGGCTGCGGCAACATGCATGATCGCCTCATCGAGCGGAACGCGCCGGATCGGCACGCCGGATGGGAAAGCAGACAGAAGACGCGACGGCATGGCCGCCGAGAGTATCACGAACGTGCCGCGATCGCCCTCCCGCCGAATCAATCGCCCGAAGGCCTGCGCAAGCCTCGCACGGACCACGGCATCGTCGTGGGCGCTTCCTCCTCCGGCCATCCGACGTGCCGCGTGGAGCACTGTTGGCCGTGGCCACGGCACGCGCTCCATCACGACGAGCCGGAGCGACTCGCCAGGCACGTCCACACCGTCTCGCAGCGCGTCCGTACCCAAGAGTGATGCGCGCGGATCGTCGCGGAAAATATCGACCAGAGTACCCGGATCGATCGGATCCACGTGCTGGGCAAGCAAAGGTAGCCCGGCGCGGGCAAGGTGGTCGGCGATCCGCGAATGCACCGTCTTCAGGCGCTGGATCGCGGTGAACAGGCCAAGCGTCCCGCCGCCCGCCGCTTCGATCAGACGAGCGTAAGCTCCCGACAGTGCTGGAAGGTCGCCCTGCTTGATGTCGGTGACGATCAGAACTTCCGAGCAGGCCGCATAGTCGAAGGGGCTTTCAGCCTCGAAGCGGTCGACCGAGCAATCGAGATGAGCAGCGCCGGTGCGAGCTTCGGCCCGAGCCCAGCTTATGTCGCCCCCGCGCAGCGTCGCCGAAGTGACCAGCACGCCCTGGGCCTGCCGAAGCACTGCGCCTGCAAGCGGCTTGGTCGGGTCCAGCCAGTGACGGTGGATCGCCACGTCATATTCGCGGCCCTCGGCGCGATCGATGGCCAGCCAGTCGACGAATTCCGGGTCGGCCGATCCGCCTATACGGGCCAGCAATGCTATCCAGGCTGACAGGATCTCGCGCCGCCACGCGAGTCCGTTGATCGCACCATCCACGCGAGCCCGAGCTTGCGAATCGAGCCAGTCGGGAGCGTCCTCCAGCACGGCCTCAAGCCGGCGACTGAGTGCCGACAGTGGCTTCAGCAGAAATTCGAGGGCCTCCAGCGCCTTCGCCGACGCAGCCACCAATGCGCCGTCGGGTTCGGCCAACTCTGTCTCAAGTCCATAGCCCGCGTCCTGCGCCTTCGCCCGGGCATAGACCGTTCCGCGCACCTCGCTGAGAAGCGCCTC
Organism: Pseudomonadota bacterium; assembly: GCA_046730955.1. Lineage (GTDB taxonomy): Bacteria > Pseudomonadota > Alphaproteobacteria > Sphingomonadales > Sphingomonadaceae > Sphingomicrobium. The sequence continues at coordinate 20,569 of JBKPKE010000074.1, forward strand.
GATCGGCCCGAACGGCGAACCTTCGACGATTCGCTGAAGCCAGCCGTCCGATGGCAGCGCTCGCGCCGCGTCGATCGCAGCCTCCAGAGCCTGCGCGCCTTCATCATCGTAGGAGGCGACGTCCATCAGCCGCGCGGCAAGTCCGCGCCGACGTCCCCGCGACTTGCCCTCGGGACCGACGATCCAGCGCCGCATCTCGATCGCATCCTGCCCGCCGAACGTGACGCCAAAGGTCGAGTCCGCCGCGTCGAACAGATGATGGCCCTCATCAAAGACGATCCGCTGCGGCGAGTCTTCGCGGGCCCGCGCCGCGTTGATCATCACCAGCGCATGGTTGGCGATGACGATGTCGGCCTCGCGCCCTGCGCGCTCCGCCCGCTCGATGAAGCAGCGACGATAATGGGGGCATCCGGCGTAGACGCACTCGCCGCGCCGGTCAGTCAGCGCGGTCGCGCCTGCCCGGCGGAACAGGCTCGGAAGCCAGCCCGGCAGATCCCCGCCGACCATGTCGCCGTCTTTGCTGTACGCTGCCCAGCGCCCGACGAGCTGAGCAAGGATTGCCGCCCGCCCCGAGAATGTCCCCTGTAAGGCGTCCTCCAGGTTCAGCAGGCACAGATAATTCTCCCGCCCCTTCCGGACGACGATCCGGCGCGCTCGCTCCTCGGCATCGGCGAACAGCCGCGGTCCTTCCGCATCAAGCTGCCGCTGAAGCGCCTTAGTGAAAGTCGAAACCCAGACCGTTCCGCCTGAGGCCTCCGACCACAGCGACGCGGGCGACAGATAGGCCAGGGTCTTGCCGATGCCTGTCCCCGCTTCGGCGAGCAGCATGTTCGGCGCGTCCTTCTGGCGGCGCGGGGCAAAGATGCTGGTCGCCTCTTCCGCCATCGCGGCCTGCCCGGCGCGAGGCTCGGACCGCGATCCCGTCAACTTGCGCAGGCGATTCCGGGCATCCGCGCGAGCGACGAGAATCGTTCGCGGCGGCGCGCGGTCCGGATTTTCCTCCCACTGCTTCAGTCGCGAGAAAAGCATGCGTTCGCCGCGCTCCGGCCGTTCGAGCCGGGCAGTAATCAGTGG
>JBKPKE010000075.1:0-22901 GCA_046730955.1 Pseudomonadota bacterium
GACACGGGGATCGGCGCCGACCTCACCGAGCTTCGCCGCACGGTCGAGAGCCTTGATCCGAAGGAAGCGACGAAGACGAAGAAGCTCCTTGGGATCATTCCCTTCGGGAACAAGGTCGATCGCTATTTCGACAAGTACCGCAGTTCGCAGACCCACATCTCGAAGATCCTCGGCAGCCTCGCCAATGGCAAGGACGAACTGCTGATGGACAATGCCGCCATCGATACCGAGCGCGCCGGCCTGTGGAAGACGATGCACAAGCTCGAGCAGATGGTTCACATCTCCAAGAGCCTGGACAAGCAGCTCGAGGACAAGACCAATGAGCTTGACGCGACCGACCCGGCCAAGGCCAAGGCGATCCGCGAGAGCGCCCTCTTCTACACGCGCCAGCGGACGACCGACCTGCTGACGCAAATGGCTGTGACCGTGCAGGGCTATCTCGCCCTCGATCTCGTCAAGAAGAACAATGTCGAGCTGGTGAAGGGCGTCGACCGCGCCTCGACCACCACCGTTTCCGCGCTACGGACTGCAGTCACGGTCGCTCAAGCGATGACCAACCAGAAGCTCGTGCTTCAGCAGATCACCGCGCTCAACACCACCACCGCCGGCATGATCGACAGCACCGGCGAGATGCTGCGCACGCAGACCGGAGCAATTCATGAGCAGGCCGCGTCGTCCACGATCCCGCTGGAGACGCTGCAGCGCGCCTTCCAGAACATCTACGAGACGATGGACTCCATCGACCGCTTCAAGCTTCAGGCGCTCGAAAGCATGAAGCAAACGGTCAACACGCTTTCGTCCGAGGTGGAGAAGTCGAAGGGCTACATTGCGCGAGCCGAGGGCGTGAACCAGGCGAAGCTCGAAGGAACGGCGTCGCCGCTCACGCCCATCGAGAGCAAATGACGGCGGACCGCTTCAACAAGGTCATAGAACGCGCCGACCGCGTGATGCGGCAGCTCGATGAACGAGACGGTGCGGTGCGCGAGGCCGCCCGCCGCGAACGTCAGCGGGTCAACACCGACTTCATGCGAAGGATCGGCCGCGTCGGCGTGGCGATCGGAATCATCAGCATCGTCACGATCGCGATCGGGCTGATCCAGCCGATCGGCATGTTCGGCTTCCTCGCGGCGATCGGCGTTGCGATCGGCATTGCAGCACTGCTCGGCCTCATGCCGACGCAGAAAGGGGGCGCCACCGCTCCCGCATCCGACCTGCCCAACGGCCAGATGGTGCAGCGCTTCGACTCATATCTCTATCGCCAGCGCGTGGCCCTGCCGGCGCCCGCGCGCGCGGAGATCGACGCCATCAGCGCGGGCCTGCCCTCGCTCAAGCAGACGCTGGAGCGGATCGATGACCTCAACCCTGATGCGCAGGACGCGCGGCGGCTCATGTCCGTACACCTCCCCGGTCTCATCGATCGATACGTCAACGTTCCGCCTGCCTATCGCTCGCAAAAGGACGGCGAGGACGTGACCGTGGACGAGCGCCTCGTCGAAGGATTGCAGGCTGGCCGTGCCGCACTGGCGGAGATTTCCGAGAAGCTTGCACGTTCGGATGTCGCCGCGCTGGAGACGCAGGGCCGCTTCATAAAGTCGCGATACGGCGAAGAACGCATCGACGGCTGAGACCTGCTGTCCCTGGCGCGCACGCATGCTATTGAGCAGGCGGGGCAATTGGGGGCGCAGCAAGGACCATGGCGACCGATTCTGCGTTGCATGTCGATGCCTTGAGGCAATCGAGGCTTCAGCTGCCCCGGCGCTTGCCGGACCTCAACCGCCGTTGGCTCACCCTCTTCCAGATCGTCTGGATCCCGGCGCTCTTGCTGGCAATCGCCGGACCAATTGCCGGCATCTGGTTTCGCTTCGACCAGGCCGCGCAAAATTCGGTGCTCATCACGGGTAGCCGTGTCGGTCTCGCCCTGTCGGAAGACGACCTGACAAGGGTCCGCTTTCCAATCGGCAATGCAGCAAAAGCGGCGGGCGTGCGGTCCGGCGACGACATTGTCGCAATCAACGGATTGCCGATCGCCAAGATCGTGCCGATTTCAAAGCGCGGACTCACACGTCCTCACGATGCGACCGAGACCGACTATGCGATGTTCACGCCGATCATCGAAGGCACAGACGATTCCGACTATTCGCTGCGGCTTCGTTCCCCGAACGGACGCGAACGCGACTTCACAGTGAAAGCGGGCGAGCATCACATTGCGGAAGCAGCGCAGTCCGCAGGTCTGCCTCCCGCGTTGTTGACGGTCGTCGACCTCCTTCACGTACTGACCTATCCGTTCCTGATCTTCGCCGCATGGGTCCTTCACCGGCGCAAGCGGGAGGATCTGATCAGCTCAGTCCTGTCGCTCGCAATCCTCCTCACCATCATTGCGGAGCAGCCCTCCTCGGCCTTCCTCACATTCGTCGTTCAGATGCCGGACCGGCTGCATCAGATCATCTACGACCTCGGCAACATCTGCCTCCTCGCAGGCATCCTGCTATTCCCATTCGGCGAGCTGCGGCCGCGCGTCAGCATCGGCATTCTGCTGCTGCTTCCGATCCTGCTCTTCCTGTCGGGCGACGCTTACCGCATGGCCTTCGTCGTCTTCATGATAGCGGGGGTCCTGACCTTGCTCTGGAGGCTGCAGAACACGCCGCCGAGCCCCACACGGCAACAGATCAAATGGGCATTGCTGGGTTTTTCCGGGTACGCCCTGTTCCTCGCTATCGCCTTCGCAAGCGACGGGGCCAAGCTCGGCGTCCACTCCTTCGGTTCGCAACTCGCGCTCGAACTGCTTGCAGGTCTCAGCTTCGGCCTCGCCTTCCTCCTCCTGCAGCTTGGACTTCTCGTCGCCTTGCTCCGCTTCCGGCTCTACGATGCCGAAGCCGTCATCAGCCGGTCTGCGAATTTCGCGCTGATCACTCTTGGAGTGGCGGCCGTATTCGCGGCTACCGCGGATGGCCTGAAACAGATCATCCTCAATTATTACGGCAACAGCGGCAGCACTGCGCCGGTGGTCTTCGCCGCCGCAGTAGCGACGGTCGTGATCAGCCCATTGCAAGAGCGGATCCAGAAATGGTCGGAGCATCGTTTCCAGCGCAATCTGGTGAAGCTTCGCGAGGACCTCCCGCAGTGCGTCCTCGAGTTGCGGGAGAGCTCCTCCACCAAGGAACTGGTCTCCGAGGTCCTGAGTCGTATCGAGGAGGGAACTCGATCCACACGGATGGCGGTGGTCGTTGGGGGCAAGACCATGGGCGTCCGAGGCATTTCGGAAGAAGCGGCGGAAGATTGGCTGACGGGCTTCGACGAGACGGAATGCCGCGATTCGCTCTGCAGCGTGCGCGACAAGCTTTTCCCGATCAGGGTTCCACTAGAAACCGTCATGGAAAAGGGCGCAGGCTGGCTGTTGATCGGTCCGAGGCCCGACGGTTCTTTTCTGAGCAAGGACGAGCAGGAAGCGCTGGTCGAAGTCGCCGCACCAATCGCGCGCGGAATCCGCATCGTCGAACGGCGGAATGAGCGCACCCAACTGCTGCTTGGCAAATTGGAAGAGCAGCAGCAGCGGATCACACTTCTCGAAGCCCGGCTGACCGGGCGCGCACGAACTGCGCCTTCGAAAAATTCGGGTTAAATTCGAATTGATTGACCCACTTCGAGCGCAGGCATAACTTGCGCGCCGTCTGAGGGGGACGAGTCCATGCTTCGCGTATCGATCATTGCCGCTTTGTTGCTGGCAGTTCCGGCTACTCCAGCGATCCCGGCCGTTCAGGACACAGCGCAGGAGCAAGGCAAATGCGCCGATACTCCCGAAAAGAAGGCGAAACGCTCGATGTTCGGCAGCATGCTCGGCGGCCTGGCAGGCGGCGTGCTTGGCCGCGCGGGCGGAGTGGCGAGCTCCTTCGTCCCGGTCAGCTCGATCGTCGCAGACGAGTTGCTGAAGCTCCTCGACTGCAAGGAACAGAAGCAGGCGGCGGACGCGACCAACGAAGCCATTCGCGGCGGTGTCGGTACGGAAGTCAAATGGCAAAGCCAGACGCGTCAGAACGTATCGGGCTCCTCGAAGGTGACTGCGGAGCAGGAATTGGCGGACGGCGGCCACTGCGTCACAGTGACCGACGTGGTGATCATCGATGGTGAAGAAACCACGGTTCCCAAGAAGATGTGCCGAGGACAAGGCGAGAGCGGCTACCGGAAGGCGTAATCCCAGCGTGCTGCCACTGTTGCTTTCCCTGGCCATTGCGGGCTCGGACGTCGAAGCGGCCGTTGCCAAGGTCCCAATGGATCCGGACAATCCGACCTGCCCGAAGGACCTCAATTGGTCGACCTATCGGCCGATGCGTTTCTCCTACGCCGAGGTCGAAGGACTGCACGTCCTCAAGGCCGAAGGCGTGATCGATTCCGACGTTGCATCGAGGCTCCAGGCCGCCATCGACGAGCACAAGCAAATCGACGAGATCTGGCTGCGATCCCCGGGCGGGGATGCGCGTGCAGGTAACGAGGCCGGCAAACTGATCCGGAAGCTCAGTCTTCCAACACGCATCCCTTCGAGCTGGGCCTGCTTTTCCGCATGCAATTTCATGTTCATGGGAGGACCTATCCGGTACGTGGACGACGGCGGGTTGTTCGTCGTTCACATGTTCACGCACGTCGGTGACAAGGACGCCGTTCAGGCCGAAGTTTCCAAGGGGGCCGATGCAACCGCTCAATTGATTGGGGATGTGGAACAGGATTCCGCGATGCTGGCGAGCGAGGACAATGATTTCCTCATCAAGATGGGCGTCTCGCGCAAGCTTCTCACCGAAGTGATGTACAAGCAGAAGGCCGTCAGTGAGGCAGCGGACAGGTCGACTCGTCGCTGCCTTACGGAGTCCGAAACCGGCAGGTACAATGTCGCGAATGCGCGATGACCTCGTGAAGGGGGTTGCAATATGAACTGGCGAATTTCGATCCTGGCCTGCGCCATTGCGCTGGCACCGAGCGTGGCGATTGCGAAGGCGGTTGTTGTCCGTTCGCTCGGCCCCTCCGCCAAGGCTTATCCGCCAGGCAAGGCGCTACCGGATAGTGCGAAGATCTCTTTGCAACAGGGCGACAGTGTGACCGTTGTCGGCGGCAACAGTGCTCGGACGCTCCGCGGGCCCGGAACCTTCCCGGCTGCAGGCGGCGCTCAGGAACTCGCGATGGCCGCCTCGCGCCGCGGGCGTTTCGGTGCGATGCGCTCAGGAGAGCTCGCGATGAATCCCAGCCCCTGGAACCTCGATGTCACGCAAAGCGGAACGGTTTGCGCGACCGGCAAGACTCTGAAGATCTGGCGGCCGGATTCGGCTTCTGCCGCCAAGTTGACCATCACTAGGACAGGCGGTTCGGCGACAACGGTCGACTGGCCAGCGGGCAAATCGACGGTCGACTGGCCCGCCGCGGCGACGATATCCGAGGGGGCCGAATATAAATTGGCGCTTGGCGGCGCGGAGGCGCAGAGCGTCCGCTTCGCATTATTGCCGGCAATCCCGGCGGAGGCCGCGGACACCGCCCAAGCGCTTGTTGAGCACGGTTGCCAGAACCAGCTCGACGTCCTTGTCGCGGCACTTGGCAGCGACCAGTAAAGCTAACCGATCACGCCCTCGGATCTCAGGCGCTCGATCTCCCCACTATCGAGCGAGAGGCTGGCGAGAACCCGGGTCGTATGTTCTCCCAAAGCCGGGGGCGGCAGATAAGAATCCGCGCGCTCGCCGTCGAGGCGAACTGGTGAACCCATCAACGGGACGCCCGCGATGGTTCGAACCATCTGCCGATGCTTCGCCTGAACATCTGCCAGCGCCTCGCTGATCGTGTTGATTGGACCGGCGGGAATCCCGGCCGCGTCGAGCTTGGCGAACCATTCGGCAGCGGGCCGTTGACGGATGCACTCGCCGATCAGCCGGATCATCTCCGAGCGGTTGCCGACCCGCGAAGCGTTCGTCTTGAATCGTTCATCAATCGCCCATTCGGGATGTCCGCATAGCTCCGCGAGCTTGGCGAACTGACGGTCGTTCCCGACGGCGACGATCAACGGTTTATCGGTCGCCTCAAACGGCTGATACGGCACGATGTTCGGATGCGTATTGCCTTGCCGCGGCGGGTCCTTGCCAGAGATGAGAGCGTTCGAGACCTGGTTCGCCAGCACGGCGATTTGCGTGTCGAACAAGGCCGCGTCGATGTGCGCGCCCTCGCCCGTCCGCTCGCGCCGGAACAGGGACGCGAGAATGGCGGTCGCCGTGTACATGCCAGTGAACAGGTCCACCACGGCGACACCCACGCGCAGCGGACCGCCGCCAGGCTCCTCGTCCGGGAGTCCGGTGATGCTCATCAATCCGCCCATGCCCTGGATGATGAAGTCGTAACCGGCACGATCTGCGTACGGTCCGTCCTGACCGAAGCCAGTGATCGAAGCGACGATCAGGCGTGGATTGGCGGCGCGAAGACTCTCGGCGTCGAGGCCGAATTTCTTGAGGCCGCCGACCTTGAAGTTCTCGACGACGACGTCGGCCTGTTCGGCTAGTCGCCTGACGAGCGCCGCTCCTTCCGACTGCGAAAAGTCGATCGCCGCGGACTTCTTTCCCCGGTTGGCGCTGAGGAAGTAGGCGGCGACGCGCTCTTCCCCTTCGCCGTGCCACGGCGGGCCCCAATGGCGAGTATCGTCGCCAACGCCCGGCCGCTCGATCTTGATGACCTCCGCCCCAAGGTCGGCGAGAAGCTGCGTGCACCAGGGGCCCGCCAGCACGCGGCTAAGGTCGAGGACCTTTACGCCCGCCAACGGAGACGTCACGGCTTGCGCCTGCTCCACGGCCTGCGGTCGGCCAGCACGGCCTGCGCAGCATTATGACCCGGCGCACCCGTCACGCCGCCGCCCGGATGGGCGCCCGACCCGCACAGATAGAGACCCAGCAGGGGCATCCGGTAGTCCGCCGCGCCGACCATTGGGCGCCCGCTGAACAGCTGATCGAGGCTCATCTTGCCGTGGAAGATGTCGCCGCCGATCAGGCCGAAGCGCCGCTCGAGATCCAGGGGCGAATGTATCTGGCGTCCGAGGATGGATTTCGCGAAGCCGGGCGCGTGCGCGTCCACCGTTGCAATGATTGCGTCTGCGGCCTTCTCGCCGTCCTTGTCCCAACTGCGCCCGGGACCGAGGTCGTAGCGGAAATGCTGACAGAAGAGCGATGCGACGTGCTTGCCCTTCGGCGCAAGGGTCGTGTCGAGCGTTGACGGGATCAGCATCTCGACGATCGGATTCTTGGTCCAGCCGTTCGTCTCCGCATCGAGCCAGGCCCGGTGCATGTAATCGAGACTCGGCGCCATGATGATGCCGGCTGTCAGGTGATCGCCTTTCTTGGGCAACACCGTGAACTTCGGCAGTTCCGACAAAGCAACGTTCATGCGGAAGGTCGCGCTTTCGCCCTTCCAGTGATGCATGCGGTTGTGGACGTCGGCCTCGACCGCGCCCCGCGGCACCAGCCGATCGAACAGCAGCTTCGGATTGACGCCCGCAACAACAGTCTTCGCGCGCCAGGCCTTGCCTCCCGCGACGACGCCTGCCGCCTTGCCCTTATCGACGATGATCTCCTCGACTGGCGTGTTCAAAAGGATGTCGACGCCCTTCTCGCGCGCTGCGCGAGCCATCGCCTGCGTAATCGAACCCATGCCGCCGATCGCATGGCCCCAGGCGCCTGGGACGCCCGCCGCCTCGCCGAACAAGTGATGAAGCAGGACGTAGGCGCTGCCCGCCGCATATGGCGACGCGAAATTCCCCACGACTCCATCAAAGCCGAACAGTGCCTTGACGATGTCCGTCTCGAAGTAGCGATCCAGCACTTCGCCCGCGCTGCGCAGCGCGAAGTCGTGAACGATCCGCGTCTCGGCGAGCGATAGTCCTGCCATGTCCTTTCCAAGGCTCAGGACCTTGGGAATGGCACTCAGTTTCGCCCCCACGTTCGGCGGCGCCCGGAGTAGCCATTTCTTCAGCAGGCCGACCACCGCGTCGAGGTCTGCGACGTAGCGGTCGTAGCCCTCGGCATCCTTCTTTGAATGCCGCGCAATTTCCTTCCGCGTCAGTCCGTTGCGTCCCGAAAGGAGGTACTGATCGTTGCCAGGCAGGAAATTGTCAGTCTTTCGCAGCACGACCTTCAAGCCATGCCGCTCCAGCTCCAGGTCACGGATGACCTTCGGGTTGAGCAAGCTGACGGTGTAACTTGCCGCGGAATTCCGGAAGCCCGGAAGGAATTCGTCAGTAACGGCGGCGCCGCCAACGTTTTCCGCCGCTTCCAGGACCGCGACCTTCAGTCCCTTTGCTGCAAGATAATAAGCGCAGGTGAGGCCGTTATGGCCCGCACCGATGACAATTACGTCGAATTCCATCCATCCCCCGGCAGGTTTGTGGGGCGGCTATAATGACCGGTCCGACCCGCCGCCAGTGCTGCCCGTCGGCGCCAAAATTTGGCACGGCAGAAGTCACCTTTGCCGAATATCATCTGGTGTATTGCTCTATTAATACGCCGACAATTGTAGTCGGAGCGAGGGCAATGGTTCGTATGGCAATTTTGGCTGGAACTGCAGCAGTTTCACTGGTCCCGGGATCGGGCCCGGCGTTGGCGCACGAATCGTCTCCCGCCGCCCAGTCGAAGGTCGACGGACGCGCAGTGGTGGCCGATGTCCGCAAAATTCTCAGCGCCAATTACGTTCTTCCGGCTGTCAGGCCGAAGCTGGACGCGGCGCTTGCGCAGGGATCGAGCACTGGCCGCTATGACGTTGGCGATCCGGCCGTCCTTGCCGATAGGATCAATGAAGACATGGCCGCAGTCGCCCACGACAAGCATCTCGGCATCATGTTCAGTCCAGAGCAGTCGCGCGATCTGGCCGCCCATCCCCAAGCCGGCGACGACGACGGGCCGCCCACCCCAGAGCAGATCCGCCAGGCGGACAGGCTTAATCACGGCATTCTCGAGATGAAGGTCCTGCCGGGCAACATCCGCTACATCAATACAATCGGCTTCGTCTGGGCCGGCGCGAAGACCGCCGCGGTCTACGACAACGCGATGCGCTTCCTCAGTGGCGGCGACGCAGCGATCATCGACCTTCGGCAGAACGGCGGCGGCAGCCCTGAGGCCGTTCGCTACATGATCAGCCATTTCGTGCCGGCGGACCGGCAACTCGTGACATTCTACATGGGCGGAAAAGCCGGTGACACCTGGAAGAGCCTCGGCGATCTTCCGGCCGGCCGAATGGTGGGAAAGCCACTCTACGTGCTGACAAGCGGGATGACAGCGAGTGCCGCCGAGGAATTCACCGGCCACGTCAATGGATACAAGCTCGGCGAGATCATCGGCGCCAACACCGCCGGCGCGGGCTTCCGCAACAGCTTCTTCCCGGTGACCGGTGGCTACGTGATCAGCGTCTCCGTCGGCCGGGCCGTGCTCGCATCGACGGGCAAGGACTGGGAGGGCGTGGGCATCGCCCCAACGACGAAGGTCGATCAGGGGAAGGCGCTCGACGTCGCCCAGGTCCACGCGCTTCGTGCTCTCGCCGTCAATGCAACCGGAGAGGACAAGAAGATGTATCAATCCGCCGCGACGGTTCTCGATGCACAGGTGAACCCGGTCGCGACGGCACTACCAATCGCGCAATATGCGGGCGTCTATGGCGAGCGCCACATCACGACTGAAGACGGAAAGATCATGTTCCAGCGCGAAGGCGGGATGAAGCACGTGATGGTCGCCGTGGCGCCGAACGAGTTTGCTTTCACCGACGCCCCCACCGATCGCGTAAGGTTCAACTTCGCCGGGGGCGCCGTAACCGGGCTGGAACTGATCCGCGGCGATGGAAGCCGCACTGTCGCGGCTCGCAACCCCTAGCGCATCAGCACCAGCTCTTCCGCCATCGTCGGGTGGAGAGCGACGGTTGCGTCGAAGTCCTCCTTCTTCAGGCGCGCCTTCACGGCCACGGCGGCCGCCTGGAGAATTTCCGGAGCATCGGGCCCGATCATGTGGATTCCCACCACGCGATCCGTCTCGCCGTCGAGGACGAGCTTGTACAGCGAGCGCTCGTTGCGGCCAGCGAGCACGTTCTTCATCGGCCGGAAGTCGGAGGTGAAGACCTTGACCGAGCCGAGGCGGTTGCGCGCCTCCCCTTCCGTCATGCCAACCCCCGCAAGCGGCGGATGGCTGAAGACGGCGCTCGGAATGCAGGAATAGTCGACCCGGCGCGGCTTCTTGCCGAAGAATGTGTCGGCGAATGCCTGGCCTTCGCGGATGGCGACGGGGGTCAGCTGGACGCGGTTCGTGACATCGCCAATGCCGAAAATCGACGGCACGTTGGTGCGATTGTCCTCGTCAACCTTGATCTCCCCCTTTTCGCCGACCTCGACGCCTGCAATTGAGCAGCCGAGGCTTTCGACATTCGGCTGGCGCCCCACCGCGAAGAGAACGGCATCCGTTTCTATGTCGTCACAGCCGGTCATCCGGACGTGAAGCGAACCGTCCTCAGCCTTGGTGATTTCCTCGATCGTCGCGTGAAACTTGAAGTCGATGCCCTTGCGGACCGCGATCTGGAGAAGGCGATCGACGATCTGCTGGTCGTAGCCGCGCAGAAGCACATCCGTGCGATTCACGAGCGTGACCTTGCTTCCGAACTGATAGAAGATCCCGGCAAATTCGTTGGCGATATAACCGCCGCCGGCAATGACGATCCGCTCGGGCAGCTTTTCCAAGTGGAAGGTCTCATTGGAGCTGATGGCAAGCTCGATGCCCGGGATGTCCGGCATGAGCGGACGCGCGCCCGTCGCAATCAGGATTTTCTCGGCCGTGACGGACTTGCCGGACGCGAGCTTCACGGAATTGGGTCCGGCCAGCTCCGCCCGCTCCTTGAAGATCCTCACGTCATGGTTGGTGAGCGTCTCGGTATAAGCTCCTTCCAGCCGACCGACCTCGGCCAGGACATTGTCGCGCAGCGTCGGCCAGTCGAATCGCTTGGTCGGCACGTCCCAGCCGAACATGGCCGCGTCCTCCAAGTCCTCCGCAAAGTGCGCGCCATAGACGAGCAGCTTCTTCGGAACGCAGCCGCGGATAACGCAGGTGCCGCCGACCTTGTGCTCCTCGGCGACTGCAACGCGGGCGCCATACGCCGCTGCGACGCGCGAAGCCCGGACTCCGCCGGAACCGGCGCCGATCACGAAAAGGTCGAAGTCACTCAATTCTGAAGTTCCCCAACAGGTTCGAACCACGCGGCCCGCCCTTTGAAATCAGCAGTCACCACGAAATGTTTCAGGATGGGCGTTCCGACATTCAGTTCCGCCCGGCTCGATGTCTCATCGACGCTCGCCTGGACGTTGCGAAAGGTCCGGCCCGCCAAGGTCAGCTCCGGCAACACGACTATATCGCGCTCGATCTCACCGCCGATTCCTCCACCCTTCATCTTGCCGATCGGTTTCAGGCCCATTTGATCCGCAAGCTCCCTGCCGATCATAACGCCGCTGCCATTGCCAAAGTCGAGCACGGCCTGGGCGCCTGTTGTCCCGAGCATAACAGGGATGGTCTCGATCCCGCGTTGCTCGGTCAGCGCCAGCTTGACGCCTCGCGGCTTGTCTTTGGCGCCGAGGGCCTGGACGTCGTTCTTCGCGAGGTCGATCCGTATCGGAGCCGCGTCGAACACCTCGCGTCCGACGATCGCCCGCGTCGGCCGCTTGATCAGCCGCGTCGTCAGGTCGGTCATGTCCATGACCACCACCTCGGCAGTAGGAATCGTCAGCCCCAAAGCTTCGATTCGAACACCGGAAACGACGCTGACGTCCTGTTCGCCGCCCGATCCCTTCATTCGGATCGACTTGCCGGGCCCGAGTTTCGCTTGTTTCGCAAGTGACGGGTCGACGAGGGACGTTTCCGCCCCACTGTCCAGCAACGCTTCGGTCTTCACCCCATTGATCCTGGCGCTGATAAACAAGCGGCCGTTGTCGACGATCAACGGCTCCGCAGCAACGCTGCAGGACAGCGCGATCAGGCTTAGGAACAGAAGCCCCTTCACAGACCCGCTCTCCGGATGAGAGCGCGGGTGGACGCATCGAAGCTTTCATCATCGGCGGACTCGTCGAGCTTGCGCGCGATTTCCTTGCCGAGCTCGACCCCGAACTGATCGAAGGGGTTGATGCCAAGCAGCACGGCATTGGCGAATGTGCGATGCTCGTAAAAGGCAAGCAGCGCTCCCAGTGCCCGGGCATCCAGACGCTGCAGCAGGATCGTCGTGCTTGGGCGATTGCCGGGATAGCTGCGGTGCGGATCCTCGCTTTCGCGGCCGGCCATCAGGGCCGCGCCCTGCGCAAAGGCGTTGAGAAGCAGCTGGCGGTGATGCTCCGCGGGAAGCGAATCCTCCGCTTCGGTCACCGCGATGAACTCGACGGGCACCAGGACCGTGCCCTGATGCAGCAGTTGGAAGACAGCGTGCTGAGCGTCGGTGCCCGTGCCGCCCCAGGTAACCGGCGCCGTCGGCTGACCGGCCGGCGAGCCGTCCACCTTCACCGACTTGCCGTTCGATTCCATCTCCAGCTGCTGGAGATAGCAAGGGAGGAGCCGTAGCCGCTCGTCATAGGCGAACACGCCGCGCGTCTGGCATCCGAACTTTCTAACGTAGAGCCGGTCAACGAAGGCCGCGAGCAACGGCAGGTTGCTCGCCGGTTCGGTGTAGCGGAAGTGCCGATCCATCTCGGCTGCACCTTCGAGCAGTTCCTCGAACGCGCCCCATCCGAGGCCGAGCGCCGCAGACAGACCAACGCCGCTCCACAGCGAGTAGCGCCCGCCCACGCCTTCGGAGAACTGGAGTATCCGACTTTCGTCGATCCCCGCTTCCACCGCTGCCTCCGGCCGCGCGGTGACTGCAATGACTTTGCCGAACGGGTCTTCCACCCCACCTTCGCGAAGCCATTCCAGCGCGGCATTCATGTTGGCCATCGTCTCGGCCGTCGTGAAAGTCTTCGATGCGACAATGACGAGCGTTTCCGCCGGGTCGAGCGTGCTGACGGCATCGTCGAACGCTTCACCGTCGATGTTCGAGAGATAGCGGACCTCGATCCGTTCGAGGTTCCGGCCAAGAGCGTCGACGAGCGAGGCCGGGCCAAGGACGGAGCCGCCGATGCCGATGTGAAGAACTCCGCTCACGTCGCCGAATGCGCCTGCCTCGATCGCATCGACCAACGCTCGCATGCGGGCGCGGCGGGCGGCCGCTAGCTCGACGGCGTCTGCTGCTCCCGTTCCCCTTTCGGCGACATGCTCGGCTGGCCTGCCCTCCGTGGGATTGACGGTATCGCCGACAAAGAGCGCCTCGCGCGCGCTGGCGAAGTCCTGCGTCTCCGCCAGCCTCACGAATTGGCGGAGCAACTCGGCGTCGAGATGCGTCTTCGAAAAATCGAAGGCAATTCCGCCAATTTCAAAGCTTAGGCCGGAGAGCCGGTCCTTGTCTGCTGCGAAAAGCTCGCCGAGCGGCTTTGCATCGTACGCGTCGATCGCGTCCCAGGCGTCTCCTGACATGCCGCGCGTCATAGTGGGCGCGCCCACAAAAACCATCCCCGCTTGACGCGCCGCACGTGCCTCTGGAGAAGCGCGCCGATGGCATTCAGATATGGTCGCCGCGCCGGCGCACGTGAGGATAACAAGGAGCGCCGCGGCGGGCTGCTGCGCCTTGTGGTCGAAGTCGCGTTCATCGCCTGGGTGATCCGAAGCCTTATCTTTGCGCCGTTCAACATTCCCTCGGGATCGATGCTGCCGACGCTCTTCATCGGCGACTACGTGCTCGTGGCGAAGTGGCCTTACGGCTATTCCCGCTACAGCTTCCCCTGGGGGTTCCCATCTTTCGACGGCCGAATCTTCGGTCGCCTGCCCAAGCGAGGCGACGTCGTCGTCTTCCGCGTCCCCGGCACCAGCGAAGATTTTGTGAAAAGGGTCGTTGGGCTGCCCGGCGACACGGTTGCAGTGCAGGACGGCATGCTAATCGTGAATGGCAGGCCCGTCCCTCGGGAATCCGAGGGAACGTTCGCGATGCCCATATCCGACAATAGCCCCTGTCGTGTCGTCGGCGGAGCCATGGCGATGACCGGCCGGACCCAGAGCGGCGAACCCGCCTGCCTCTACCCAGTCTATCGCGAGAGCCTGCCCGAGGGCCGCTCATATCGAGTGATCGACCAGGTCGATAATCCCCGGGCCGACGACTTCCCTCAGACAAAGGTTCCTCAAGGGACATTGTTTCTGATGGGCGACAATCGCGACGACAGCCTCGACAGCCGCTTCTCGAGGAAGGAAGGCGGCATCGGTTTCGTTCCGCTTGAGAACGTCATCGGCCGGGCAACAATCACCTTCTGGTCGACAGACGGTTCGGCAAACTATCTCAAGCCGTGGACCTGGTTCACGGCTCTCCGGCCTGACCGCATCACGGGCACGTTCAGCGGGAATGAGCGGTGAGCGAAGTTACGGATTTTCTTCGTGATGCTCTCGAGCATGCACCCCGGGATGTCGCTTTGTTCGAGCGTGCTCTCACGCATTCCAGCGCCACGCGCGAAAGCTACGAGCGGCTCGAGTTCCTAGGCGACCGGGTGATCGGCCTGGTGATCGCGCGCTGGCTTTACGAGCGCTTCCCGAGCGAACCGGAAGGCAAATTGTCGCGGCGCTACAATGTCCTGGTGGCGCGTGAGACGTGCGGGGAGATCGGCCGCGAACTCGGGCTGCCGGCTCTGATCCGCCTCGGAAAGCAAGCGCGTGGAGACGGCGCCAACTGGAGCGACAATGTCGTCGGCGATGTCGTCGAATCGCTCGTGGGCGCCCTGTTCCTCGAGGGCGGCCTCGACGCGGCAGATCGGTTCATTCGCCGCTCCTGGGGCGCATATGTGGAATCACAGGGCCATGCGCCCAAGCACCCCAAGTCGGCGCTTCAGGAACTCGCCGCGGCGAGGAACTTGGCCGCGCCCGAATATGAGCTCGAGCGCAAGAGCGGCGCTCACCATGCCCCGCGCTTCACCGTCCGGGTTTCGGTAAAGGGCCTCGGCGAAGCGACTGCGGAAGGCTCAAGCAAGCAGGAGGCTGAAACCGCGGCCGCAACTGCGCTGTTGGAACAGGCGAAATGACCGAACTGACGACTCGAGCGGGCTTCGTGGCCGTGATCGGCGCACCGAACGCCGGCAAGTCGACTCTGGTCAACGCTCTCGTCGGCCAGAAGGTCGCGATCGTCAGCCCCAAGGCGCAGACAACGCGGGCGCGCCTGATGGGCATCGCTCTCCACGAGACCTCTCAGATCCTGCTCGTCGATACCCCGGGCATCTTCGAACCTCGCCGCCGTCTCGACCGCGCGATGGTTGCCGCCGCATGGGGCGGAGCGGGTGACGCCGACCTGATCCTGGTGGTCATCGACGCGGACGCCGGACTCAATCGCGCGGCCGAACGAATCCTCGAAGGGCTCAATGAGCGCGAGCACCCACTCTGGGTAGTCCTCAACAAGGTCGACCTGGGGAAAAAGGAGAAGCTCCTGGGTCTCTCCGTCCAGCTGACCGAGCGGCTGAACCCGGACAAGGTGTTCATGATCAGCGCCTCACAGGGTGACGGTGTGCCGTACCTGAAGTCCGCCCTGGCGACCGCCATGCCGGAAGGTCCCTGGCTCTACCCTGAAGACGAAGTGTCCGACGCGACCGACCGGATGATCGCCGCCGAGCTGACGCGCGAGCAGGTCGTCAACCAGCTCCACCAGGAGCTGCCCTACGCAACTGTCATCGAAACGGAGACTTGGGAAGATCGACCGGACGGATCGACCGAAATCCGCCAGCAGATCCTCGTCGAACGCGACAGCCAGAAAGCGATCGTCATCGGCAAGGGAGGCGCGCGCCTGAAGAGCATAGGCGCAGCGGCGCGAGAGGAAATTGCGACGCACCTTGGACGCAAGGTGCATCTCTACCTTCACGTAAAGGTGAATCCGCGTTGGGACGAGGACCGCTCGATCTATCGCGAGATCGGACTGGAGTGGGCCGACTAGCCCGCGAGCAACTCGTCCACCCAATCGGGCACCAGCTTCCCCGCCGGTCCAATGCGGCTCTCCTCGAAGAACAGACTGCCCAGGCTCGGTTCGAGGTTCATCTCGAGCGTCCTGGCGCCGCAGTAGCGCGCGGTCTGAACGAATCCCGCCGCGGGATAGACCGCCCCCGATGTGCCGATGGACACGAACAAGTCCACCCTTTGGAGCGCCTCGTCGATCCGCTCCATGCCGTATGGCATCTCGCCGAACCAGACGATGTCCGGCCTCACTTGTCCGATGACGCCGCAAGCGAGGCATTTGGCGCTCATGCCCATCGCGCCTTTCCAGGAGAAACGCTCATCGCAGGCGAGGCACCAACCGCTGGTGAGTTCACCGTGCATGTGGAGTAGTCGCTTCGACCCCGCGCGCTCGTGAAGATCGTCGACATTCTGCGTGACCAACAGCAGGTCCCCGCCCCACTCCGCATCCAGCCGCGCCAGCGCCTTGTGTGCCTCGTTCGGCTTGGCCCTCGTGAGCTTCTCGCGCCGCGCATCGTAGAAAGCGTGAACCAGCGCCGGATCGCGACCGTACGCATCGGGCGTGCAGACGTCTTCGACGCGGTGCCCTTCCCACAATCCGTCCGGCCCACGGAAAGTCGCGAGGCCGCTTTCGGCCGAAACGCCTGCGCCGGTCAGGATGACGATGTTTCGAATGTCGTCGCGAGTCATGCCAGGCGACTAACAGAGGATAGAGCGCGAAACACCAAAAGCCGACAATGTCGGGCGATGACAGTGCTTTGAGTCTGATGTAACGTGCCTGTCATCGGCCAATCTGGGGGACCCGATAGTTTAGGGGGCGCGTATCCGCAGGATCCTTCATTCGCGGTTGCCGCAGCGCTGGGCGCATCGCGTGCCGCCGTCGCTCGTCGAAATCGGCGTTGCAAGTGCTGCCGCCGCATCAATGGTCATTCTGCGCCTCGAGTTCGCCGATATGGTCGGGCCGCGGGCCCCATACGCCCTGAATTTCCTGGGCATCGTTCTTGCTGCCGTCGTTGCCGGCTGGAGAAGCGGTATCCTCGCGCTCGTTCTCGCTCAGTCCCTCGCCTGGTACGCTATCGTGCAGCCGCAAGGTGCAGCGCCAGTCGATAGCCCGGAGCTGTTCGGCGGCTTGATCGTCTCAACGATTTCACAGGCGCTCATTCTCCTGATCATCGCCCTCTACCAGCGCGAGGTGGACAAGGGCGTCGCCGAACGCGAGCGTCGCGTGGAGCTGCTCGATCATGCGCTCCGTGAGATCGATCACAGGACTCGCAACAATTACTCGACCGTCCTCGCTCTCATTCAGCTGCAGGCGCAGCGTGCTCAGGACGTGAAAGTGAAAGGCGCACTCCAGCAGGTCGGAGACCGCATTCAAGCGATTGCAGGCGCGTCGGATCGGCTCGCGATGCGCAGCCGCGAACTCGATCGGATCAAGCTGGACGACCATCTCTGCGAGCTTGTCCAGCAGATCGAGCGGGGAATCGCTCGGGACGGAATCGAAGTCGACTGCGAAGTCGACGAGATCAGTGCAGGAGCAGAGACCGCAACATCGATTTCGATCATCGTCAATGAGCTCGTGACGAACGCCATCAAGCATGCTTTCAACGGCGAGCGTTCGGGAAGCGTCTGGGTTCGCGGCAAGGCGGGGGAAACCTTCGAGCTGATCGTTGAGGATGACGGACGAGGAATCACGACCACCCGGAAGAAGGATGGCAGCGGGCTTGGCACTCGCCTGATCGAGAGCTTCGTCAGGCAGCTCGACGCCCAGTATGAGGTCGTCTCGACTGAGAGAGGCACGACGCATAAACTGGTCATCCCGAACCTCGACTAGGTTCCTGTTCGCGTGAGTTCCACAAAGGGGGAGACATGCGATGATCGGCAAATCAGCGACGATATTGGCGCTCGCGGCGATTACACTCGCAGGCTGCAACAAAAAGGCCGAAGCTACGGCTGACACGGCTGCAATCGAAAAGCAGATCAGGGCTAACGAAGCCAAGTGGATGGCATCATACAACAATCATGACGCTGCGGGTCTCGCTAGCAATTATGCTGACGATGCCGCGCTCGCGAACCCGGGAACCACTCTCGTCACCGGTATGGATTCCATCCGCAAGGAGACTGCGGGCTTTGCGGCTGACCCGAACCTCAAGCTGGAGTTCGGTGCGGACCGCATCGGCGTCGCGGAATCGGGCGAGCTTGCCTACTCGCGCGGACATTACACGATGACGTCCACCGATCCGGCAACGAAGAAGCCGGTCGAAGGTGGCGGCAGCTATCTGACGGTCTATCGCAAACAGGCCGACGGCAGCTGGAAGGCCGTCGAGGACTTTGTCACCCCCGGACCCGCGCCGGCTGCAGCGAAATAGCCGGACGACGGTTGTTGCTTTCGTGAGCAAAGGGGAAATCCGAGTTGGCGTCGGCGGCTGGACATTTCCACCGTGGCGAGGCGTCTTCTATCCCCAGGGGCTCGCGCAATCGAAGGAGCTGGAGTTCGCTTCCCGCGCTCTCACGGCGATCGAGATCAACGCGACCTTTTACGGACGGCAGAAACCGACGAGCTGGGAGAACTGGGCGAAAGTTGCGCCGGACGGCTTCCAGTTCGCCGTCAAAGGCTCCCGCTATTGCGTGATGAAGTCCAAGCTTGCCGAAGCGCAGGAGGGACTCGCCGGCTTCTTCGTCCAGGGTTTCGCGGCACTTGGGCCCAAGCTCGGCCCCATCCTCTGGCAGTTCACGCACTATCGGAAGTTCGACCGCGACGACATTGCCGGCTTCCTCGACCTGCTCCCGTCCGAACTCGACGGCATGAAACTGCGTCACGCGCTCGAACCACGAAACGAGAGCTTCCGTGACGAGAAGTTCTTCGACCTCTGCCGTGAGCGGAATGTCGCAATCGCCCTTGATGACGCCGACGACTATCCGAAGATTGAAGCGGATACGGCGGATTTCACCTACGCTCGGCTACAGCGGATGAATGAGGAAATCCTCACCGGCTACGACGACCCATCGCTCGACGGATTCGCAGACAAGGCTCGCGAGACAGCCTCATCCGGTCGAGACGTGTACGTTTTCATGATCAACGGCGCCAAGGTTCGTGCGCCGGCCGCCGCCCAGGCGTTGCTCAAGCGGCTCCAAACTTAAGATAAGTTAGCGGCCTGTATTATTGTGGTGTATGGCCGTTCCCGGAACGACGCTGCTGCGGTGGAGTCTTCGGTCGTCGGGGGGCGACGCCGTTCCTCTAGGAGCCGAAAGCGCTCGGGCTTTCGGCATGGGGGAGCGACCAATGCATAAGTTGACTCTGGCTGCGCTCGGCGCAGCGACGATGCTGTTCACCACAGCTGCACCGGCCCAGGAATTGCCGCTCAAGTCGGGCGACTACTGGGACGTCGGCGCCATAAAAATCGACGACGGCCATTTCGGTGATTACGCCGATTTCCTGGCGGGCCAGTTCCGCAAGCAGAACGAGTTCGCCAAGTCGAAAGGATGGATCAAGGGCTATCACATTCTTTCGAACGTCAACGCGCGCGCGGACGAACCCGATCTCTATCTCGTGACGATCTTCGATCACGTTCCAACCCCCGCAGAAGACATTCAGCGTGAGAAGGAAATCAATGCCTTCCTGCAGCAGTCGACACGGCAAGGCATGGCCGGCAGTGGCCAGCGCGCCACGTACCGGCACCTCGCCGGCGACATGCTCCTTCAGGAGATGCTCTGGTCACATTGAGCTATTGGAGCGCCGTGCGATTGCGCGGCGCTCCCCGTTTCGCCATGACCCGCCGATGCGCACCGACGATCAGCCGATCCGTCTCAGCCTTTTCGCTCCGAAAGGACGCATGGGCCGAGCAATCGCCGCCGCAGTATCCGAGGATACAGGCTTCGAGATCGATGAGGAGCATGGCGATGTGCTCGTCGATTTCTCCGCGCCTTCAGCCCTTCAGGCCAGCCTCGATCGAGCAATGAGCGCGGGAATTCCAATTCTCGTCGGAACGACAGGTCTCGACGATTTCGCGAGCCGTCGTCTGGCGACCGCCGCAGAAGAAGTGGCCGTCCTTCCTGCTGCGAATACGTCACTGGGTGTCGCTCTGCTCTCCGATCTCGTTGAGCGCGCCGCACGCGTACTCGGGCCTGAGTGGGACATCGAGATCCTTGAGATGCATCATCGCCTGAAAGGGGACGCGCCGTCGGGCACGGCTCTGGCGCTCGGCGATGCCGCTGCTCGTGGCCGCGAGACCAAGCTGAAGGCCGAGCGCGGTCGCGACGGCACCGGCATGAAGCGCGAGGAAGGCGCCATTGGCTTCGCTTCGCTACGCGGCGGAACGGTGGCGGGAGACCATGACGTGGTCTTCGCCGGACCAGAGGAAAGGCTAATCCTTTCGCATCGCGCCGAGAACAGGATGATCTTCGCGCGGGGCGCCCTGGCTGCAGCACGCTTTCTTATCGGGAAGCCGGCGGGCCTCTATTCGATGCGGGACGTCATCGACGAATTGTGAAGCAGGAACAGGTCTTCGAATTCTTCCGGCGTCTGGCTGAGGAGAATCCCTCGCCCACGACGGAGCTGGAGTTCCAGAATCCCTATACCTTGCTCGTCGCGGTCGTCCTGTCCGCGCAAGCGACTGACGCGGGCGTCAACATCGCGACAAGGCCCTTGTTCGAGCGCGTAAAAACGCCCGGGCAGATGGTCGCACTAGGGGAGGCGCAGCTACGCAACGCCATCAAGACGATCGGTCTGTTCAACACCAAGGCGAAGAACGTCATCGCGCTTTCGGAAAACCTGATCCGCGATCATGGCAGCCAGGTGCCGCGAACGCGCGAAGAACTGGAGAAGCTGCCGGGCGTCGGACGAAAGACCGCAAACGTCGTTCTGAACACTGCTTTCGGCGAGGAGACCTTCGCCGTCGACACGCACATCTTTCGGGTGTGCAACCGCACGGGGCTCGCCCCCGGGAAGGACGTGCTCCAGGTCGAGCTGAAGCTGGAGAAGGCCGTCCCCCAACCCTTCCGTCTGAATGCACACCACTGGTTGATCCTGCACGGCCGCTACACCTGCAAGGCGCGGCTACCCGAATGCTGGCGGTGCCCGGTCATCGATCTCTGCCGCTATAAGCCCAAAACCCTCCCGCCTGAGGAGCGGGCGAAGGCTAAAGCCAGCGCCGCTCGAAGCGCGAGCCGAGGGAAGTCAGCAATTCGTACTGCGAAAGCCCCGAAGCCTCCGACGCCGTCGGCAGGTCGTAGTCGAGCTCGACCCACTCGCCTTCCCTGAGATCGGGCGCCGCTTCGCAGCCGACTGCGATCAGGTCCATCGAAACGCGGCCGAGCACCGGTAACGCGAACTCTCGGGCGAACGCGGCGCCTCTGGACGAGAAGCCGCGCAAATAGCCGTCGGCGTATCCGATATTGACGATGGCGGCCTCAGTGTCCTCCTCTGCAACGAAGGTCGCGCCATAGCCGCAGCTTTCGCCCGCGCGGATCGTCCGGCGCTGCACGATTTGCGCCTCGACACGCGCGACCTGCCGGATGGAGCCTTCCGCCTCCCTCCGAGGGATGCCGCCGTAAAGCGCAAGGCCGGGCCGGACGAGGTCGAAGCTGTAATCTCGACCGAGGCAGATGCCGGCCGAGTTGGCGAAGCTGTATCGCTTTGCCGGAACGGCTGACGCAACTTCGCGGAAGCGTTCTAACTGCTTTCCGTTGAAGTCATGATCCTCGTCGGCGCACGCGAGATGGCTGTGAAGCGTCTCGATTGTAAGTCCTCCGAGGCACGCGATCTCATCCGGACGCAGCCCCAGGCGGTTCATGCCGGTGTCAATCATAACGTCGCATGCACGGCCAGCCGCGATCTCCCTCCAGCGCCCGACCTGCTCGTCGCTGTTCAGGACAGGTCGCGCGGTCGAAGCGAGCGCCGCTTCGACGTCATCCGCCCCGACGCCGTGCAGCACCACGAGGCTCGCGCCCTCCGGCACTGCGCCAAGCTCCTCAGCCTCCGCCCAGGTCGAGACGAAGAAGTTGCGACACCCTGCTGCGTGCAGTGCTCGCATCGCTTCGCGAGCGCCCAGGCCGTAGCCGTCCGCCTTGATCGCGGCGCCGGCAGGCACGCCGGCCCGATCCTGCAACCAGCGCCAGTTTTGGGCCAGCGCATTGCCGTCGATCGTCAGTCGGAGTGAGCGGTGCATCCGCGCGGCGATAGAGAGGTCAGTTGGACGCGTCGAGCCGTGCCTTGGCCTCGTCCCAGCGCCGCCCGTCGAACTTCTCGACGGACAGTTCGACCGGCGCGTCGAAGCAGTTGGCGTTGAGGCTCCAGCAATCGGGGTGCGAGCGGGGCTGATAGAAGCTCTTCACTCCGCAGTTCGCGCAAAACAGATGTTCTGCGGCGCCCGTGCCAAAGCGATATGCCTTCAGCGCGTCGCGGCCGGCGATCAGCTCGAAGGCCTCGTGCGGCACCATGACGTGCAGAAAGCCGGTCATCGAGCAGATCGAGCAATTGCAATCGAGCGCGGGCAGTGGCGGATCGGGCAGCTTCGCCGCGAAACGGACCGCGCCGCAATGACAACCTCCGGTGACTTCAATCATGCCAAAGACGTAAGTCGAACGCAGACTCCGGACAAGGCGAAGGGCGCCTCCGGGGAGCGAAGGCGCCCTTCTTGGGAGCTTGTCTTGAGGGTTAGCGGCTGGCGATTGCGATCGTTGCTCCGTGACCGGCAGCGGCGAGGAGCGCGTCGCGATCGTTGGTCGCACGGGAAATCACGTCCTGACGGCACTCGCGCGCCTTGTTCTGACCGACGAGGTCGGCATCCGACGGCTTGCCGCAGACTTCGCGGGCAGCTTGGGCAATCCGCAGGTTGAGCGTCCGCTGGCCACCCTTGTTGGACAGATCGAGAT
>JBKPKE010000076.1:0-3164 GCA_046730955.1 Pseudomonadota bacterium
CATCAGTGGGCCTTCAATCACGTGGATCGGCCGTTCGGCCTGCTGACGAGCCTCCTCGGTGTCCTCGATGATGTTGGCGTCGATGCCCTTCACCAGAGCGTAGGACAGGCGTTCCGCCACCGGCAGGCTGCGCCATTCGGCGGCGGCCTTCTCCTGCGCAGCATCGGTGCCCTTGTATCGCTCGGCGAGCGCGATCAGCGTTTCCGTCGCGTCCTCCTTGCGGTCGAGGATGACGTCTTCGACCGCCTCGCGAAGCTCGGGATCGATCTGGTCGTAGACGTCGAGTTGGCCGGCGTTGACGATCCCCATGTCCATGCCCGCGGGAATGGCGTGGAAGAGGAAGACGCTGTGCATCGCGCGGCGCACGGGCTCGTTGCCGCGGAAAGAGAAACTGAGGTTCGACAGGCCGCCCGAGATGTGAACCCCGGGGCAGCGGCGGCGTATCTCGCCAGCAGCCTCGATGAAGTCTATTGCGTAGCGGCGGTGCTCGTCGATGCCGGTGGCGATGGCGAAGACGTTCGGATCGAAGATGATGTCCTGCGGCTCGAACCCGTCGTCCGTGAGAAGTTTGTAGGCACGCTCGCAGATCGAGACCTTGCGTTCGGCCGTGTCGGCCTGCCCGACCTCGTCGAAAGCCATGACGACGATCGCGGCACCATAGGCCCGGCACTTGCGGGCAAGCTCGAGGAAAGGGCCTTCGCCTTCCTTCAAGCTAATCGAATTGACGATCGGTTTGCCCGACACGCACTTCAGGCCGGCCTCGATCACGCTCCACTTGGAGCTGTCGACCATGACCGGGACGCGAGCGATGTCCGGCTCGGCGGCGATCCGCTTGAGGAAGATGGTCATCGCTTGCTCAGAATCGAGCAGGGCCTCGTCCATGTTGACGTCGATGATCTGCGCGCCGTTCTCGACCTGGTCGCGAGCGACTTCGACCGCAGCGTCATAATCGCCCGCGAGTATCAGCTTCTTGAACCTGGCCGAACCCGTAACATTGGTCCGCTCCCCGACATTGACGAAGCGCGCACCCGCGCCTGCCTGATCTACTTTCGAAACTTCCATGTCAGGCAGCAATCACCATCGGTTCGAGTCCAGCGAGAAGGGTCTGGCGTGGAGCGGTCGGCACCTTGCGGGCCTCACGGCCGCGCGCCGCTTCGGCGATTGCGGCAATATGTTCCGGCGTCGTTCCGCAGCATCCGCCGACGATGTTCACGAGACCCGCGTCGAGCCACTCGCTTACCTGCGCTGCGGTTTCGGCCGCCGCCTCGTCATATTCGCCAAGCTCGTTGGGGAGACCGGCGTTGGGATAGGCCATGACGAGGGTGTCGGCCTGCGCGGCGAGGGCGGCCAGATGCGGTCGAAGCTGCGCGGCCCCGAAGGAGCAATTGAGGCCAATCGTGACTGGCCGGGCGTGACGGACGGACGCCCAGAAGGCTTCGACCGTGTGACCGCTGAGGTTGCGGCCGCTGAGGTCGGTCAGGGTCATCGAGATCATCAGCGGAAGCTCGCGGCCGAGCGCCTGCTCGGCCTCCAGCGTCGCCATGATCGCCGCCTTCGCATTGAGCGTGTCGAAGATGGTCTCGATCAGGATGAAGTCGACGCCGCCTTCGACCAGCGCATCGACCTGCTCGCGATAGACGGCCTTCACCGTGTCGAAATCGACTTCGCGATAGGCGGGATCGTTAACGTTCGGCGAGAGGGACAAGGTCTTGTTGGTCGGGCCCATGGCACCGGCCACCCACCGGTTCTTGCCGTCGGCGGCAGTGGCGCGATCAACAACTTCACGGATCACGCGGGCTGCGGCCCGGTTGATTTCGGCGGCTAGGTCCTGGGCGCCATAGTCGGCCTGGCTGATGCGGTTCGCGTTGAAGGTGTTGGTGGCAAGGATTTCGGCGCCAGCCTCGGCGAACCGCTGGCAGATGGTGCGGACGATCTGCGGCTGCGTGATGTTGAGCAGGTCGTTGTTGCCCTTCTGATCCTTCATCAGATCGAGGCCGACGCAGTAATCCTCGGCCTGGAGCTTCTCGGCCTGAATGGCCGTGCCGTACGGC
This sequence comes from Pseudomonadota bacterium, assembly GCA_046730955.1. Taxonomy (GTDB): domain Bacteria; phylum Pseudomonadota; class Alphaproteobacteria; order Sphingomonadales; family Sphingomonadaceae; genus Sphingomicrobium. The sequence continues at coordinate 2,052 of JBKPKE010000076.1, forward strand.
CCGTCCTTGATGAGGATGCGCTTGGCGGCTTCGGCGCGGAGGGAAGCAGAGGCCGTCATTTCGCGCGGACTCCGAGAAGATGGCAGATGGCGTAGCTGAGCTCGGCGCGGTTCAGCGTGTAGAAGTGGAAGTGGCGGACCCCACCCGCATAGAGTTGCCCGCAGATCTCGGCGGCGACGGTTGCGGCGATCAACTGGCGGGCCGAAGGAAGGTCGTCCAAGCCTTCGAAGAGGTCGTCGAGCCACTGCGGAATGCTTGCTCCACAGGTAGCTGCGAAGCGCCGCGTCGTGGCGACGTTCGAGACGGGCAGGATGCCCGGCACGATCTCGGCGTCGATGCCCGCAGCAGCAGCCTCGTCGCGGAAGCGGAAGAAGCAGTCGGCGGAGAAAAAGAATTGGGTGATCGCCCGGCTCGCGCCGGCATCGACCTTGCGCTTGAGATTCTCGAGATCGAAGGCCCGGGTCGACGAGTCCGGATGCACCTCCGGGTAGGCGGCTACCGAAATGTCGAACGGCGCGACCTGCCGCAGTCCGGCGACGAGCTCGGTCGCGTCGCGATAGCCTTCGGGATGCGGCTGGTATTTCGTGCCGGCCTCCGGCGGGTCGCCGCGAAGCGCAACGATGTGACGCACGCCGAGCTTCCAATAGTCGCCCGCGATCGCGTCGACCTCGTCGCGTGACGCGCCGACGCACGTGAGATGCGCGGCGGGCGTCAGGTTCGTTTCCTTCAGGATCCGCTCGACGGTCGCGTGGGTGCGCTCGCGGGTCGAGCCACCGGCCCCGTAGGTGACCGAGACGAAGCGCGGCTGGAGCGGCTCGAGCGTCTTGATCGACTCCCAGAGGTTTTGCTCCATCTTCTCCGTCTTTGGCGGGAAGAATTCGAAGCTCACCTGGATGTCGCCACGCGCTTCCGCGAAAAGCGGCTGGTGGCGGCGTAGCTGATCGAAGGCGTTCATGCGGCCTTCCTTTGCGGCACCGCGGCCTTGACCCCGCGCCATAGGGTGACCGTCAGCTCGCCGCCCTCCAGATGGCGAACCTGGTCGACCTCGAGACCTGCCGAGGCGTACCAGCCGGCCATCACTTCATCGTCGAAGCCGAGGCGGATGTGCGCGTC
>JBKPKE010000077.1:0-5423 GCA_046730955.1 Pseudomonadota bacterium
CCTATGACTGGCGTTCCTGGCGACGGGACGATCAGGATCCTGATCATTGGCGGTTACGGGGTGTTCGGAGGGCGCCTCGCACAGCTGCTGGCTGACGTTTCGGAAGCAACGTTTTTCATTGCGGGTCGCAATCTCGGGAAAGCCCGGGACTTCTGCGAGCAATACAGGGGGCAATCCGACGTGCGTCCGATTGAGCTCGACCGGCGCGGGATCCGCACTGCCCTCGTTGAGCTTGAACCCGACCTCGTCGTCGATGCTTCCGGACCGTTCCAGGATTATGGCGAGCATCGCTACGAGGTCGTCGAAACGTGCATCGAAGCCGGCATCGACTATCTGGATTTCGCCGATTCGGCGGACTTCGTGTTCGGAATCGCGCAGTTCGACGACCGCGCGAAGGCAGCCGACATATTCGTCCTCTCGGGAGTCTCGAGCTTTCCGGTGCTGACCGCCGCCGTGCTCCGCGAGATGGCCAAGAGCATGGACCTGGTGAGCGTGGCGGGCGGCATTGCTCCGTCGCCATTCGCCGGGGTCGGCCTCAATGTCATGCGCGCCGTCGTCGGCTATGCAGGTGCACCGGTGAGGCTGCTGCGCGCCGGGAGGCAGGCGCATGGCACGGGGCTTGCCGAAACGATGCGATACACCATCGCGCCGCCCGGGCGGATGCCGCTCCGCAACATCCGCTACTCGCTCGTCGACGTTCCCGACCTGCAGGTCATTCCGCCGGAATACCCGACCCTCGAAGACATCTGGATGGGCGCGGGACCGGTCCCCGAGTTCCTGCACCGCATTCTCAACCTGCTTGCTCGCGCACGAGCCAGGTTCCGGCTGCCCGCGCTGACCCCATTCTCACGCCTGTTCTATGCCATCTTCAACCTGATGAAGTTCGGCGAGCATCGTGGCGGCATGTTCGTCCGCGCACGCGGCATCCGGAATGGCCGGGACTTCGAATGCAGCTGGCATCTACTGGCCGAAGGCGACGACGGGCCCTTCATCCCATCGATGGCGATCGAAGCCGTCGTTCGCAAAGTGCTTGCCGGCGCTCGGCCGGCATCCGGCGCACGTCCCGCCACGACCGCGCTCGAGCTGGCCGACTACGACCGCCTGTTCGAAGGCCGCTCAATCGTCACCGGGTTCCGCAACGGCGGTCTTAGCGGCGGCATCTACCAGCAGCTCCTCGGCTCGGCGTTCGACGAGCTGCCGTCGCAGGTAAGGGCGCTGCATGCCAACGGGATGGGGAGCAGCTGGAGCGGTCGAGCGGATGTTCGAAGGGGCCGCGGCCTCCTGTCCCGATTGCTCGCCGGTCTCCTTGGCTTTCCCCATGCCGGCGAGAACGTGCCCGTCACCGTCGGCTTCTCGCGCGAGGGCCAGGGGGAACGCTGGACGCGTACGTTCGGCGGGAAGGTTTTCAGTTCCCACCAGTCGGAGGGGACCCGCCGCGATCAACATCTTCTCGTGGAAAGGTTCGGCCCGGTTGCGGTGTCGTTGGCGCTCGTGGTCAAGCGTGGCCGGCTGTTCCTGATCCCGCGCCGATGGTCGATCCTCGGTGTGCCGATGCCGGGATTATTTCTGCCAACGGGTACGAGCTTTGAAACAGTCGAAGGCGGCCGGTTCAAGTTCGACGTAACGATTGAGCTTCCGCTCGCCGGTCTTCTGGTGGGTTATAAAGGCTTCCTCCAGCCGGACTGATGTCCGTTTTGGGTGGAGAGCGGACACCAAAGGTTGGGGTGCGTGAAGCCGAATGAACCGCGAAGGCCAAAATGCGTTGAGTTCGCGCAGGGGGTCCGACTGGAGGCCTGCGATGCGCGTAGCCCAATCGTCGCTTGTTCTTGTTTCTTCCTTTTTCATCTCCTCACAGACTCCTGCACAGACGCCAAGTGCGGAAGCACGCCGGCCGACACCTCAGCCGGTGCATGAGATCATCATTTACAGGGACCGCAATTTCAGCGGTCCGGCCGTGAGCATTCGGCAGGACGAAACGAATCTTCGGCTCGTGTGGACGGTGAACTCGGCGCGAGTGCATAGCGGCAGGTGGCAGCTGTGCGAGCGCCCGCATTTCCAGGGCCCGTGCCTGACGCTTTCCCGGAGCGAGAACAACATCGGACACCGCAGGGTGCAGAGTGTGCGGCTTGCTCAGCACGCCTGGCGAGAGCTTGGCAGGACCAACGTGTTCCGCGTCGGCTGGATCAACACGACCATCGACGTGCGGGACCGTCCGGTCCCGGCTCTGCGCCGAGAGCGCTGCGATCCGCCTTCATCATGGGCGGGTCAGGTTCACCAATGGCCTGTTCCAGACGCTGCGGCTGCCGTCGCAGATCAACAGCGGCAGATGCACGGATCCAATCGCTATCACTGGCAGTCGCCGAAACCTCCGCACGATCGAGGTGACTGCGTCGAGCGTCGGGATTGCCCGTGGTCGGTTGAGGCTCGAAGGTCGCTAGTCGGTCCCTGACTCGCCCGATGGTCCATGTCTGCAATGGGTGGAAAGCAGACACTCGCGTTGACCCGGTGATCAGCTAAAGCACACCAATGGACGAGGAGCCGGACACCAAGCCGCCGAAACGGCCTGCTCGTGTGCGAGCGGACGCCATAAAGCCGTTCCGCTGTAAGAACCTAATTGCAGTCATCGAAGACCCACAGAACCCGCGCAACATCGGCACGGTCATCCGCAACGTGAACGCCCTTGGCGTCGAAAAGGTATATGTCGTTGACCCACGCCGCGTGCTGCCTGACGACTGGCAAGAACTTCGCAGCGAGCCAAAGCTGTCAAAGCTCTCCGTCTCCGCAATCAAATGGACCTTCGTGAAAAGGTTCGACAGCACCGAGGAATGTCTGGCGCATTTGGAACGGAAGGGCTTCGTTTCGATAGTCACATCTCCGCACGTGAAGGACCGGGTCAATGTTCTGCTACATGAGGGTGACTACACGAAGCACACGAAGCTTGCGGTTTGGTTCGGCAACGAGGCGAGAGGCATAAGCGACCTCGCCGTTGAGCGAAGCGAACTATGCGTTGCCATTCCGATGTTCGGGATGGTCGAGAGCTTCAATCTCGGCACCACTTCCGGAATCGTGCTGAACGAGGTCGCACGACAACGGCGGGCCTATCAGAGCAAATATCGAAGCGGGCGGAAGAAAGGGAAGCGAGAGACGCCGCTGCCAACCGTGATTGAGGTCGAGGGTCAAGGTTCGCTGGCTAATGTCCGCTTTGGGTCGAAAGCTGCCGTTGGCGGAATCCTGAAATCAGCGGTCAGCACGGCAAATCTGCCAACGGGAACCCCGCCTCGCGCGCCTAAGCGCTAATGAATTCGGAACCCATTTGCGCCATATGACGCTATTTGGTATGCCAAATGGCAGTAAGGCCCAAAGGGGGCCAAGTCGGCTCAAGGAGCGAAGGAGCAAAGCATGGCCACCATGCTCAAGGAGCGCCTCAAGGAGGCGAAGGTCGAGGAACTCGACCCAAAAGTAGTCAAGGAGGTCGCGATCAAGGCGGCCACTCGACTGCTGGGATCGTGGAGCGTGGACAATGACGCGGCAGCCCGACTGGTGGGCGCTCGCTCGCCCCGCACCTGGCAAAGGATGAAAGGCGAGGCGTGGCCAGGGGAACTCAGCCAGGACGAACTGACGCGGATGAGCGCCCTGATCGGTCTGTACCAGGGGCTGCACGTCTATTTCGGCGCCGAGTTGGCTGATGAATGGATCAAGCTCGAGAATGACGGGCCGCTCTTCAACGGAAAGACGCCGCTCGAATTCATGCTCGAGGGCGGGATCCCAGCCATCATCCGAGTCCGTGACTATGTCGACGCGATCCGTGGAGGCCTATGACCTGCCACCCGAGACGGAACTCTCCCAGGCGTTCACCCTCCGGCTGATTCCCTCGGCTTACTTCCAACCGCCGATCCTTCGCTCGCTGGTCGACGCCGACCACGAAGTGGCCGTCCTGCAAGCGATTGAGCGGAAGACCAGCAAGCGGCTCTCCCAGCGCGAGATTAACCCGGACTTCCAGGATTGGGGCAGTAGTTGCATCGAGGCGGCATTCGCCTACCGCAGGGAATTCGGAAATCGGTTCAACGATTTCCATCACGGCGCTTGGTATGCGGCCTTCGACGAGCAAACGGCGCTCGAGGAAGTCGCCTTCCACAAGACGCGGGAACTGGGCTTCATCAGAGATCCAGCGCGGCGCTATAGGGACGAGAAACTCTACAACGGGCTGCAGGCCTCATTCATTGGCCGGTTTCACGACATTCGCGGGATCGAGCCTCGGCCCGACTACCTCGATCCGGACATTACGGTGGGCTATCCAGCCGGTCAGGCGCTTGCCAACGTATTGCGCGGCGTCGGATCGCGTGGGCTGATCTACCCCTCAGCCCGCAATCCAAGCGGCATCTGCCTCGTCGCCTTTCAGGAGATCGTAGTGCAGGACGTCAGGCCGAGCGCCAAGTGGAAGCTGACTTGGAACGGCACTCCCGAATGGAAAGCGGAGGCGGTCTGATCGGCATCTTGCTTTTCGGCGAACTGCTTATGTCTCGAATGGGTGGAAAGCGGACTTTTCTGACGGCACAATCTGCATGTCGTGCCCGAGCGAAGCATCTTCGACGATCCGAAGGCGGGAACTCGGCTGGGCTGCGTCCTCGTGTTGTTGCCGTTCTTGGCGTTCATGGTGATCCTGCCCGATGCAGTTCACATCTGGCCGGGGCCTTGGGCGAACCCGTGGCTTTGGCTGATCGGGAGTCTCGCACTCTGGTTGGTTCTTCGCTGGATTATCGACAAGCCTGCCCGCCAACTCGGGCGCTGGCCGCACCTAATCTTATGCGGGCTGCTGCTCGCTCATTCGGCCACGATAGGCCTTCAAATCATCAGCTCGTTCTATGGACCGAACGGATACGTGAGAGTCGTGAGCTGGCATGAGGACTAATGTCCTGAATGGGTGGAAAGCGGACACTTAGCGCTTTCTGGTAATGAGGCGTGCCAGAAGCCCTGCGCCGATTGCGGCCACCAGACTTGGCAGGAGGACCATGAGGAGGAAGCCCTTCCGGCATGGAGCGTCCGGTGCGCAGTCTCCGATGACATCCAGGATGAGAAGAGGAGCAAAAACCAACGACCCCACGATTAAAGCCGTAGCGCAGCCCCACATATCCGCACGGCTCAACCCATTGAAGTCTTGTCCCGACACGGCGTTAGATGTCCGCAATGGGTCGAAAGCAGACATTCAGTTGGGTTGTCACCAGTGCTTGCGCCGAAGTGCCATTGTGGTCGCCATCAAAGCGACTGCAAACTCCATGAGGTCGACGAGCTGTTCCATAGCGACACCCAGGTGCGATCAAAGAAGCGACCCGGTTGGATCAGCGGGATCGGGCCGTGTCGCTTCTAGAGCGGAGGCCGCTGGACAGCGAATCACCACGGCCTCAGTTTACCTTGTTATTCTAGCC
>JBKPKE010000078.1:0-26785 GCA_046730955.1 Pseudomonadota bacterium
GGCCGAAGCCGATCCCGCCTATACGGACCAGACCGATCCAGGTCGTCCGCCCGAGCCTCAAGGCCTAGAGAACAAGGCGTCCGCCGTTAAACCGCTACCCTCGAGGACCAACTACGAGCCGATCCTCGAAAGCCTCTGCAAGACCTAGCGCGCAGCAACCGTCAGCGTCGCACTCTTTAGATTTGCTGAGTTCGGACCGGAGTAGACCGTGAACGTTCCCGGCTCGACCACTCGCTTCATATCAATGTTCCAGAGCGCGAGGTCGTTTGGCTTCAACTCGAAGGTCACAGTTCGCCGCTCGCCCGGTTGAAGGGTCACGCGCTGGAAACGCTTGAGCTCAATTAGCGGCCTCGTGACGGAAGCGCGATCGTCCCGAACGTACAGCTGGACCACCTCATCGCCGGCCCGCTTGCCTGTATTGGCCACGTCCACGCTGACCTTTGCATTCTGGCCATTACGGATCGTGGCGTTCGCCAGCACCGGCGCCGAGATGTCAAACGTCGTATAGCTTAGGCCATAACCGAACGGATAAAGCGGCGCGGTCGTGTCGAAGAGGTAGCCGCGACGCGAGCTCGGCTTGCGGTTGTAGAAAACAGGCAATTGGCCGACAGAGCGAGCGAAGCTGACCGGCAGCTTTCCTCCCGGATTGACCTTGCCGAATAGGACGTCGGCAAGCGCATTTCCTGTTTCCTGGCCGAGGTACCAACCCTCAATAAGAGCAGGCGCGTTCGCCGCCAGATAATTCACTGACAGCGGGCGACCGTTGAGCAGGATGACCACCGTAGGCTTTCCGAGTGCGAGAACCGCGCGAGCAAGCTCTTCCTGCTGACCGACCAAATCGAGCGAAGAGCGGTCGCCCAGGTGATTGTCCGCCCAAGCCTCCCGGCTGAGCTGCTCGTTGTCGCCGAGCACCATTACAATCACGTCCGCCTTTCGAGCCGTCTCGACCGCCTCCGGAATAAGCTTCCGGTTCACCGCGGGGTCGACAAGCTTCACCTCATCGCACGACCAGCAGCGACTCTCCGTCAGGCGAACGCCTTCCGCATAATCCACGTTGAACCGGCCCTGCGACGCATTCTGCAGACCTTCGAGCACGCTCACGACATGCCGTGGCACGTCGCTGTATCCCCCGATCGGAGTGTCGCGCGCGTGCGTTCCAAGAACTGCAACGCGGCCGATCTTGGATGCGTCGAGCGGCAACAAGCCCTTGTCATTCTTGAGCAGCACGACCGAACGCTGCGCCGCCTCACGAGCCAGCGCGATTGCGTCAGGCGTCGCCGTCCTCGCTTCGGCCGTCGCAACGTCCGGGTAAGGGTTCTCGAACAGGCCGGATTCGAACTTCAGCCGCAGGACGCGACGCACTGCATCATCAACCAGGGCCTGCGGGACACGACCTTCGCGGACGAGCTCCGGCAGATGAATATATCCCTGCGGATCAGGCGTCTCCGAATCCACGCCGGACTTGATCGCCCGCTCCGCAGCTTCCTTGACGTCGCCGAACATCTTGTGCCGTGTGACGAGCTCGTTGATTGCGAAATAGTCGCTGACGACCGCTCCCTTGAAGCCCCATTCCGTCTTCAGAACACCACGGAGCAGCCACTTGTTCGCGTGCGACGGAACGCCATCGATTTCATTGTATGACGGCATCACCGAACGCACCGGCAACTCCGTCACCGCCCGCTCGAACGGCGGGAAAAATGTCTCGCGAAGCTCGCGCTCCCCAAGATGCGCTGGCCCGATATTCGTGCCGCTTTCGGGCTGGCCGTGACCGGTCATATGCTTCAGCGTCACCATGATCTTGTTCGAGGGGAGCGGCAGAGTCGGACCCTGGAATCCGCGGATCGCCGCGAGACCCATTTCGCTGACGAGATAAGGGTCCTCGCCGTACGTCTCCTCGATCCGGCCCCAACGCGGATCGCGCGCAACGTCAACGACGGGGGCGAGGGCCAGCGTCGCACCCCGGGCGCGCATCTCGCGCGCCGCTACCGAAAACACGCGCTCAAGCAATGCCGGGTCCCAGCTGCTTGCAAGTGCGATCGATTGCGGAAAGCTTGTTGCCCCCCGCGCAACGTATCCATGCAGTGCTTCTTCGTGGAAGAGGATCGGAATTCCGAGGCGAGTCTTCTCGACGGCCCAATGCTGTGCCGCGTTGATGTACTCCGCAGTGTCGCGCGCGTCGCGGTTGACGGCACCGGCTGAAGCGCCTGCCGCGCCGGCATTGGACTGGGTCACGCCGCGTTTGTCAGACGGGCGTGCAATCTGCCCCACTCCGTTCGGGAAATTCTTCGAAGCTTCGACCGGATCGAATTGGCCCGCGTCCGCCTGAACCTTATCCTTCTGCTCCCACAGCGTGATGAGCTGCATGGTTTTTTCTTCGAGCGTCATCCGACGAAGCAGGTCCTCGACGCGAACCTCAACCGGTCGGGACGGATCCTTGTAGACGAGGCCTGCCGAACGCGGTGCGCCGCGCGGCTGCGCTAATGCTGCAAATCCCGACGCACCGACAAACGTCGCCGCAATGACTGCCGCAAGGACGCGAACGCCCATTGCTCCGCGCTTGCCCATCTTACTCTCCCCAGACGTCGCATTGCTGAATGATAGCGCTACCATAATGGTGGCTCGCGGCGTTGCAATGGGGCGGTTGCCCACCTAAGCGAGATTTGGATGACCGCGACGAACAAACCCAGCCGGCGCAGTCGGGGGACAGTCACGATCGAAGATGTTGCGCGGGCCGCAGGCGTGTCCGCGATGACCGTGTCGCGCGTCATCAACAAGGAAAAGAACGTGCGCGACAAGACACGCGCTCGCGTTCTCGATGCTGTCCAAAACCTTCGTTATTCGCCGAACATGGCTGCGCGGAGTCTTGCCGCGGGCGATGCCACTCACATCGGATTGCTCTACTCTAATCCCAGCGCTGCCTATCTCAGTCAATTTCTGGTCGGTGCCCTGGACGGAGCCCGCAAGGCCGGTGCGCACCTGGTCATCGAAGCATGCGAAGGCGAGGAAGACGCCGACCAGGCCCAAGCGGCGCGCCACATTGCAACCGCCGACGTCGAGGGTGTCATTCTGCCCCCGCCCCTTTCAGAATCCGTTCCGATACTCACCGAGCTCGCGCTGGCGGAAATGCCTGTAGTCACCGTCGCAATGGGCAAGCTCTACGAGAACGCTCTCAACGTTCGGATCGACGATTTCGCCGCTGCTCGCGAAATGACCGCCTATCTGATCAGCTTGGGACATCGTCGCCTCGCGCTCATCAAGGGACATCCGCAGCAGATCGCGAGCGCCGAGCGCGAAAGGGGCTTTCGTGCGGCCGTCAACGAGGCGCGCCTCGACCCGAGCGGTATCGCAGTCGAACAAGGCTATTTCACGTTTCGATCGGGCCTCGAAGCCGCTGAAAGGCTGCTCGATCTTCCCCACAGGCCAACTGCGATTTTCGCCAGCAATGACGACATGGCCGCTGCAGCGGTCAGCGTCGCGCATCGCCGCGGACTGGATGTACCCAACGACATCAGCGTCGTCGGTTTCGACGACACGGCCCCTGCCACGACTGTGTGGCCCGAGCTTACGACCATTCGTCAGCCGGTCGCCGCAATGGCTGATGCCGCGCTCGACCTTTTGCTGTCGGAGCTGCGCAGCAAGCGCCACGGTTTGGGCCCCGTTCCTGCCGAGCGCGTACTGGAGCACGAACTGGTCGTTCGCGAATCCTCGGGGCCGGCACCTTCATCACGACGGCGGGCGCGCAAGTGATCAGAGACATGTTTTCTGCGCTTGCATTTGTCGCGCCGCGGACGACTAGTTAGCGCTAACATGCGTGAGCCGATCGTCGCGATTCGGCTCAGGAGGGGAGAGAGTATGGTCGAGGCGAGTGCGCAGCGCGCGAACATGGGGTTTATCGGGGCGATCGTTGCAGTGGCAACGATCGGAGGATTCCTGTTCGGCTACGACAGCGGTGCAGTTAACGGAACTCAGGAAGGACTGAGAACCGCATTCCATCTAGGGGATGCAGGCCTTGGTTTCACCGTTGGGTCCCTGCTCATCGGTTGTTTCATCGGTGCTTTCTTCGCCGGACGCCTTGCCGATCTTATGGGCCGCCGCAACACGATGATGCTGGCGGCGATCCTGTTCCTCTGCGGTGCGCTCGTCCAGGGTTTCGCCCACGTCCAGGCCTTGTTCGTCATTGCCCGAATTGCGGGCGGCATGGCCGTCGGCGCTGCGAGCGTTCTTTCGCCCGCCTACATTTCGGAAGTTGCGCCGGCGAACATTCGCGGGCGCCTAACGACCGTTCAGCAGATAATGATCATCACCGGCCTGACCGCCGCGTTCCTGGTCAACTATTTCCTGGCGGCGAGCGCGGGGGAATCGACCTCGGTCCATTGGGCAGGCATCGAGGCGTGGCGCTGGATGTATTTGATGCAGGCGATCCCGGCGGCAATCTTCCTCGTCGCGCTGATCTTCATTCCGGAGAGCCCTCGCTATCTGGTCTCGAAGGGCCGTGACGAGAAAGCTACGAGCGTCCTCTCGAGCCTCTTCGGTGCCGATGTCGCCCGCGAAAAGCTCGCCGAGATCCGCGCCACTTTTGCCGAGGATCATCGTCCCCGTCTCAGCGACATCAAGGGTTCGGGTCCGCTGGGCGTTCGTCCGATCGTCTGGGTCGGCATCATGCTCGCCGTCTTCCAGCAGCTCGTCGGAATCAACGTGATCTTCTACTACGGTGCGACGCTCTGGCAGCTCGCCGGCTTCACCGAGGACCAGTCGCTGCAGATTAACATCGTGTCGGGCGCGGTGTCGATTGCGGCCTGCTTCGTGACGATCGCCGTAATCGACAAAATCGGCCGCAAGCCGCTGCTTCTCATCGGATCGGCAGGCATGGCGGTGACTTTGTTCGCGATGGTCTATGCGTTCGCCAACGGAACGCTGGATGCGCAGGGCAATTTGCAGCTGTCATCCAGCCTCGGCACGGTGGCGCTGATTGCCGCCAACCTCTACGTCATCTTCTTCAACTTCAGCTGGGGCCCAGTGATGTGGGTCATGCTCGGCGAGATGTTCCCCAACCAGATCCGCGGATCCGCGCTGGCGGTGGCCGGCTTCGCGCAATGGTTCTCCAACTATCTCATCGCACAGAGCTTTCCTATCATGGCAGCCTGGAGCCTCACCGGAAGCTACGTCTTCTATGGCGTCTGCGCCGTGATCAGTTTCTTCCTCGTGCAGCGCTACGTGCATGAGACCAAGGGCAAGGAACTGGAGGAAATGCAGGGATAGGCGCAGGGCAAACTAGGCCCGGTCGAGCCTGACCATTGGGAGTTTGCAATGACCCGCACGCCTGCACGCCCATTCCGTTCGCGAGAGTGGTTCGACGCGCCGGGCCGAAGCGACATGACCGCGCTCTATCTCGAGCGCTACATGAACTACGGCCTGACGCCGGAGGAGCTTCGTGGCGGCAAGCCGATCATCGGCATTTCCCAATCGGGTTCTGATCTCGTCCCATGCAATCGCGTCCATCTGCAGCTGGTCGAACGCGTAAAGGCGGGCATCCGCGATGCCGGGGGAATTCCAATGGAATTCCCCATGCATCCGATCTTCGAGAATTGCCGGCGACCGACCGCCGCGCTTGATCGCAACCTCGCTTACCTTGGCCTCGTTGAAGTTCTGAACGGCTATCCAATCGACGCGGTGGTTCTCACCACCGGTTGCGACAAGACTACGCCGGCAAGCATCATGGCGGCGTGCACCGTCGACATACCGGCGATTACCCTGTCCGGCGGTCCGATGCTCGATGGCTGGCACGAAGGCGATCTCGTCGGATCCGGCACGGTGATCTGGCGTTCGCGCCGGTTGCTCGCCGCCGGCAAGATCGACGAAGCCGAGTTCCTGCGCAGAGCTGCGGATTCCGCTCCCTCGCTTGGCCATTGCAACACAATGGGCACTGCTTCGACGATGAACGCAGTGTCCGAGGCCCTCGGGTTGTCGCTGCCCGGCAATGCTGCGATTCCCGCTCCGTATCGCGAGCGCGGACAGATGGCCTACGAAACCGGCAGGCGTATCGTCGACATGGCGTACGAGGATCAGCGCCCGTCGAAGATCCTCACCCGCAATTCTTTCCTGAACGCGATCCGCGTCGTCAGTGCGCTGGGCGGATCGACCAATGCGCAGCCGCACATCGTTGGAATGGCGCGGCACGCGGGCGTCGAGCTACGCCCGTCCGACTGGATGGAATTCGGCTACGACATCCCGCTTCTCGCCAACGTCCAGCCGGCAGGGCAATATCTCAGCGAGCGCTTTCATCGCGCGGGAGGCGTTCCCGCGGTCATGTGGGAATTGCTGCAGGCCGGAAAGCTTGATGGTGGTGCGCTCACGGTGACTGGGCGAACGCAGGCCGAGAACCTTGGGGGCCGAGAAGCCACCGACCGCGAAGTCATACGACCCTTCTCGCATCCCCTGAAGGAACGCGCCGGCTTCCTCGTGCTGCGCGGCAATCTGTTCGATTTCGCGATCATGAAGACAAGCGTGATCTCCGCAGAATTCCGTAACCGTTACCTATGTCGCCCTGGCCAGGAGAATGTATTCGAGGCGCGCGCTATCGTGTTCGATGGCTCCGACGACTATCATCATCGCATCAACGACCCTGCCCTCAAGATCGACGAGAACTGCATCCTCGTCATCCGCGGTTCGGGCCCTCTCGGCTGGCCCGGGTCGGCGGAGGTCGTGAACATGCAACCGCCGGATGCATTGCTTCAACGCGGCATCACGAGCCTTCCAACGCTTGGCGACGGCCGCCAGTCCGGCACGTCGGACAGCCCGTCGATTCTCAACGCTTCTCCCGAAAGCGCGGCCGGCGGCGGCCTGGCCTGGTTGCGCACCGGCGACATGATCCGCATCGACCTGAAAAAGGGTCGCTGCGATGCTCTCGTCGACGACGACGAAATTGCACGCCGAAAGCAACATGCGCCGCCGCCCATTCCTGAGAGCAATACGCCGTGGGAAGAGCTCTACCGCGAGAAGACGGGGCAGATGGAAGAAGGGGCGGTGCTGGAATTCGCGGTCAAGTATCGCGGCACCTCCAGCCGAACGCCGCGGCATAATCATTAGGCTTAATTGATCGGGACCTCGAACGGACCAGGCGGAAGCTGCGCTTCATCGTAAAGGTTTGTGACCGGCGTGTCTGCCCAGGCATAGCGGACCCGCGTTGCCGGCTTGCCGTCGTCGGCGATATGGACGCTTTGTCCGTCGGCCACCGCATCGGCGAACCTGCAGCTCTCCTGAGTCCCCCCGCAGAGCTCAAAGGCCAGCGCACGAGTCCCGCTCCATGTCGTCAAGGAGCCGGTAACACCCTTGAACTGCACTTCAATGCCGTTCGCCGTTCGATGTGCCCCCACCACCTCCGGACCGATCGGTCCTTTCGCTCCGTAAGCGAACACGTTCGCTGCACGAGCGAGCCTTCGTCCAAGCTCAATCTTGTTCGCCGGGTGCACGTCTAGCCGCTCGCCAAGGTCCATAGCTACGACGAGCGCCGCATTCGGGTCGCGCCTGGCAGCAAGCCTTTGTTCCTGGCGCAGCTCGGCCCAATCGCTGGCAGTCGGCTTCGAAGAAGAAGGCCCGAAATTTGCCAGGCTCACGATCAGGAACGGTAGCTTGGATTGACCGAATTGCGTGCGCCAATCGCGCATCATCGCCGTCAGCCGGTCGGCATAACTGCCTGCACGGCCGACGTCCGCTTCACCCTGATACCAGGCCACCCCCGCTAAGCCGTAATTGCCGAGCGGGGCGATCATGCCGTTGTAGATTTGGGTCAACCCCATTGCCGAATCCCATGGGGCAAGCGGCCCTGCGCCGACCTCCTGAGTGACAACCGAATATTGCCAGCCCGCACCAAGCGGCTTCGCGATGCCATCGGCTAACGTGAGCTTCACGTCTTCCGCAGGTCCGCTCATTCCGCCGGCGCCCGATCCGTCGAAGACGTTGACCAGCACCTCGTTCTCGCCTGCTCGAAGGAGACCTGCCGGAACCTGGTAGTTGCGCGGCGCTTCCCAGGTGTAGCGCCCGCCGACCGAAGTGCCGTTCACGAAGGCCTCGTCGATCTCATCCACAACCGAAAGAGAGATGGTTGCGCCCTCCGCGGCCTCGGCAGGCGTCAGCGTGAAGCGGTTGCGCATCCACACCATGCCATTGAAGTCTGCGAACTTGGGATCGCCCCACTGCTCCCAATATCCAATGCGCGAAACCGCTGACCATTTCAGCCGGTCGCTTGCGTTCCAGGGCTCCTGCCCCGCCTTGTCTCCGGTCCTGCTGCGCCACCACGCCGCCCACTTCTCGCCGAACGCCTTGTTCGCTGCGGCAGGATCACGACGGTAGAGCTGCAACTGCGAATAATCGTCGCCGCCCGTCGAGGATGCGCCATGCTCACTCAGCCAGGCCCGGATCGGTGTTCCACCCCAGCTCGCATTGATCGCTCCGATCGGTACTTTCTGCGAACGGCGAAGGTCCCGCACCATGAAGTAGCACGCCGCCGAAAAGTCTCCGACCGTTTGCGGTGTCACCGCCTGCCATTTGAGCGTAGATCCAATCGTCTGTTGCGGCTCCGTCGCCGACAGGTGGGGCACGGTCACGATGCGCAATTGCGCGTCATTCGCCGACTGGATCTGGTTCCAGCTGTCGAGCGCCCGGCTGACCGGAAGCTCCATGTTCGACTGCCCCGAGCAGAGCCAGACATCCCCGACGAGAATGTCGGCGGCGGCGCTACGGCCTTCGGAACTTGCGGCGCTCAGAACGAACGGGCCACCCGACTTCATTGGCGGGAGTTCGACGCGCCAATTGCCCTTCGCGTCCGCGGCTACATCCTTCGTCACTGTAGCGAGCGAGACCCGGAGCTTCTCGCCAGGCGCCGCCGTTCCCCACACGGGGATCGGCCTGCTTCGTTGCAGGACCGCGTGATCCGAGAAGAGGCTGTTGAGTTGAGGAGCGGCCCCGGCGGTTGAACACGTGCCCAGCAACAGCACAAACGCTAGTCGACGCATCTCACTCCCCAGTTCCCAGGCTTATCGCCAGCCGGCATCAACCCAATATTCGTGGCCGGTCGTCAGCCGAGCATCGTCGGATGAAAGGAACATGACCATTGCCGCTATGTCCTCCGGCACCAGGCGGCCCTTCAGGCACTGCGCATCCACGATCTCCGCCTCACCCTCCGGCGTGTACCATTTGAGCTGGCGAGGAGTCCGGACGTTGCCCGGAACGACGCAAGTCACGCGAATGTTGTCCGGTCCCAGATCGCGCGCGAGGGCCCGGGTCAAACCTTCGATGGCTGCCTTGCACGTCTGGTAAAGGACCAGGTCCGGCAGGGCGAGATGCCAGCTGATGGACCCCAGGTTGACGATAACTCCCCCGCCCTTGCTGCGCATTCCGGGAATCACGGCCTGCGAGCAGAAGAACATGTGCTTCAGGTTCACGCCGATGCGGTTGTCCCAGTATTTCTCCGAGACATCATCGATCGAATGCCGGTCATCGTTCGCAGCATTATTCACCAAGACGTCGAAAGCCCCGCCTTCGTCGACCAGCTTTGCGATTGCTGCTCTGGTACCGGTTACATCCAGCAGGTCGTTCTCTACGTATCGCGCACCGACACTGTCGGCGACGGCCTGAGATTCCCCGTTTGTTACATCAAAGAAGGTCACGTCGGCACCCTGGCTCGCGAAGCCTTCGACGACGCCTGCGCCAATGCCCGATCCACCGCCGGTGATCAGCACCCGCTTTCCCCGCAAGCTCGGATAGACCGCACGGAGATTCTGTTCGTCAGCCAATTACCTTAGCCCCCCACATAAACAGTCTTGGTTTGCGTATAGAATTCGACGGCCGCAAAGCCCTGCTCGCGCGCGCCGTAGCTCGATTTGCGAGTTCCCCCGAACGGCACATGATAATCCACGCCTGCGGTCGGCAGATTGACCATCACCATCCCCGCTTTGATTCGCCTGCGGAAGTCGCGGGCATGCTTCAGCGAGTTGGTGACGATGCCCGCGGAAAGCCCGAATTGCCCGCGGTTGGCGACTTCCAACGCCTCATCATAATCCTTGACACGGACAGTGCTCGCGACCGGACCGAACACCTCCTCGCAATTGATGCGCTGGTCGGGTGCCGTATCGGCGATCACCGTCGGAGCCATGTAGTAGCCGCGCTTGTCGAGTTGCAGCGCTTGTCCACCTGCCAGAACCTTGCCACCTTCGCTCTTTGCGATCTCGACATAGTTGAGATTCTGCTCGAGCTGTCCCTCGCTCACTGCGGGGCCGATCTGGGTCTTCGGGTCGAGAGCATCGCCCACGCGAAGGGAACGAGCACGTTCCGCCAGCGCCTCAACGAAGCGGTCGTGAATGCCTTCCGTGACGATTATGCGCGACGAAGCAGTGCAACGCTGGCCCGTGCCGAAAAAGGCGCCATCGATTGCACAACTCACCGCTCGCTCAAGGTCCGCATCGTCCAGCACCACCAGGGGGTTCTTTCCGCCCATTTCCAGCTGGACGCGCGCCTGCCGCTTCACTGCCCCTTGCGCCACGAGCGCACCCACGCCCTGCGAACCAGTGAAGGAGACCGCGTCAACGTCCGGATGATCGACGATGGCGCTGCCGATACCGCCTTCGCCAATGACGAGATTCAGCACTCCGGCAGGCGCGCCCGCTTCGTGGATGATCGATACCAAAGCGTGCGCGATCGCCGGGGTTGGTGTCGCCGGCTTCATTACCACCGTATTACCGAATGCGAGCGCCGGAGCGGCTTTCCAAGCAGGGATAGCGATCGGGAAGTTCCACGGGGTGATCAGACCGACCACACCGATAGCCTCGCGATAGGTGGACACGTCCAGTCCGGGCCGCGTGGAGTCCAATGTGCGGCCGTGTCTGCGAAGCGCCTCGCCAGCGAAATATTTGAGGATCCGTGCTGCGCGCATGACCTCGCCGGTGCCTTCGGCAAGCGTCTTGCCTTCCTCGCGGGACAGCAACTCGCCGAGCTCCTTCGCGCGCTGCATGACCAGATTGCCGGCGCGATCGAGTACGTCGGACCGGACTTCGGGCGATGCTTCGGACCAGGCCGGGAATGCTTCCCGTGCAGCCTTGACCGCACGGTCGACGTCCTCCGGCTTCGCCTTCGGATAACGCGCAACGACATCGTCTAGGTTGGATGGATTGATGCTTTCGCCAGCCGCGTCGCCGGCGACCTCGCCGCCAATGAAGTGGGTCAGGGTATCGGTCATTGGCTCGTCTCCAAAATCTTCCCCTGCCCTTCCAACAAGCCTCGCGACGCCAGGTTGCGCATCAACTCGCGCACTCCAAACCGCCACGGCGGCGCTTCCTTCGATGTCGTGACCCTGTTCACGAGCGCACCCAGCTTCGGCGCGGAGATTCGCACGAGGTCGCCCTTCTTGTGCGTGAAACCACGGCCCGGCTCGTCGCGGTCGTCGGTAGGAGCGAACAAGGTGCCAAGGAATAACGCGAAGCCGTCCGGATAATGATGTTCGCTGAGCGCTTGTCGCACCAGCTCTTCCGGATCGCGGCTGATCTCACTCATGAGACTGCGTCCCCTGAGCGAGAAACGGTCCTCACCCTCGATCTCAAGCTCAACGACGGCGCTGCGTATATCATCCAGCGTAAAGTGATCGTCGAACAGGCGAATGAAGGGCCCAATCGCGGTCGACGCGTTATTGTCCTTTGCCTTGCTCAGCAGAAGCGCACTCCGCCCTTCGAAGTCGCGCAGGTTCACGTCATTCCCAAGCGTGGCCCCGCGGATCTGGCCACGGCTGTCCACTGCGAGCACGACTTCGGGTTCGGGATTGTTCCAGCTGGAGTCGGAGCGCACGCCAATCTCGGCTCCCCAGCCCACGCTGGCCAGTGGCGCAGTCTTCGTGAAGATTTCCGCGTCCGGACCGATCGCGACCTCGAGATATTGCGACCAAAGCCCATCCTCGATGAGCGTATCCTTTAGTCGCGCAGCGGGCTCGCTTCCAGGAACGAGAGAGCGGATGGCGCCGCCGATCGCTGCTTCGACTTTTTCACGGATCGCCGCCGCTGCTCGATAGTCTCCACGCGCCCGCTCTTCGATCACCCTCTCAATGGCCGAGATTGCGAAGGTAACGCCCGCGGCCTTGATCACCTGCAAATCGAACGGAGCGAGAAAGCGCTCGCTCGGCAGATTAAAGAGTTCATCGAGTCCGAAGAGTCGATCGCCATGGATCGCATCCCAGCGGTCGAGCTCAAGAAGATGTGAAACTGTCGGTGCGATACTCGATACGTCGTCGACCTGGCCGTGGCGGATGAGCACGGGGGTAGGACCCTCGTCGAGCAAAAGCCTGCCAGCGAGCACAGCATCAGCCGCGTCGACGGGAAGCATTGCCGGCGAGAAAGCCAAAGTCACGAGCGCGCCCCAAACACGCTCTGATTGTTAGCGCTACCAATCATAAGTTCAAGACTGCAACTGAAGGATGTATCTAAAATTCGGCTCCGAAGGCTGCCAAGATTCCGATCCCGTCTTCGGGCTCTACAAGGTGCAGCGGTCCTGGGGAACCGAAGCGCTGGCAATCCGAATGTCGGAGATGGCAATCGTGAGCTTGCCCGACGTACTGAGCATAAGCGGAGTCGAAAGCTTGGCCATGTCGGCACCGCCCTTGGCGAAACATTTAAGCGGCACCGTCAACGTCCGCCAGTGACCTTTGGACGCGCCGCGCAGTGCGTTCGTGACCGGCACGGCCGCATTGTCCATGCCGATCTTCACGTCACCCGTTGGCCCGCTCCGCACATTATAGTCGATGAGCAAGCTAAGTTCCGCGTTGGTTTCGCGCGCGATGTCGAGCGGTTGTGCGGTCATGAGCCGCAGCGACTGCTCCCCCGCACCACCGAACGTAATCAAGCGGGTGTCTTCCTGGCCCCGTCGATCGATGTTCCGCAACGTGACTCCAGCTGATGGCGCAAACGACCAGCCAGTGGGCAGTGCGCCGCGTGCGAAGAAAGTGCCGACATCGCCCGCCCCTCCGCCGGCCGGACGTTCCTCCGACAGCGCCTGCAGGTCGCCATTGTCGGAATAGGTCAGGCCGTAGCCGTAAGCGAACAGTGGATCGTAATTTGCGTCGCCACGGTTGAGCGGCGTCTGATCGGCACGCTTCGGCCAGCTGTAGGAAAGCTTGCCCCTGAAATCGCGAACCTGTCCGGACGCATCCTTGAACAGGACATCGGCGACACCGCCCCCCTCGCTCCCGGGAAGAAATGCCGCAACGAAAGCATCGGAGGCATTGAGTTCCGGATTCACCCACATCGGCCGGCCCGAGAGGAAGACCGAGACGGTCGGAATCCCCGCCGCCTTAAGTTTCTTCAGCGTCTCAAGCGCCGTCTTGTCGCTGGGGCTGAACTCGAGCGTGGGGCGGTCGCCAACCATTTCGGCATAAGGGTTCTCGCCGAAAACGACGATCGCGACATCGGGTTTGCGCTTGTACTTGCCTTCAACGCTGAGGGTCGCGGTCCCTCCGGCAGCGCTCACCGCATCTTGAATGCCACTGTAGATCGACTGCGCATGTGGGAAATCGGCCTTGGTGAGGTCGGTGCCCTGCCAGCTAATGGTCCAGCCGCCGGCCTGCTTCATGATGTTGTCGGCGCCGTCACCAGCGACAAGGACTTTTGCGCTCGGCGAGAGCGGCAACAGATGCGCCTGATTCTTCAGGAGAACGAGGGATTCACGAACGGCCTGGCGAGCGACCGCACGATGCTCGGCAGAACCCAGCAGCTCGAAACGGCCAGCATAGGGTCGCGTCGATGGCGCGCCTTCTTCGAAGAGGTGCGCACGCAGCTTCACCCGCAAGATCCGGCGCACCGCGTCGTCGAGGCGCGCCATGGGAATCTCGCCGGATTTAACCTGTGCGAGCGTATTTTCGTAGAGGCCCTTCCAGCTGTCCGGCGCCATGAACATGTCGAGCCCTGCATTCACGGCAGCAGCGCAACTCGTGACTGTACAGCCTGGTACCTGCCCGTGACCGTTCCAGTCACCGACCACGAACCCGTCGAAATGCATGTCGCCCTTCAGGCGCTTCGTGAGCAGTTCCTGGTTGCCGTGCATCTTCTGCCCGCGCACGCTCGAATAGGAGGCCATGACGGACTGCACGCCGGCTTCGACCGCGGCTGGATAGCCAGCGCCGTGAATGTCGCGGATCTGCTCATCGCTCGACGGATTGTCGCCCTGATCCTTGCCGTTCGCCGTCCCGCCGTCGCCGACGAAATGCTTTGCGGTCGCGATCACCCTTCCTGGACCGAGAAACTCGGGCGTTCCCGGCGTTCCCTGCAGGCCCTCGACCATCTTGCCGGCATAGGAGCGGACAATTTCCGGATCTTCGGAGAAGCCCTCGTAGGTGCGGCCCCAGCGATCATCGCGGACGACGGCCAGCGTCGGAGAAAAATCCCAGTCGATCCCGGTAACCTGCATTTCCCGGGCAGTCACCTCGCCGATCTTCTTGATCAAGTCCGGGTTACGCATCGCGCCGAGACCGATATTCTGCGGAAAGATCGTCGCACCGACGATGTTCGCGTGACCATGCACGGCATCGATACCCCACAGGGTCGGAATGCGCTCTCCGACCCATTGCGCTTCGTTGGCCGCGTTCCAGAAGGCGTCAGACAGCTTCAGCCATTCCGCCGCCGGGGCCTTTTCATTTCCCGCCGGGGCGCTGTTTCCTCCGGCCAGGATCGATCCGAACCTGTACTTGCGCATGTCGGCCGGAGTGACGCTGGTAATGTCGGGCTGGACGATCTGCCCGACTTTCTCCTCCACCGGCATCTTGGCGAGGATGGAGTCGATGCGAGCCTCGATGGCAGGATCGGTTGCAACACGACTGTGCACGTCCGGCCATGCGGCCGAGTCTGCGACGGGTGGAGTTGCAGGCGCTTCAACGACGGCCGGTGGCGGAGCAACGATTTGCGTCGCGCAGGCCGTGCTTGCCAGCAAGCCCGCGGTTGCGAGGGTACGCCAAGCCATCTTCGAAACCTGAAACATCGACATCTCCCCGCTTGCCCGTGTTCGACCGAACCGCAATGATAGCGCTATCATTAGCAACGGCCGTTGCGGTCCGGAAGCACTGAAAGCGCGAGCATCCAGAGGGGGGCGAGTTTGAGCAGATTGCGGCGCTTAATTCTGACGGTCCTGCTTCTCTCTTTCGCGGGGCAGGCGACCGCCCAGACCGCTCTTCCGCGCATCGTCGCGAAAGACGGCCGTCATGCTTTACTCGTCGATGGCGAACCGTTCCTGATGCTCGGCGCGCAGGTGAACAATTCCAGCAACTATCCCGCCATGCTCCCTCTCGTCTGGCCGACGATCCACGCGCTGCACGCCAACACCTTGGAGGTGCCGGTCGGGTGGGAGCAGATCGAGCCGCAGGAAGGCCGCTTTGACTTCGCCTGGGTAGACGAGTTGCTCAGGCAGGCGCGGCAGAACGATGTTCGCCTGGTGCTGCTGTGGTTCGGCACCTGGAAGAACACCAATCCGCAATACGCGCCGGAATGGGTCAAGGCCGATACCCGCCGCTTCCCTCGAGAGATCAAGCCTGACGGGACGACGCACTTCGTCCTGTCCGCCCACGGTCGGGCCACGCTCGAGGCCGATAAGAAGGCGTTCGCTTCGCTGATGGCCCACCTGCGCCAGGCCGATCCCCAACACACTGTCATCATGGTGCAGGTCGAAAACGAGACCGGGAGCTACGGCATCCCGCGCGACTTCTCACCCGCGGCACAGCGCCTTTTCTCCGAGCGAATTCCACTCGAGCTTGCCAAGGGCATTGGAAAGAACGGCACATGGTCGCAGGCGTTCGGGAAGACAGCCGATCAGGCCTTCAACGCCTGGCACGTTGCCCGCTACGTCGATCAAATCGTCGCGGCCGGCAAGGCGCAGCTCGACCTACCAATGTACGTCAACGCATCGCTGACGGACCCTTTCACGCTTGAGGGCGTGCAATATGGCGCCAGCGGAGGCCCGAACTGGAACGTCATCGACATCTGGAAGGTCGCTGCGCCACACGTCGATGTGCTCGCGCCCGACATCTACTCGTCCGACTATGGCAAGTACGCGAAGTACATCGAGCACTATCGCCGTCCGGACAATCCGCTCTTTATCCCTGAAACCGGCAATGACGTACCTTTCGCCCGCTTCTTTTGGCTCGCGCTCGGAAATGGCGCGATCGGCTGGGCGCCCTTCGGAATGGACGCGACCGGATATTTTAACTTCCCCTTGGGCGCGAAGCGCCTGGATGCCGAGACCCTCGATGCCTTCGCATCCAACTTCGCGCTTCTCGCTCCGATGGCCCGTGACTGGGCCCAGCTTTCGTTCGATCATCCGACCGCGGGCTTCGCCAAGCCGCAGGACGGCGCGGACCAATTGGCCGCGCTCGGTCGGTGGAAGATCACCGCCATGTACGGTCTTTGGCAGTTCGGCATGCGCGAACGGGCGTCGGACCCGCCCCGGCCGAGCAAGGAAGCACCGGTCGGCGGTGCCGCCATCATTCAGCTGGCACCCGACGAGTTCCTCGTCGCCGGATCCGATCTTCGGCTCGGCTTCTCGCTAAACAAGCCTGACGCGGGCGAAAGTTCGCAATTCCTGACCGTCGAGGAAGGCACCTTGGAAAATGGCCGCTGGATCATGTCGCGCCGCTGGAACGGCGACCAGGTCGACTACGGCCTGAACCTGGCGCGACCGACTCTGCTCAAGGTTCGGCTGGGGACTTACCGCTGATGAGGATAGCCATGCGTATCGTTGCCGCCGCCTTCCTTCTGTGTTCGAGTGAAGCAGTCCTCGCCGAGCACTGGCAACGTACGGAAACCGGCATCGCCGTTGCCCCAACTGCAAGCTCCGAAAAGACCGTGCACGTCGACGTCTACGGCGACGGCATCTTCCGCGTGACCTCCGGGCCCACGCCAACGGCAGCACCTACGGCGAGTCTGATGGTGACAGCGAGGCCCCTCTCGGGCGGCTTTGAAGTGAGCGAAGCGGCCGGCTCCGTTACCATTCGCACTCCGAAAGCCTCAGCGATTGTCGATCTGGCATCCGGCAACGTCAGCTTCCAGAACGCCCGAGGAGACACCATCCTCGCCGAAAGCGGCCCACCGGCGTTCGCGCCTGCAACCGCCGAGGGTCAACGATTCCAGTCCGTCACCCAGCAATTCAACCGCGGCACGGACGAAGGCTTCTATGGCTTGGGCCAGCACCAGAATCGCCAGATGAATTACAATGGCGAGGACATTAAGCTCGCCCAGCACAACATGGACGTGGCTATCCCGTTCGTCCTTTCGACGCGGAACTACGGCGTTCTTTGGGACAACAATTCGATCACCCGATTCGGTAATCCGAAACCCTACGCGCTCGTCGGCGAGCAGCTGAAGGTCACCGGCGAAGGCAGCCAAGCGGGCTTCACCGCGCATTACTTCCTCGGCGATCGCGAGGTCGTTACCCGGCAGGAACCCACGATCGATTATAAGTACATCGAAGACCAGTCGAAATGGCCCGCCGAGGCGAAGGCGCAAACCACGGCTGCGACTTCAGGCCAGAATACGGCGGGCAACAGCGTCGGCACGCAGCGCATCGTCTGGACCGGAACCATTCATCCGACCACGACCGGAATGCACAAATTCCGCCTCTATTCGTCGAGCTATGTGAAAGTCTTCGTGGACGGAAAGCCGCTGCTTGAACGCTGGCGGCAGAACTGGAACCCCTGGTACCACAATTTCGACCTACCCCTGACCGCAGGTAAATCAGCGGACATCCGTGTCGAGTGGGAACCGAACGCCGGCTACATCGCGCTCCTCCACAACGGCCCGCTTCCGGAGCCTGATCGCCACTCCCTCACGCTCTCATCGGAGCTGAGCCAGGGCCTCGATTACTATTTCGTCGCCGGCGACAGCATGGACGGGGTGATCTCCGGCTATCGGACGCTCACCGGCAAGGCGCCGATCCTTCCCAAATGGGCCTACGGTTTCTGGCAGAGCCGCCAGCGCTACCAGACGCAGGACGAGCTGCTCGGCGTTGTCAGCGAATATCGCAGGCGAGGCCTCCCTCTCGATAACATCGTGCAGGATTGGTTCTATTGGCCTGAGGAGAGTTGGGGTTGCCACTGCTTCGATCCGAAGCGCTTCCCTAATCCGCAGGCGATGGTCGACGACGTCCACCGCCAGAATGCCAAAGTGATGATCTCGGTCTGGGCGAAATTCTATCCGACCACGGAGCATTACAAGGAGCTGGATGCGGTTGGCGGAATCTACCGTCGCATGGATCACCCGCAGCCGTCCGAGCCGACCGACCCCGACTACATCAAGGCGCGCTACCGCGACTGGGTCGGGCCTGGGTATCCCAACGCGTTCTACGATCCGTACAATCCCCGCGCGAAGCAGATCTATTCGCGCCAGATGATCGAGACGCTCGGCGTGCAGAACTTCGATGCTTGGTGGCTCGATTCCGATGAGCCGGATTTCCATTCGAACCTGTCGATCGAAGAGCGACAGCGCCGCATGAGCCCGACGGCTGCCGGGCCCGGCGCCGCTCTCTTCAACTCATATCCGCTGGTGCACGTCGACGGTGTCTATTCGAGCCTCATCAAGTTTAAGCCCAACGTCCGCCCGTTCATCCTCACCCGCTCGGCCTTCGGCGGAATCCAGCGCGACAGCGCAGCGGTTTGGTCAGGCGACGTAGCATCCCGCTGGGACGATCTTCACGACCAGATCTCTGCCGGCGTGAACTTCTCAATGTCAGGCGTGCCCAACTGGACCCACGACATCGGCGGCTTCGCAAACGAGGAACGCTATACCAAGCAGGATCCGGCTCACCTGGGTGAATGGCGCGAGCTCAACACCCGCTGGTTCCAGTTCGGCGCCTTCTCGCCGCTATTCCGAAGCCATGGCGAGTTCCCATACCGCGAGATCTACGAGATGGCCCCGGCGGGATCTCCGACTTACCGGTCGATGGAGTGGTACGACCGGCTTCGGTACCGACTGATGCCCTATGTCTACACGATCGCCGCCGAAACGCACTTCCATGACGGAACCATCATGCGCGGGCTGGTCATGGACTTCCCGACCGACCGGAAGACCTGGAATGTCGACGACGAATATCTTTTCGGCCCCGCTTTCCTCGTCGCGCCCGTCACTGAGTTCAAATCGCGCAGCCGCAAAGTCTATCTTCCGTCCGGCACACGCTGGTTCGACCTCTACAGCGGAAGCAGCTTCGAGGGCGGCCAGACGATCATGGCCCCAGCGCCGTACGAGCGAATGCCGGTATTCGTCCGAGCGGGATCGATCATACCGACCGGCCCCGCCGTCCAGCACACGAAGGAAGGGCAGAACGGCCCCATCGCGCTGCAGGTCTATACCGGCGCTGACGGCAGCTTCTCGCTATACGAAGACGATGGCGTCAGTCGGCAATACCTAAACGGGGCCTTCTCGCGCATTCCGATCAAGTATGATGACGCCAGCGGAACGCTGACGATCGGCGCTCGCGACGGCCACTTCCCCGGAATGGCTGCGAAGCGGACGATCAAGGTCCGGTTCATGCAGGCAATCCGTCCGCGAGCACTCGACCTCGAACAAGCCGATCGGACGATTGCCTACGACGGCACCACGAAGGTCGTCCGCCTACGTGACTAGCGCAGAGGCATGCTCGCGGATCAGCGACTGCGTCGAAGCATCGCTGTCGAAGACGCTGTACCAGCCCTGCGGCTCGTGAGGCGGATCGCCTAGATAGGCCGTGTCGCCGCGCACGAAGAGGTTATCAGTGTGCTGCGCCCGTCCCTCCCCGCCCCAGGCCCAGAAGTTCGACCCGGCAATCGGGCCGCCCTTGGCGATGCTGTCGGCGACCGCATCGTAGATGAGAGTGTAGAATCGGTCCTTGAAACTTGTCGAGGCGGAAGGATCGAAGCTTCCGCCGTCGCGCGGAAAACCGAATTCCTCGATGACCAGCGGCTTTCCGAGCCGCTCGGCAATTGCAAGCTGCGCGGCAATATATTCCCGTGTCCTGGCCTCAACCGTCACCCACGTCCCGGCGAGGTCCTTTGGATCAGCCCAGCTCCAGTTCTGAGGCCAGATATGGGCGGTCACGTAATCCACTTCGGCAAAGCCGTGCGCCTGCATCACGCAGTCATCCCGGCCGCTGCAGCCCTGAGTACCTTCGCTTCCCGTGGAAACGAGGTGGTTGGGATCGAGTATTTTGATCAATCGCGCCGTGGCGCCGATCCAGGCGAGATAGGCCGGAAGCTGCCTCGACACTACGGCGTCGCTCCCGCCCGGCCGTGGCTCGTTCGCGAGCTGCCATGCCATGATCGTCGGGTCGTCCGTGTACCGCCCGCCCGTTACGGTGTTCGTTCGCCCGACAATCGCCCGGACATAGTCGTGATAGAGTTTGACCGCCGGCGCGCTCGAATAGAATTGCGAGACCATGTCAGGGAACTCCGGCCACGAATGGGCCGGGTCATTCATGTTGATGTAGCGGCCGCCGTTCGTCCAATAGAGGTAGGTCATCATCCCGCCCGACCATTCCCAGAAGTTGGTCAGGTAAATGACCGCCCGCATTCCGCGGCGGCCCATCTCGGCGAGCGCGACGTCGAGGCCTTGCAGGAGCGTCTCGTTATAAACGCTAGATTGGGTCCGAAACGCAGGCGTGATCGAGTTCTTCAGGGGCGAAAGCTCCGAGGAACCGAGGATACGGACGTTCGTGACACCAAGCGCCGCCAGCCTGTCCAGCTCACGGCTCAGCCGACCGCGGTTTCCGAAGGATGCGCCGGCGCCGAGATAGGCTGCGTACCACATATTCGTCCCGGCGAACCGATACGGCCTGTCGGCAGCAAGGAAGCCTGATCCTGCGCGACGCACGAACGAGGTTCGTTTGTTCACTACTTGAGGCGCTGCACAGCCCGCGAGCAGAGCAGCGCTTGCAGCCATCATGTCTCTACGACTTAGACTATCGTTCGCAATCATCGTGCGAGCCTAGGGTGCAATACCCGATTGGTTCAATCACCACCCGCGCGCTGGCATGCAGCCTGAACAGGGAGACCTGTGATAAATCGGGCTAAGTGCTTGGAAAAATGGTGGGCGTGGCAAGGATTGAACTTGCGACCCCTGCGATGTCAACACAGTGCTCTACCACTGAGCTACACGCCCACTCGACGGCGGCATTTAGGGAGCATGCGCCAAAGGCGCAAGCCGCTGAATCCGCCTAAATCGCTAAGGCTTAAAGCCGCCCGTGCTGATCTTCGGTCTGAAAGATCCGGTCCACCTCGGCGACGAGGTCCTTGAGATGGAATGGCTTGGAGAGAAGCTTGGCGCCCGGAGTCGTCCGCCCGCCCTGAAGAGCGACAGCTGCAAAGCCTGTAATGAACATGACGCGGATGTCGGGATCGATCGCCGACGCCTTCTGCGCCAGCTCGATCCCGTCCATCTCCGGCATAACGATGTCTGTCAGAAGCAGGTCATAACGCTCGGTTTCGAGCAGAGGCATCGCCTCCGTCCCGCATCCGACAGAGGAAACCTCATAGCCGACACGCTGCAACGCCCGTTGCAAATACTCGCGCATGGACGAGTCGTCTTCGGCCAGGAGGATTTTCGCCATGAGTTTGCTTATGCTCGGAACGTTTAAGATTTTCCAGCGTGATGGGAGAGTGTTGACCCGAAACGCGACAGTCCTAGGCTTTGTGCCGCAGCCAGGAGCAAAATCTCACCGATGCGACTCTCTCCGCCGGACATCCATCTGCCCAGCGCGGATGTTCCCGTGCTCCTGTCGGTCCCGCACGCCGGACGCGACTATCCCGACTGGCTGATTGCACTGAGCAAGGGAGGCCGGGACCCGCTGCACGCGCTGGAGGATCCGCTTGTCGACCGGCTCGTAGGGAGCGCCATTGAAGAGGGGATCGGCGCGGTACTCGCGAGAGCCCCGCGCGGTGCAGTCGACTGCAATCGGGCCGAAGATGAGGTGGATCCGACGGTCGTCCGATCTGGACCCATCGCTTCGCTCAGCCCGCGAGCACGGGGTGGACTCGGCATCGTTCCTGGTCGCACGCCGACTCATGGCCCTTTGTGGCATCGGCCCATTGCGCCGCAGGAACTCGAGCAGCGCCTCGACCAGGCTCACCGGCCGTTTCATCGCGCCATCGAAGATCAGCTTTCTCAAATCCTTGACCGATTCGGCTGTGCTCTGCTGCTGGATTGCCATTCGATGCCGCCACCGGATGGAGGTCCGCAGGTCGTCGTTGGCGATCGTTACGGTCAGAGCTGTGCGCCCTGGGTGACGGCAGAGGCTGTGAAGGTCGTCACGTCGATGGGCTTTCGCACATATGTGAACCAGCCTTTCGCCGGGGGACACGTCGTTCAGCGGCACGGCGCTCCGCACCTGGGCGTCCACGCCCTGCAGATCGAAGTCGACCGCCGCTGCTACCTCGATGCCGACGGCTTCACTCCCGGTGCCGGGTTCGATCTAACGACGCGCCTGTTTCAGCAACTGGCCCGAAGACTCGGGCAATTCCTGCTCGACCGCCGCTTTTCCCAAGCGGCCGAATAGAACGTGATAAAAAAGGCCGCCCCGGATTGCCGGGACGGCCAAGGTTCAGGGAGGAAACGCACCACCTGGTGCGCGCGCCCATCGCGCGGTGAAGGGGGCCACCCGCCGGGCAACCCCCAGGTGGTCACGACCGGTCGAGTTTCAACTCGACCGAACGCGCGTCAATCACGCTTCAGCCGGGATCGGCTGCGGAGCGGAGATCGGGCCTTTGCCCTGCTGGATCTGCCGCGCGAAAACTTCCCGGATTTGTGAGAGCGAAAAGAGGTGCGCGTAGATGAGCGGAAGCAAACCGCTCTGATTCATCTTACGAAGCTCGTCACCGCGCAGTTCACGCAACTTTTCTTCGTCTACCATGCGGAAACCGCGATAGATGAAGGGCTGGCTGGCGCCCTCGGGCTGGATCGCGACCTCGCCATCCATCAGCAAGTCGGTCTTCTTGAGTTCCTCGATGAATGCCGCCGTGCGTTGACCCGCCGTCTCGAACTGCTCGCAGAATCCGAGGATCGCCTTGGTGGTTTCCGAAGGCTGGTCGCCGTCGAACAGTGCCTCGCCCTCATCGAACTCGCCAACGGCGCCCGAAGTAGGATCGAAACAAAGCGACAGCTCGTCGCTATCGGGCCGCAGGCGCGCCAGCAGGAAAGGATAGCGGCGCATATAAGCGGGAATGTAGGTGTTGGGCTCGCGAGCCTGTCCATCGTCGTTCAGGTAGACGTTTACGCCCTCGTTCAATCCCATCAGCGCCAGCGGAACCGGATCCCCGCCAGCCGAAAAGACGATCGGATAATGACGTTGCAGGAGCGCGAACTCATCGACCGTCACCGGCACGGCATGGCTCGAAGCCATGATCGGCGCATTTTCCAGTCGCCGAATGCGATACTTGCTGTGCTGGCCCGAATTCAGAGCCTCGAGCGAATTGTAGAAAAGCGGCAGTTCCTGTGTCGGGGCGGCGGTCGCCATGTCGAGAGCTTCTCCTGGGTGGCAGTCCGGGCGTGCTTGCGCAGGCCACGCGGACCGGGAAATTGTCGGGCAGCGCTCTATTCAAGCCACCTCCGTTACGCAAGTGCCGTTGCGGCGGAAGGCCTCCACTTGCGAGACCAATTCATTCGTTGTTCAACGCACTGACCGCAATGGCCGGGGACCGGGGTCACGATCACAGATATGTCATTCGCCTTTTTCCTGTCGCTGTTTCCAGCGTGGTTCGCCGCGTTCGCGGGCCTGCAGGCTGATGAGGTTCGGACATTGGTGATCCAGGAGGAAGTCATCATGCGCGTGCCGGTACGGCCCATGCCGCGCCGTTTGGAATGGGATGAACACAAAGGGCCCAAATGCATCTCTTCCGAAAGCATCAGGGGCGCTGCCTTGTCGGGCCCCGCGAGCGTCGACTTTCTCCTCTTCGACCGAACCAGACTCCGCGCCCAACTCGATGAGGACTGTCCGGCGCTGGATTTCTACAACGGATTCTACCTCACGCCGGAGGACGGAAAGGTCTGCGCAAGACGCGACGGGATCCATTCCCGAATGGGCCGGAGCTGCCAGATCGAGCGTTTTCGTCGCCTTGTTCCCAAGTTTCCGCGCGACTAGTTTCCTTGACAAGCTTGAAAAGCGCGCCTTAGCCCCAATGTGACTGGTGAAGCCCGCGCGTTTGAACCGCGGCCTTTTCTCTTTTCCTTCGGATTTTGCATGACTTTTGCCGATCTCGGCCTTTCCGACGAATTGCTCCGTGCCGTCAACGACAGCGGCTACAATGAGCCGACTCCGATTCAGCGGGCCGCTATTCCGTCCGTTCTGATGGGACGCGATCTCGTCGGAATCGCGCAGACAGGCACGGGCAAGACCGCCGGGTTCGTCCTTCCGATGATCGACATCCTTGCGCACGGCCGGAGCCGCGCACTGATGCCGCGGTCACTTATCCTTGAGCCGACGCGAGAGCTTGCGGCTCAGGTCTCGGAAAATTTCGAGAAGTACGGAAAGTATCACAAGCTCTCCATGGCGCTCCTCATCGGCGGCGTTCAGATGGGCGACCAGGTGAAGGCGCTCGAGAAGGGCGTCGACGTACTGATCGCAACGCCCGGGCGACTGATGGACCTGTTCCAACGTGGCAAGATTCTCCTGAACGGCTGCGAGATGCTGGTCATCGACGAGGCCGATCGGATGCTCGACATGGGGTTCATCCCCGACATCGAGGAAATCTGCTCGAAGCTGCCGAAGGGCCGGCAGACCCTGCTGTTTTCGGCAACCATGCCGCCCCCCATCCAGAAGCTCGCGGAGAAGTTCCTAAACGAACCCAAGCGGGTCGAAGTCGCCCGGCCCGCCACGGCCAATGTCAATATCGAGCAACGGTTGATTACCGTCCGCGCAGACAAGAAACGCGAGGCCCTTCGCGACATCCTGCGCCATGAGGAGTTTAGGAACGCGATCGTCTTTTCGAATCGAAAGTCGACGGTCCGCGAGCTGCAAACCAGCCTCAAGCGCTCAGGCTTCGCGGTCGGCCAGATCCACGGGGACATGGACCAGTCGGATCGGATCGCGGAGTTCGACCGCTTCAAGAAGGATGAGATCAATGTCCTCGTCGCATCTGACGTCGCCGCGCGGGGCCTCGACGTCAAAGGCGTAAGCCACGTGATCAACTTCGACGTTCCCTGGCAGCCGGACGATTATATCCACCGGATCGGGCGAACGGGACGCGCCGGAATGAAGGGAATCGCGATCACACTCGCCACGCGCGAGGATACCGAGGCTGTTTCCGCGATCGAGAAATTGGTCGGCCACAAGATTGCAAAAATCGCCGCCGATGAATCGAAAGAGACGGTTGCACCTGAGACCCCGGTTGCAGGAAAACCGAAAGCGCGGTCCCAACGGGGCGAACGACAGCCGCGCGAAGAGCGGCCCAAACGTGCCGAGCGACCTGCGAGAGAGCCTCGTTCTGACCGAGAACCCGGCGCGCATCCGGAACGTTCACCCGTGGTCGAGGACCTCAAGCCCGACTGGAACGGTCCCCTTCCGTCCTTCCTTTCGGTCGGCGCGGCCTAAGGCACATTTCTGTTTCTGGAAGACGCGATGTCGTCCTCCTAGCTGAAGTCCCTTCGTTAAAAAGGGACTTTGCTGATGACAGAGTACGTTCTCCCGGAAGTCTGGACCTGGGACCAGCCCAGCGGGGGCCAGTTCGCAAGCATCAATCGCCCGATCGCCGGCCCAACGCACGAGAAGAAGCTGCCGGTAGGCAAGCATCCCTTTCAGCTCTATTCGCTGGGAACGCCGAACGGGCAGAAGGTCTCGATCATGTTCGAGGAGCTTCTGGGGCGCGGTCACAGCGACGCCGAATATGACGCATGGCTGATCGACATCGGCGAAGGCGACCAGTTCGGAAGCGGCTTTGTCGACGTGAACCCCAATTCGAAGATCCCGGCGCTGGTCGACCGTAGCGGCCCCGAGCCGGTCCGGGTTTTCGAGTCCGGAGCGATCCTGGTCCATCTTGCCGAGAAATTCGGCGAGCTTCTCCCGGCATCGGGCCCGGGACGAGCTGAAACGCTGTCCTGGCTATTCTGGCAGATGGGAAGCGCGCCTTTCCTCGGCGGCGGCTTCGGCCATTTCTTCGCCTACGCGCCGACGAAGCAGGAATACCCCATTAATCGCTATGCGATGGAAACCAAGAGGCAGCTCGATGTCCTCAACCGCCGACTTACGGAGTCCGAATTTATTGCCGGCAGCGATTATACGATCGCGGACATCGCAATCTGGCCCTGGTACGGCCAGCTGGCGCTCGGGAAATCCTACCCCGATGCCCACACTTTCCTCGCCGTGCATGATTATGAGCATGTGCACCGCTGGGCGAAAGAGGTCGCCGAGCGGCCGGCCGTAAAGCGAGGACGGATCGTCAACAAGACCAACGGCGAACCGACCGAGCAGTTGCGTGAGCGGCACGATGCCAGCGACTTCGAGCTTCGCACTCAGGACAAGCTGGAGGCCGCGGCAGCCTGATTATTGATGTGACAGTTCTGGCGGCGCGGCTTGCGTCGCCAGCACGTCGGGACTGCTGGCGAGCCTGTACAGATAGGCGTGCCGCTCGGGCGAGCCAACCTTGAGCTTCTTCATGCCGCGGCGCTGATCGTCGGTGAGCAAGAACTTCGAATAGCCGCGGCTGGCGAGGCACTGATCGACCGTGGTTTGAAGCAGTTCCTTGATGTCGCGGAACTGCTTTTCAGGACGCGCCCCCTCGACGATGCGACGCTGCGTGTTGGCGTACTCGACC
>JBKPKE010000079.1:0-7802 GCA_046730955.1 Pseudomonadota bacterium
GCCGGGACGCCTCCTCACAGCTGACCCGTCGTTCGGCCGGCATGGTCATGCATCCGCCGATGAGGGGTATCGCCAGCAGTGGCCAATGCCGTGTCATCGCCGCTCTCGTGCAGGCCGGGACGGATGTGGCCAATCGGGACATTCCCCGACGGAGTCCACCCTGACGCCAGCTCAAACGACCTCAAACCGACCATCAGGACTTCAAGAACGTTTCCGGTTGGACTAGCTGACAGCCAAAGGAGTTAGCCCATGTCCAGCTACGCAGACCGCCTGAAAGCGCTTCGCGAGCAACTCAAGGCCGACAAGCTCGACGGCTTTGTCGTCCCACTCACCGACGAGCATATGAGCGAATATGTGGGCAGCTATGCCCAGCGGCTCGCCTGGCTGACCGGGTTTCAGGGTTCGGCTGGCTCGGCGGTGGTCCTGCCCGAGGAAGCCGCCATATTCGTCGACGGGCGCTACACGCTGCAGGTCCGCAGCCAGGTCGACGGCAAGGACTGGTCCTATCAGTCCGTGCCGGAAACCTCTGCTGCCGAATGGCTGAAGGAACATGCGCCGCAGGGCGGGCGCATCGGTTACGACCCCTGGCTGCACAGTCGCGATTGGGTGAAAAAGGCGACAGAGGCACTCGCCGCGCGCGGGGCCGAGCTGGTTGCGGTCGAACAGAATCCGATCGACAAGGTCTGGTCAGACCGCCCGGAGGCATCGAAGGCGCACCTAATCGTCCAGCCGGACCAATATGCCGGCCGATCGTCGGCGGATAAGCGCCACGAGATTGCCGACTGGCTGGAGAAGCAGGGCGCGGATGCGGCTGTGCTCTCGGCGCTCGATTCGATCGCCTGGGCATTCAACGTGCGCGGAGCGGACGTGTCCCGCACACCCGTGGCGCTGGCGTTCGCGCTGGTCCGGTCTGACGGAACCGCCGATCTCTACGTGAACCCGGAGAAGGTCAGCGCGGAAGTGCGGCAGCATCTCGGCAACGGGGTCCGGCTGCACGACCGCGACGCCTTCGAATCCGCGCTGGGCGAGCTCAAAGGACAAACGGTCGCCGTCGATCCGGAGCGAGCCGTCGCCGCCATCTTCTCGGCGCTCGACAAGGCCGGCGCGAAGATCGTTGCCGTCCGCGACCCGACTATCCTCCCCAAGGCGATCAAAAACCCGGTCGAGATTGCGGGCCAGAAGTCGGCGCAGGAGCGCGATGGCGCCGCGATCAGCCGCTTCCTCCGCTGGGTGGAGGTTGAGGCGCCGAACGGCGAAGTTGACGAGCTCAGCGCGTCCGATCACCTCGAAGCGCTACGCCGCGAGAATCCGGAGATCCGCGACCTGTCGTTCGACACTATTTCCGGCGCGGGACCGAACGGCGCCATCGTTCACTACAAGTCGAGCGAGAAGACCAACCGCAAGCTGGAGATGAACACTCTCTACCTGGTCGATTCCGGCGGCCAGTATGTCGACGGCACGACCGACATTACGCGGACGGTCGCGATCGGTGAACCGACGCAGGAAATGCGCGACCGCTTCACTCGGGTCCTGAAGGGCCACATCGCCGTGGCGACTGCGATCTTCCCCAAGGGCACGCGCGGAAGCCAGCTCGACAGCTTCGCCCGTCGTCCGCTGTGGGAGGCCGGTCTGGACTACGCGCACGGCACTGGCCACGGCGTCGGCAGCTTCCTCTCGGTTCACGAAGGGCCGCAGCGTATTTCGCCGGTCGGAAGCGCCCAGTCGGGCGGCGACGAGCCGCTCAAGGTCGGCATGATCCTTTCGAACGAGCCGGGCTATTACAAGACCGGCGAATACGGCATCCGGATCGAGAACCTCGTTCTGGTCGTCGACAAGCCGGTTGAGGGGGCGGAGAAGGAGACGCTCGGCTTCGAAACTTTGACCTTCGCTCCAATCGAGCCGCGGCTCATTGACGTGTCGATGCTGAGCGATTCAGAGCTCAAGTGGCTCAACGGCTATCACGCCGAAGTCCTGGCCAGGATCGGCCATCGGTTGGAGGGGGAAGACAAGGCATGGCTCGAAAGGCAATGCGCGCCGCTAAGCCGCTAGGCTGGATGGCGCTTGGGGCGGCGCTCGCGTCGCTGTGGATCCTGGGACCGCGGATCGCCGTGAACCGCGCGCTCGATCTCGGCTATTCGCTGGCGGGCTGGGTCGGCTCATTCTTCTGAGTTTCCGCATCGCGGGCTTGCGCCTTCCTGCGGCGGAGATTCTCACGGAGCGCCGCGGCTAGTCGCTCTTCCTTGGCCTTGTCCTTGCCGGTCATGGGCTCAACTAGGCGCTCGAACCGAAGAGGAGCAAGGCCTGTCCTGAGCCAAGTCGAAGGGGTCGGGTTGACGCCCGCGAGCCGCTTGGCCATAGCGCCCGCTCCTCCGGTCAGTGCTGCCGTAGCTCAGTGGTAGAGCGCATCCTTGGTAAGGCTGAGGTCGTGAGTTCAATCCTCACCGGCAGCACCATTTCCACGCACAGACCATCCGGGGGATGGTCGAGCATGGAAATCCCCCGGATGGGGTGTCGAGACAAAACTCGGTTCCCGCCTTAACGATAATCAGGCTCCAGAAGCCCCTCGATCACGTGGTGCTGGATGACCTGCTGCAACTCATCGGTCACCCGATACGTCAGATGGTCGCGAACGCGCGCGGGCAGGCTGTCCAGATAGGCGCGAGTCACCTGCAGATCGTGATGCTTCGCATTCGTGGCGTCCGAAGCATCCACACCGACGACCAGCACTGGGCGCGCCTCGTCC
The DNA here is from genome assembly GCA_046730955.1 of Pseudomonadota bacterium. Taxonomy (GTDB): domain Bacteria; phylum Pseudomonadota; class Alphaproteobacteria; order Sphingomonadales; family Sphingomonadaceae; genus Sphingomicrobium. The sequence goes on from JBKPKE010000079.1 coordinate 2,744, forward strand.
GATCGGTTCGCCGTGCCGCGATGAATGGTCAGGGCGGATCGCGCGGAAATATCGCCGCGCTGCGGTAGCTTCTGCACCGCGCGCGAGATGTAACGGTCCCAAAGCGACCTGTCCGGGAACATCTCCTGCTTTGCGCCAGTGATGTCGTCCCACTGAGTGCCGAGCGCGATCTCGAACGGGCCATGTTCCTGCTTTGTGTCGACCGCCGTGAGGTTAAAGGCGAGGCTGTTGAGCCGCCTCCCCTTCAACGTTGCCTGCGGCGCTGGAAAGTCGCGGTGCCACGGTTGGTCCGCAGCGCCCGGGAAAGGAATATCGAAGCCGATCTCGACGATGCGATAATCAGGACCAAGCACGGACTCGCACACGGCGACGAACCAAGGATGGGTCGCGACGTCGACGAAACCACTGATGCGCTCCGGCTGGACCTCGACATAGAAACGCTCGGGACCGCGCGGCAAAGCGCCGCCGGGCACGGCCTTCGCCTCCTCGAACAGACCCATGATCTCGCGGTACAGGCGGTCGGCCCATTCGGGCGCGAATGCGCCTTTCAGAGCGATGATTCCGTCTCCGTATAGACCGCCCATGATTGCGGCGGCGTCGAAATGCCGGTCGTCCACTCGACCCTCTCCTGAGTCGCGGAATCAAAACTAGCATCCGCTGCTTGCCTTGCGAGCCGTGTTCGGGTTGTGAAACGCCCGACATGCGATTTTTTTCGGATAATGCGGCTCCTGCGCATCCAGCAGTGATCGAGGCGATCTCTGCATCGAACCGGATGGATACGGCCTATGACGGCGACGAATGGAGCCAGAAGCTGGACGGCGCCTTTTCGGAGCTGTTCGAACGCGAGGTGCGTGCGCTCTGGGTCAGCACAGGGACCGCTGCCAACTGCCTCGCGCTCGCGGCCCTCTGTCCACCCTTTGGCGGGATCGTCTGCCACAAGGACGCGCACATTGAAGTAGATGAAGCGGGCGCGCCGGGCTTTTTCGCCGACGGCGCCAAGCTGATGCTCGTCGACGGGCCGGGCGCGAAAGTCACGCCCGAAACCGTAGATGCCGCGTTCGCACGGGTGCGCAAGGACGTGCATCAGGTCCAGCCGAAGGTGCTCTCGATAACGAATGCCACGGAATATGGCCTCGTCTATTCCTCGCAGGAAGTCGGGGCCCTCGGAGCGGTCGCAAAGCGACACGGCCTCGCTTTCCACATGGACGGAGCACGCTTCGCCAACGCGGCCGTCAGTACCGGCGCAAGGCCGGCGGACCTGACGTGGCGCGCCGGAATCGACGCCATGTCGTTCGGATTCGTGAAGAACGGCGGGCTCAACGCCGAGGCGATCATCCTTTTCAGGACAGAGCTAGGCGACGAGATCGCCGTGCGGCGCAAGAGGGCTGGCCACCTTTCGTCGAAGGGACGTATGCTCGCGGCGCAGATCCTGGCACTGCTCAAGGACGGTCTCTGGCTGGACAACGCACGCGCCGCCAATGCTGCAGCACAGATGATCGGCAGCGCAGCGGGCGATCGTCTCGTCTACCCGGTCGAGGCGAATGAGATCTTCATCCGTGCAACTGCCGAGGAAGCGGAAGCGCTCCGAACGCGAGGCTTCGATTTCTACGATTGGGGCGCGGACGAAATCCGGCTGGTGACCAGTTGGGACCAATCGGGCGAGCCTGTCGAACGGCTGGCTGCGGCAATCTCCGCCCTGTGACGAGGGCCCGGGCGACCGAGGTCGCTATTCCGTTTGCAGTCTTCACGGCCATCTGGGGTTCGACCTGGATCGTGATCCGGGACCAACTCGGTACCGTTCCGCCGCAATGGTCCGTCGCCTATCGCTTCATCATCGCGACAATCGCCATGGCGCTCGTCGCGAAATGGCGTGGCGAGAAACTGGCTCTCGGGCGAACAGCCCTGCTCCCGGCCTTGTTCCTTGGCTTCGCGCAGTTCTGCGTGAACTTCAACGCGGTGTACCTCGCCGAAAGGCACATTACGTCAGGCGTCGTCGCGACCATCTTCGCGCTGCTGCTGATCCCCAGTACCTTGCTCGCCTGGGCATTCCTTGGTCACCGTCCGACCGGACGATTCCTCTGGAGCTCACTGGTCGCGATCGCCGGCATCGCACTGCTGTTCGTGCATGAGTTCCAACAGCACGGCGCCCGCGCCGGTGAAATCGCGGCGGGAATCGGACTGACACTCTGCGGCATGGTCGGTGCCGCGGCTGCAAACGTTTATCAGGCGCGCGAGGAAGTCCGGCGCTTTGCACTATACAGCTTGCTGGCCTGGTCGATGGCCGCCGGCGCACTGTTCAACGTTAGCTTCGCCTTCGCCATGACCGGGGCCCCGGTGCTCGAACCCAGGCCAGGCTACTGGATTGGAGTGCTCTATCTGGCCCTTCCGGCGTCCGTGCTGACCTTCAGTCTCTACTATCCGGTCGTGCGCAAGATCGGTCCGGCCAAGGCCGCCTATTCGAGCGTGCTCGTGCCGATCATCGCAATGGGTTTCTCGACTGCGCTAGAGGGATACCGGTGGACACCGTTGGCCATCACCGGCGCGGTCCTCGCTCTGGGCGGGATGGTCGGCGCGCTCACCAGACCGCGCAACGTCGTGACGCCGCCCGACGCGGCGTGATCGTCAGCGGATGTAGCGCAGCGCCCGCGCTTCCTCGTCGCTCAATCGCCGAACCCCACTGACGAGGCAGCGTTGCGTTCCCGACGGGCTCGGGACGATGACCTCTGCATCGACACCGCGGCAGATCCACGAACTGCCGCCGAGCGTTCGCACGGCAACCGCCTGCGACCATCGGATGTCGGTGCACGCTCCGGTGAGATCCAGCCGGAAGAACCGGCGCGAGCCGACGCGAACGTCGACGGCATCCCGACCAACCGCAGTAAAGCTGTTGATCGACCTGGCGTTGAAACATTCGCGCCCTTGCGTCTCACCCGGAGGCGGGCCTTCGGGTGCGCAACCTGCAGCAAACGCGCACGCCAACCCTGATAACACAACGAGTGATTTCGTCATGACTAGGCTCCTCGCAAATAAACAACGTCTGGTAAGGGCTGTTGCTCCTCCCGGCGGTTCACACGTTGCGTGGCGAGTGTGCGCTGCCTAGACGGACGCCATGGCTGACCTACGCACCCTGCCGGACGCCGAAACTGCGCCCGAAGCTCCGCCTTCCCCGACCCATGTCACCATCCGCCGGGAGGACTATCGTCCGCCTGACTGGCTGGTTCCCGAGATCCATTTGGACTTCGCTCTCGACCCGGACTCGACGCGCGTCCGAGCCAAGCTGACGGTCGAACGTAATGGCGTCCACGACCGTCCCCTGAAGCTGGATGGGGATGAGCTGACGCCTCTCAAGGTCACTGTCAACGGTTCGGACATTGCGTGGAGAATGGATGGCGCCGCGCTGCTTATCGACATCGCGGGCGATCGCGCCACGGTGGAGACCGAAGTCGTCGTCCATCCGGAAACGAATACCAAGCTGATGGGTCTCTACGCATCGGGCGGGATGCTTTGCACGCAGTGCGAGGCCGAAGGCTTCCGCCGCATCACTTTCTTCCCGGACCGGCCGGACGTTCTCAGCCGCTACAGCGTTCGGATGGAGGCGGATGAAGCGCGCTTCCCCATCCTGCTCACCAACGGCAATCCGATTGCCACCGGCAAGCTGGAAGGAGGTCGCCACTGGGCCGAATGGGAGGACCCCTTCCCCAAGCCGTCCTACCTCTTCGCTCTTGTCGCCGGCGACCTGCAGCCGAACCGCGACAGCTTCACGACGATGAGCGGCCGCAAGGTCGATCTCGCTATCTGGGTGCGCGAAGCCGATTTGCCGAAGACCGGCCATGCGATGGAGAGCCTGAAGGCAGCCATGGCGTGGGACGAAAAAGTCTATGGCCGCGAGTATGACCTCGACCTGTTCAACATCGTTGCCGTGAGCGACTTCAACATGGGGGCCATGGAGAACAAGGGGCTGAACATCTTCAATTCGGCCTACGTGCTCGCGGACTCCGATACGGCGACCGACGTCGACTTCGACAATATCGCCCGCGTCGTCGCGCACGAATATTTCCACAACTGGTCGGGCGACCGCGTGACCTGCCGCGACTGGTTCCAGCTGAGCCTGAAGGAGGGCTTCACCGTCTTCCGCGACCAGAGCTTCTCGGCGGACATGGGAAGTCCGGCCGTAAAACGGATCGAGGATGTGCGTTCGCTTCGCATGATCCAGTTTCCGGAGGATTCGGGGCCGCTCGCGCACCCGGTCCGGCCGGACAGCTACATGGAGATCTCCAACTTCTACACGGCGACCATCTACAACAAGGGCGCCGAGCTGATCCGGATGCTGCACACTGTCCTCGGACCGGACAAATTCCGCGCAGGCACGGATCTCTATTTCGAGCGGCACGACGGCGAGGCCGCGACCTGTGACGATTTCGTCAAGGCGCTGGAGGACGGCAGCGGGGTCGACCTGTCGGCCTTCAAGATCTGGTACTCGCAGGCCGGCACCCCGCAGGTGGATGCACGCGTCGATTACGACCCTGCGAGCGGGGTCGCGACGCTGGAACTGGCCCAGCGCGTCGCGCCGACGCCCGGTCAACCAGACAAGAAGCCGATGCCCATCCCGCTCCGCACCGCATTGATCGGCGAGCAGAGCGGCGCGGAGATAGCGCCGGAGACACTGGTCCTGCTCGATGAGGCACGCAAGTCGATCCGGTTCGAAGGCGTCACGGAGGCTCCGCTTCTCTCGATCAATCGGGACTTTTCGGCGCCCGTCATCGTTCGAGCGCAGCGAAGCGCCCACGATCTCGAACGTCTGGCGCAGAACGACACGGATCCCTTCGCCCGTTACGAGGCGATGCAGGAGCTCGCGATGAGCCTGCTCACTGCGGCGGCTCGGGGGGAGGAAATCGACGCTGAGCCATTGATCCGGGCCATCGGAAACACGCTCAGCTCGAATGCGCTCGATCCGGCTTTCAAGGCGGAAGCAATTCTACTCCCGCCCGATGCGATGATTGCGGAGCGGATGGATCTGGTTGATCCGGATGCCATCCATCGATCGCGTGAACAGCTGCGC
>JBKPKE010000080.1:0-19090 GCA_046730955.1 Pseudomonadota bacterium
GCGCATCCCGCAGCCGAACCTCGAATCCGCTGCTCCCGTAACGGTGGTTACGGATCAGGACGTGAAACTCTCCGGAACGAGCCGGATCGAGGACGTCCTGAATCAGCTCCCGTCTGTCGGCGCTGCGCAGGCATCGGGCCTCTCGAACGGCGCTACCGGTACTGCCGAAGTCGACCTTCGTTATCTCGGCTCAAAGCGCACCCTGACACTGGTCAACGGTCGCCGTCTCATGCCGGGCGACCCGAACAGCACGACTCAGGCGGCCGACCTTAACGTCATCCCGTCTGCTCTCATCAAGCGCGTCGAAGTCCTGACGGGCGGCGCTTCGTCGGTGTATGGCGCCGACGCGGTTGCCGGCGTCGTCAACTTCATCATGGACACCAACTTCGAAGGTGTCCGCTTCGATGGCAATTACAGCATTTGGCAGCACAAGCAGGACAATCCGTTCGTCGGTAATTGTCTTAGCGTCGCGGCGGGTCAGCAATTCTGCACCGGCAAGGCGCTCGGCGACCCGATCCATGTGCGCGACATGCTCGAGAATCGTTTCGCTGCATTCCCGGACCAGTTCAACGTCCCGACGGGCAGCACCTGGGACGGCCAGCAGTTTGACGGAACGGTGACCGTTGGCGCCGGCTTCGACGACGGTCGCGGCCACGCTGTGGCTTATTTCGGCTACCGCAAGGTCAAGCCGGTTCTGCAGCGCAACCGCGACTACAGCGCCTGCGTGATCCAGAACAGCCGCGCGGGCACGCCGATCTGCGGCGGATCGGCCACGGCCAATCCGGGCACCGGCGTGATCTTCCAGAATACCACGTCCGAAACGGCGAACGGCGCGATCAACACGATCACGACGTCGACGGTTGCGGCGCTCGGCCCGGGAACGATCGCGCCATTCGCGCAGAACCTCTTCAACTTCGCCCCGCTGAACTATTACCAGCGGCCGGACGAGCGGTACATTGCGGGCGCCTTCGCGGACTATGAGATTTCGCCGGCGATCAAGCCCTATCTCGAGTTCATGTTCATGGACGACCGGACGCTTGCGCAGATCGCGCCGTCCGGCGACTTCGGCAACACGCAGACGATCAACTGCGACAATGCCTTTATGTCGCAGGAGCAGTTTGACGTTATCTGCGGAACGCTTGGTGCTGCCGGAAGTGCGAATGCGGGCCGGCCTATCAACCTGATCAACGGCTTCCTTGGGAACTTCCCGTTGGCTGTCGGTGCGCCGTACAACCCTGACCAGACTCTGGCGCCGACTTGCTTCGTGAACACGTCGCCGGGCCAGCCCTGCTACAACCGAGCCTTTTTCCAGCTCCTTCGGCGCAACACCGAAGGGGGTCCGCGTATCGCGGACCTTCGTCACCAATCCTGGCGCGGCGTGCTCGGGACGCGCGGCGATCTGAGCAACGTTCTCTCGTACGACACTTACTTCCAGTATGGTCGCACGAACTACACTCAGGTCTACAAGAACGAGTTCTCGATCTCGCGCCTGAACAAGGCTCTCGACGCCGTGTTCAGCGTGGATAGCGATGGGGACGGAATCAATGACTCCGGACCGGTCGTTTGCCGCTCGGTCCTCGACCAGTCCGATCCGGCCTGCGTGCCCTATGATCCGTTCGGGGCGGCTCCGTCCGCTGCGGCGATCAACTACCTGAATGTCTTTGGCGTCATTCAGGGCATCACGTCCGAGCAGATCTTCAACGCCAACATGACCGCGCAGCTCGGCGAGGCCGGCGTGAAGACGCCGTGGGCAGAAGATGGCGTCGCAGCGAACTTCGGTTTCGAATATCGCCGCGAGTCGCTTGAGCTCAATCCGGACCAAGCGTTCCAGACGCAGCCGGGGAGCGACCTTGCAGGACAGGGAGCGCCAACGCTTCCGGTCAGCGGCAACTTCAGGGTCTACGAGTTCTTCGCGGAAGCCCAGGTCCCGATCGTGCAGCACTCCTTCATCGAGGACCTTTCGCTGAACCTTGGCTACCGCAAGTCCTACTACAAGACGCACAATAATCTGGCGCCGACGGGTGAGGATCCGAGCCGGAAGTACGACACGGACACTTACAAGATTTCGCTCGAGTTCGCGCCGATTAGTGACGTCCGTTTCCGTGGCGCGTACAACCGGGCCGTTCGTGCTCCGAACATCCAGGAGTTGTTCGCTCCTCAGTTCGTCGGTCTCGATGGAGCCAACGATCCTTGCGCCGGCCTGGCTGCGCCGGTCGTTCAGTCGGCCGGCTGCCAAGCGCAGGGTCTCGCTGTCAACGTTTCCCCGGCGGCCAACCCGGCGGGGCAGTACAACGGCCTGCTCGGCGGTAATCCGGACCTGACGCCGGAGAAGGCGACGACCAAGTCCGTCGGCGTTGTCCTGCAGCCGCGGTTCATTCCGAGGCTCGCGGTAACCGTCGACTATTGGGACATCACGCTCAAGAACGCGATTCAAGGCTTCGGCGCGGACGCGATCCTGAACGCCTGCATCGCCCAGACGACCGATCCGGCGAATCCGGCTCCGGCCTGCGCGCTGGTCCACCGCGATGCTGCCGGCTCACTGTGGCTCACGGGTCAGGGCTTCGTGAACGATTTGCCGAACAACGAAGGGCGGATCGATACAAGCGGTATCGACGTCAACGTCGCTTACTCGCATCCGCTGTTCGACTTTGGTCGAGTGTCGTGGAGCTTCATCGGCACGTACCTCGACAAGTATAAGGTCGATAACAACCTGTCCGATCCGTACGACTGCGCCGGCCTGTTCGGCCCGACTTGCAGCGGTTCGACCGTCGCAAGCTCGGCACCGATGCCGAAGTGGCGGCACAAGGCACGCGCCTCGTGGCAAGCGCCGTTCGGGCTCGGCGTGTCGCTCCAGTGGCGGTATGTCGGCAAGGTCCGTGCGGAAACGCTTGAGGACAACAACACGATCGGTGGTCAGTTTAACTTCGATCCGGGCCTGCACATCAAGTCGCAGAGCTACTTCGATCTGTCCGCAACCTACACGTTGTTCGACCGGGTCAATCTGCGTGCCGGTATAAACAACCTGTTCGACAACGACCCGCCGCTGGTCACGTCGGGCAACGCCGGTCGCGGTGGTTCGAACATCTGTCCGACCGGACCGTGCAACGGCAATACCTACCCGGGTACGTGGGATGCGCTGGGCCGTCTGTTGTGGGTTGGCGCCACGATCGACTTCGTGCCGCCGAAGGCCCCGCCGCCTCCGCCTCCGCCTCCGCCTCCGGCTCCGCCTCCGCCGCCGCCTGCAACGCAGACGTGCCCGGACGGGTCGGTGATCCTGGCGACTGAGGCCTGCCCGGCTCCGCCGCCTCCGCCTCCGCCGCCGCCGCCGGCGCCAGAGCGCGGCTGACGCAAGTAAGGCTTGAAGAAACTGGGCGGCGGATCGAAAGGTCCGCCGCCCTTTCTTTTGCCGGACGCCGATTGTGCAAGGCTGGCATGGTCTCGCGATTGCGCTAGACGGTGGTAATGACCGCTGTTTCCGTGCTCGACGACCGAACCGCTGCTGCACTCCGGCAGGCGATGTCCGCCGCCAGCTTTGGCAGGATCCCCGAAGCGGTTCGGATCGCCGAACTTGCTTTGGCGGGCGGTGGTGACCGCACGGCGTTGAACGCGATGTTGGGTACGCTTCATTGTCGGTCCGGGAATGTTGAAGCGGGCATTCGCCACCTTCGTGTCGCCCACGCTGATCGGCCCGACGATCCCGTCATCGCAGCCAACCTGGGCAGCGCGCTTGCGGAGGCTTCTGACTATGCCGCCGCACTGGAAGTTGTGTCGGAACCGATGGCTGCCAGCGACCCGACGATGCGCCTGGCGCGACTGCGCGCCTTCGCGGCTCAGATGCAGGACGATCTTCAGACGGCCGCGGCGTGGTACGAAAGGATCGTCCTCGCTGACCCCCAGGATTGGGAAAGCTGGAATAACCTTGGAAACGTAAGGCGGTCGTCGGAGAACGCCCAGGGAGCATTGGAGGCTCTGGAGAAAGCCAGCAAGCTTTGCCCAGACTCGCCGCCTGTGCAGCTGAATCACGCCCTGGCGCTCGCCGCTACCGGCCAAATTGATGAGGCCGAGGGACGGCTTAAGCGGATCGCCGAAGACTTCCCCAGCGACGTCAAAGCCCTGAGCGAATTGCATGCGTTGTACAAGGAGCAGGCACGCGAAGGGGAAGCTCTGGAGGCAATCCGGTCGGCCTCGCAGCGAGAGCCCGAAAACGTGGATCTGCTTCTTGCCTTGGGAAGCCATCTTCTTGCGATGCTTCGCACGGAAGAAGGAGAAAAGGCCTATCGGCGGGCGATCGAAATCGAACCTGGCAATGGTCCGGCCAATCTCGGCCTCGCCCTTGCGTTCGAGCTTACCAATCGCGGGCCCGAACTGACGCAGCTAACGAAGGATGCGGAAGCGAGGGGGGTGCCGCCGAACGCTCTGAATTTCATCCAAGCATTCGATCACCGGCGCGCGAAGCGGTTCGAAGAAGGCCTGCATGCGCTGGCGCAAGTGCCGGAGGAACTCGAATCTGCCAGACGCTGGCATTTGCTTGGGCAGTTGCATGAAGGTGTCGGAAATTATGACGAGGCCTTCGCCGCTTATTCGCAGATGAATGAGAAGCATATCGAGGATCCGTCGCAGCCCGAAGTCCGGGCAAGCCGATATCGAGACAGCGTTCGGGCGCAAAAATCGTCGCTCTCATCCGAATGGCTGGCGCGCTGGACCGATGTGAAGATCAGTGACGAGCGTCCGTCTCCGATATTCCTCGTCGGCTTCCCGAGATCGGGCACGACCCTGCTTGACACGATGCTCATGGGGCACCCGTTCGCCGAGGTGCTCGAGGAGGAACCTACCCTCGTAAAGGCGACGAGGTTCCTTCCTCCGTTCGACGACCTCGCAGCGTCCACCGAAGAGCAGGTTCGGGCCGCTCGCGACGAATATTTCCGAGTGGCGGGGAAATTGGTGCCGCTCGCGCCAGGCAAGGTCCTCATCGACAAGAATCCGCTTTCGATGAACGGACTTCCGGTGATCCGGAGGCTCTTTCCCGATGCTCGGGTCATCTTGGCTCTGCGGCATCCGTGCGATGTGGTGCTGAGCTGTTACGTCACGAACTTCAAGACGAACGACGGAATGTCGAATTTCCTTCATCTCGATACCGCGGCCGAGCTGTACGACCTTAGCTTCAGCTACTTCGAGCAAGCCCGCGAGCTCCTCGACATGGCTGTCCACAAGGTCATTTACGAAAACGTCGTCGCAGATCGCGAGAAAGAGCTTCGAGCGCTTCTCGAATTCGTCGGACTCGACTGGGATGATCAGGTCATGGATCATGAGACGACGGCCCTGCAACGCGGTCGCATCAAGACAGCAAGCTATGCGCAGGTCGCTCAGCCGATCTACGAACGCTCCGCCGGACGTTGGAGGAATTTCAGCGAGCATCTCGAACCGGTTTTGCCGGTTCTTCAGCCATGGATAGCCAAGTTCGGCTATACGCTGTGAGCTGATGGAGCGTGACAACCTCCTCACCCAGGCGGAACGAGCGGTTGCCACCGGAGATATCCGTCTAGCCGCCACGTTGCTTGGCCAAGCAGCTGCATCCGCGCCCGACGATGCCGAGTTGTGGATGAAGGTCGCGGCCTTGCACAGAGCGAGCGGCAATCTCAAGATAGCCCTCGACGCAGTCCACCAAGCGCTGACCGCATCTCCGCTCGATTTCACCATGCTGCTGATGAAAGCGAGCCTTATGCAGCGACTCGGCCATCCGGACGCTGGTCAGGCGTGGGGCCATGCCCTCGCGCAAAAGCCCGACCGTGAGCTACCTCCGCAACTCGTGAATGTCGTTGCCGAAGGCGAGCGACAGCACAAGGCATGGACCGACGCGCGCGAGGCAAAGCTCAGGCTCGCGATGCAGACGAGTGAAGCATCGGCGAGTCCTGCTGAACGAAAGCGTATTGAACGTTTCCGCAACAACGTGCTTGGGCGAACCAGAGCGTTTCACAGTTTGCCGACGCATTTCCATTTCCCTGAGCTCGCCGAACGAGAATTTCACCGACGCGATCTGTTTCCATGGATTGAGGGCATCGAAGACCAAACGGAGGAAATCGCCTCCGAGATGCAGGCTGTGATGAGCGCGGAACGAGCCGAGCTCGTCCCCTACATCCAGTACGAAGACCACCTTCCGCTCGACCAGTGGAAATCGCTGAACCGCAACAAGGATTGGACTGCGATCCATCTGTTTCGGAACGGCGAGGCCGTAGCGGCGAACGCGCAACATTGTCCAAGGACACTGAAACTGCTTTCGCATTTGCCGCAGCCCATGATTGAAGGCGCGGGGCCAAATGCGATGTTTTCACTGCTGGCGCCGCAAACGCACATTCCGCCGCACGTGGGGATCAGCAACGCGCGTCTCGTCTGCCATCTCCCATTGGTTGTACCCAGCGGCTGCTGGTTTCGAGTGGGTGCTGAGACGCGCGCTTGGGAAAGGGGCGAAGCTTTCGTCTTCGACGATACAATCGAACACGAAGCGATGAATCCTACCGACGAGCTCCGAGTGGTTTTCATTTTTGATATTTGGCACCCCGATCTCAGCAAAACGGAACGCAATGCGATTACGGCATTGCTTGGGGCAGAAGGCGGCCCCACTGGGCTGTGAATTTCGAGTCCGCGCTGGCGACCGCGATGGCGCGTCGGACGGATGCCGATGCACTGGCAGATCTAGCCGAGCATGCTTTACGCGAGGGCGAGGAGGATCGGGCCTTGCCGCTTCTGCGTCGTGCGGTGCGGGAATCGCCGACTGCTCTAATATGGCAATGGAAAGGACTGCTGGAACGCGCTCTGGACGAACAGGAACAGGCGATCGCTTCCTTCGAAGCGGCTGCCACGTTGAATCCTTCGGACCCAAGTATCGCCCACGGGCTGGCGCGCGTTTGCCTCGAGGGTGGCCTCCCGGCCGAGCATTTGTACGAGAAAGCACGCAGTATTGCTCCGGCGGACGGAGCGATACTGATTGGCTTAGCGGCTGCCCGTCTCGCGGCTGGAAACGGGGAGTATGCCGAACATGAACTTGAGGCGGCGCTGCGTCACTCGCCACTCTGGATTCAAGGACATGAACAGCTAGCCCAACTCCGGTCGATGTTGGGACGGCCAGAAAGGGCGCCGGACTCTCTGGAGGAAGCGCTTCGAGTCCTGCCAAACCAGGCACCGCTTTGGCGGGCCTTGTTCGACCTTAGACTGAAAACTCAACAATTTTTTAAACTGGATGGAGCGGTCGCTGCCGCAGCGCGATCCGGCGTGGATCGAAATCTTTGCCGAATTTACGAAACGATCGTCGCAGCCGAACTTGGAAATGTTGCACAGGCGGACAAGCTCTTCGCAGAGGCCGACGTTCGGGGTTCGCGAGTCCCTGCGGTTTGGCAAATTCGACACTTGCTGCGGACGGGCAGGGTTGAAGAAGCCCTGTCGCGCATCGACCATGAACTAGAGGGACTCGAAGCTGCATCCGTGTGGCCATACGCTGCCGTAGCCTGGCGGCTGAGCGGAGACGATCGCTGGGACTGGCTAAACGGCGGCGGGAGGCTCCTCTCTGTCATCGACCTCGCGGGAAAGCTCCCGCCACTGGACCGGCTCGCAAGCGTACTTCGATCGATCCACAAGGCCCGCGGCGAGTATCTGGACCAGTCGCTGCGGGGCGGCACGCAAACGGACGGCCCGCTCTTCAGCCGGATGGAGCCCGAAATCCGCGCGCTGCGCTCAGCCGTATTGGACGCTGTCGAAGGCTATGTCGCCGGATTGCCAAAGCCTGATCCGGCGCATCCTCTCCTGTCACAGCGAAGGAACCGACGCATCCGTTTCACCGGAAGCTGGTCGGTCTGGCTTAAGCGGAAAGGGTTCCACGTAAGCCATGTGCATCCTCAGGGATGGCTTAGCTCGGCCCTCTATGTTGCTTTGCCGCCCGAAACGGACCCGGAATCCAGGTCGGGATGGCTGCAAATCGGTCAGCCCGGGCCGGAGCTCGGCGTCGAGATCGATCCGATCTCGCACATTAAGCCCGAGCCTGGCCGGCTCGTGCTTTTTCCGTCCTGGATGTGGCACGGAACAATACCTTTCCAAGCGGGAGAGCGATTATCGGTCGCGTTCGACGTCTGCGTCCCGCGCTGACTAGGCGCTTATCGAAAAACGGCTTGCCAAGAGGGACTTGCGCGTTGGATACTCACGTAAGCAGTGGAGTGCTCAACGATGCTGAAATTGATACTTGCGGTTTCGGCTGCCGCACTGAGTTCGGGTGCGTCCGCGCAGGCCGGGGTGCAGGCGTCGCCGTCTAAAGATCAGCCGCAGGCGGCGATTGCCAATCCGAACGAGGTCGTTTGCCAAAAGATCGAAGTCACAGGCTCGCGCCTGGGCACTAAGAGAGTGTGCAAAACGCGTGCCGAGTGGGCCGATCTGCAGCTGCAAGACCGCCAGGAGCTGGAGCGTGTCCAGTCCCGCCGCGGGATGATCAGTCAGTAGGCGACGAGTGACGGCGCCATGCTCGGCGTCCGCTAGGCCTTCCAGAATTGCGGATAGGTGCGCTTCAGCTTCGCAACCTTGGGCGCGTCGTTGACGACGATATACGGATAGCTGGGATGCCGCCGGGCGAAGTCCTGATGGTAGGCTTCCGCAGGGTAGAACCCACCAGTCTCAATCTTCGTCGCGATCCGGTTTCCGCGCGCACGAAGCTGCTGAATGAAGCTTGCTGCGAGCTGCCTCTGGGCCACATTCTGCGGAAAAATCGCTGATCGATAGCTTGGCCCCGTGTCCGGCCCTTGCCGGTTCACCTGCGTCGGGTCGTGCGCGACGGAGAAGTAGATTTTCAGCAGCTGCGCGTAGCTTACTTGCCGTGGATCGAAGCTGATACGGACCGCTTCCGCATGACCGGTGCTTTCCCCGCTAACCCGATCGTAGTTGGCATCGCCCGCCCTGCCACCTGCGTAGCCTGAAACGACGTCGCGAACGCCTTTCACATGCTCGAAGACCGATTCCATGCCCCAGAAGCAGCCGCCGGCAAGGACGGCGGTTTCCGTTCCGGCGGGGGCCGCGGCGGAAGCTGACGCGGGCAGGCATGTGGTCGCGAACGCGAACAGGATCAGCGACGTCTTCATGCTTAAGACTCTCCAGTAGCGCCGCCGCTTATGCCTCCCGCTTTCATGAACGGCCGCTGAGGCTAGTCGCGATCCGGCGCTCCCAGCGGGAAATATGATCGGTAGGGGCGGCCCTCGTCGACCGCTCGAGCGACCATGGGGTGGGCCAGCAACCGCGCTCGATAGGCCGAGAGTCTCGGTCGATTCGCTCCGATCTCTTCAACCCAGTCGGCATAAAAGAGGGACGGCGCAGCGGCGCAGTCGGCCAGCGTGAACTGATCTCCGATAGCCCATGGACCCTCACCAAGGTTTGCTTCGAGCCAGTCGTATGCCTTGTGAAGATCGCCCCGCGCCTTCTGCACCCCAAAAGGGTCTTTATTCCCTTCCGGACGGATCTTGTCGGCCACCGGCTTCTGCATGTTGCCCATGACGTAAAGGTCGAAGAATCGATCGAGGAAGCGGGTCTGGCGGCCCGTTTCACCTTCTGGAATCCAGTCGTTGGGCCCGCGATGATGTGCGTGCAGATGCTCGATGATCGTGGAGGATTCCAAAACGGGCCGGCTATCGTCGATGAGCACAGGGAAGAGTCCGTAAGGCGAGTGCCGGCGGAGCTCTTCCATATTCTCCGGATCCTCGACCATCCGATAGGTAAAGTCGGCCCCGTCCGCCCAAAGCGCGATGAGGACTTTCTGCGTATAGCTGCTGAACGGATGTCCAAAGAATTCCAGACTCACCAGGCGCCTTCCTTTATCTTTTCCCTCAGCTCGATCTCGGCCTCGCTCGGTTCCTTCGTTGCAAACGTGCCGGTCCGGACCTCGCCTGCCGGTTCGTAGATCGTAGTGACGACGCCGGTGGAAGAGATGAAGCTATCGGTCAGCTTGAGTCCGCCGGGCTTCTGAGATCCGTCGAAGATGCGCTTGCCCTGACCGAGCAGCACCGGAAATGTCATCAAGACCAGCCGGTCGATCAAGCTCGCCGAAACCAGTGGCGCATAAAGGGTGCTGCTCCCCTGTATGAGAAGATCGCGGCCCTCTGTCTGCTTCAGCGCCTGGACCGCTTCAGCCGTCGTCTTGCCAGGAATCTTGCTGCTGTTCGCCCAGCCGAGCGGTTCGTCGGAATGAGTCAGCACATATTTGTTGATGCGCTGGAAGCGCTCGCCGATCGGAATGTCCTGATTGTTGGGCCAGTAGGCAGCGAAGATGTCGTAGGTCCGCTTTCCGAGGAGCAGGTCGTAGTCGGAATCGATGATCTTCTCGAACGGGCCCATGTCTTCCGCCCAGAAGGGCGCCGTCCAGCCTCCGAACCGAAAGCCGCCGGTGGGGTCCTCTTCCGGTCCGCCGGGCGCTTGCATCACGCCGTCGAGCGATAGGAAGACGGCTCCGGTAAGCTTACGCATTGACGGACTCCCCGCGCAGCGCCGCTTCGATACTGGCGACGTCGATCTTGTGCATTGTCATCATTGCCTCGAACGCGCGCTTGGCCGCGGCCCGATCCGGATTGTCCATCGCCTCGAGCAGGACACGTGGCGTGATCTGCCAAGAGAAGCCCCATTTGTCCTTGCACCAGCCGCATGCGCTTTCCTGCCCGCCGTTGCGGACAATGGCGTTCCAGTAGCGGTCGGTCTCTTCCTGGTTCTCCGTCACGACCATGAAGCTGACCGCTTCATTGGCTTTGAAGTTCGGCCCGCCGTTGAGGCCGACAAAGGACTGTCCAAGCACGGTGAAGTCGACGGTCAGTTCCTCGCCCTGCTCACCGCCGGGGAAGTCCGCAGACGCCGAATGGGCGTTGCCTACCCGGCTCTCCGGGAAGGTTGAGGCGTAGAATTCCGCGGCCTTGCGGGCCTCTCCTTTGTCGAACCAAAGGCAGGTCGTCAGCTTGTTGCCAGCCATTCTGTGTCTCCTCAGGCCTTGCCCACGAGTGCGAATTCCGCACCCTGCGGGTCGTTTCCGATGATGATGTGGTCGCCGCCGGGGACCTCGTGCGGGCCCATGCTGACGGCTCCGCCCCCCGCCTTCACGGCATCGACGGCAGCGGAGATGGACGGAACGCGGATGTAATAGCGCCACTTGCTGTTGCCGCTGCCCATCTCGCCACAGACGGCGCCGATTGTCGTGCCCGCGTGGGCGAAGAATCGATATTCGCCGTTTTCGCCCATCGGCATGAAGTCGTCGCTCGTCCAACCGAACAGGTCGCCATAGAAACTCCGGGCCGCGGCCGGATCCGAGGTCATCAGCTCATTCCAGCCGACGCGCTGTTCCGCAGTCGTCGAGAAGACGTCGCTCTGGGCGTTCGGATCATTGGCAGGGGGAATCGGCTTCATCACGTAGAAGGGATTGCCCTGCGGGTCGGCGACCATTGCGATGCGGCCCTGCGGAATATCGAAAGCAGGCATGAGCGCCTTGCCGCCCTTCGACTCGACTTTTGAAACCGTCGCGTCGACGTCGTCCACGCCGATGTAGCCCAGCCAGATGGGCCGAGCCCCGTGCCGTTGCTTATCATCGGTCAGGCCCAGAACGCCGCCGGCAAACCCACCGTCGCTCCGGCCGATCATCCGATAATCCTGGTCGCCGGGGATCCTCTCGCCGATCGCCCAGCCCACGACCGAGCCATAGAAAGCCTTGGCGCCATCGGGATCGGGCGTCATCAGCTCGTACCAGACATTGCTGCCCTGCAGCGGCCGGGCCGCAGTCGAGGTCATTACGGGCGCGTCAGTCACTTCGGACATGGTCCGTTCCTTTCGCTTTTCGCTCTCCAGGCCATTCAGGCGTTTTCGGGCGTCTTTGCCGCGCTGCTGTCGACGAGTGGCTCGAAGCCGCCCCAGAACATGCGCTGCATGTTGAAAGGCATCTCGCCTTCGGGTTTCATGCTTTCGCCGGCCATGATCTTGGCCCAGGCATCGTCGCGAGCCTGCTTGTCGGGCCATTCGATGAAGCTGAAGACCACCGTTTCGCCGTCTTCTGCCTTCACCGCGCGATAGAAGTCCGTGACCTCCCCGTGTGGAACGTCGTCGGCAATGGCCTCGACCACCCGCTTCGCGCCGTGCTGGCGGAAGACCTTGGCCATCTTCGCGGCGAGCTCGCGATAGCGCTCTTCCTTTCCCTTGCTCACGGGCACGACGAAGCCGTCCGTGTAACCGCCGCGCTCGTCGCCTTCTTCGACGATCGCTCTGAAGCCGCCGTAAATCATTCGTTTGGCGTCGAAGGGCATTGGGGCCTTTGCCATCTCCGCCGTCCGCGGGTCGGTCCTGAACTTCTCGCCGGCGGCCTGGCGTACTTCCCGGTCGGGATATTCAAACCAGGCGAAGACGACCTTCTCATCGGGCTTGGCGTCCACCGCCTTGCGGAAATCGGTGACCTTCCCTTCGGGCACGTCGCTGTCCCAGACCTCGACGTGACGCTGAATGCCAAACTCGTGGAAGATCGGCGTGCCGTCGGAGGCATGCTTGCGATATTCTTCCCGCTTGGCCTCCGGCACCGGCACCAGGAATCCTTCGAAATAGGTCACTGTCCTTCTCCTTCGGAATTCGGGAATAATGCTACGCGGACTCACGCCGTCTGCGGCGCAGGTTCATTCTCCGCAAAAACTGCGAGCTGGTCGGCAAGCGCCCGCTGGAAAGCCGGGCGTTCCTCGCCGCGTGCCACGAACGCGACGAGATTCGGATATTGGTCGAGCACATGTCCGCCGCGGAGCTGACGGAGAACCGTCACCAGAAGCAGGTCGGCGATGGTGAAACGGTCTTCCAGCCACTCCTTGTCGCCGAGCGCGTCGGACATGCACTTCAAGCGGCTGTTCAGCCGTTCCATGAACTTCGGCCGCGCCTCCTCGGTCCACGCCTCGCCCTTGTTGAAGACGTTGATCATGAGCAGCGGAAAGATGGCCGGCTCGACGCTGTTGAGGGCCGCGATAACCCAGGCGATCGCGCGCATCTTTTGGGCATGGTCCGCGGGAAGGAGCCGCTCGTCCTGCAGCCCGATGTGGATCAGGATCGCGCCGCTCTCGAACAGCTGAACTTCATTGTCTCGATAGGCGGGGACCTGGCCGAACGGCTGCTCGCAGAAATATTCGTCCGGCCGGGGCTTGGTCACGTCCAGCAGGCGGACGCGATAGGGCCGCCCGATCTCCTCGAGCGCCCAGCGGACGCGAAGATCCCGAACCAGGCCTTGGGCAAAGTCCGGAACCCAGCGATAGGCCGTAACTTCAGCATCAGCAGTCGAGTCGACTGGCATGGCGCGCTCCTTAGCTTAGATCAGCCGTTATCCGCAGTGGCAGATTCGACGGGATGTGCGCCCTGCTCGGCCATCTGCGGGTCCATCCACATCGGTTCCCAATGATGACCGTCGGGATCCTCGAAGCTTCGGCCGTACATCATTCCGCCCATCTCCTGTTTCGGACCGGGGTCGGACTTGCCGCCATGGGCGGCAGCGACCTCGACCAGCCGATCGACCTCGGCGGGGCTGTCGGCGGAGATCGCGAGCAGGACCTGGCTGCTGCTGTGGGCATCTGCAATCTGTTTGCCTGTGAATGTCGAATAGAAGGGCTTCGTCAGCAGCATCACGTGGATGGTTTCCGATAGAACCATCATGGCTGCCGCCTCATTGCTGAACTTCGGCTCGTTGCGGGCGCCAATGGCTTCGTAGAAGCGCTTCGAACGCTCGAGATCATCCACCGGCAGGTTCACGAAGATCAACCGCGCCATGTTCGTTTTCTCCCAGTTTGCGACTCGATCGCTTGCCTTTTGCCTGTCGAAGTCATAAATTGCAACTTGTCAGTTAGCAAAAGTAACCACTGTGACCAAACCCGAAGCCAAACGACGATATGATGATGCTTGCGGGACGGCTCACGGGCTTGAGCTGATTGGTGAGCGCTGGGCCTTGCTGGTCCTGCGCGAGCTGATGCTGGGCGCTCGTCGTTTTTCCGACTTGCGGGCCGACCTGCCCGGAATCAGCGCGAACGTGCTGACCCAGCGCCTGACGGAGCTGGAGGCGCGGGGCCTCGTGCGCCGGCGAAAGCTGCCGCCTCCGGCCTCGGTACAAGTCTATGAAGCAACGGAATGGGGCCTTGAAGCCGAGCCCATCGTCCAGGTCCTTGGGCGCTGGGCTGCGCGCTCTCCACTGCACGACCCGACGATGCCGATCAGTGCGACCTCCATCATGCTGAGTCTCAAGACGATGGCGAATGAAAAACGGTCCAAGGGTTTTGAAGCCAGGATCGGTTTTCGGCTGGGCGAGGAGAGTTTCCTCGGGCGAATGCGCAAAGGACGGTTTAAGGTTGCGCGTGCTGAGCCCGAAGATACGGATTTCACCTTCACCGGCACGCCGCAGCAGCTCGCCGCGGTGATTTACGGTGGAGCACCGCTCGATTCGATCGGATTTGAAGGCGACGTCGGCCTTGCGAGAAGATTCGTGACCATGTTCCCGCTCCCTTCAAAGGCGAACGTGGTCGGCTAATCGCTATTGTTGAGGCGCCCGCGCCCTTCCCGTAAGGGACACTCGATGACCGACATTCCCAACGTGAAGCCCGAGAGCAGGGCCGAGACCGTCATGGCCGCACCAGATAAAATGGCCAAGATCCGCGACCTCTTCGGGATCGATAGCGACATGGAGGTACCAGCCTTCAGCGAAGCGGATGAGCGCGTTCCCGACCTCGACCCAGCCTACGTCTTCGATCCGGACACGACGCTCGCCATTTGCGCGGGCTTTGCGAAAAACCGCCGCGTGATGGTTCAGGGCTATCATGGCACCGGCAAGTCGACGCACATCGAACAAGTCGCTGCACGCCTCAACTGGCCGTTGATCCGCATCAATCTCGATGCCCACATCAGCCGCATCGACCTTGTCGGCCGCGACGCGATCGTGCTTCGCGACGGTCAGCAGGTCACGGAATTCCGTGAAGGGCTATTGCCCTGGGCGCTACAGCACCCCGTTGCCCTCGTGTTCGACGAATATGACGCCGGCCGTCCGGATGTGATGTTCGTCATCCAGCGTGTCCTGGAGACGGAGGGCAAGTTGACGCTTCTGGACCAGAACCGCGTGATCCGGCCCAACCCCTTCTTCCGCCTGTTTGCGACGACGAACACGATCGGCCTCGGCGACACTACGGGCCTCTATCATGGCACCCAGGCGATCAATCAGGGTCAGATGGACCGCTGGAACATCGTCACGACGCTCAATTACCTGCCGGCCGCGGTCGAGGCCCAGATCGTGCTCGCCAAGTCCGGCGAGTATGACAACAAGGACGGCAAGGCGACGGTCGAGAAGATGATCAAGGTCGCGGATCTCTCGCGGCAGGGCTTTATCAACGGCGACATCTCGACGGTGATGAGTCCGCGGACGGTGATCAGCTGGGCGCAGAATGCGCTGATCTTCGGTGACGTCGGTTTCGCCTTCCGGGTCACTTTCCTCAACAAGTGCGACGAGGCCGAGCGACCGTTGATTGCCGAATATTATCAGCGGGTCTTCGGCGCCGACCTTCCCGAGAGCGTAG
Source organism: Pseudomonadota bacterium (assembly GCA_046730955.1). Classification (GTDB taxonomy): domain Bacteria; phylum Pseudomonadota; class Alphaproteobacteria; order Sphingomonadales; family Sphingomonadaceae; genus Sphingomicrobium. The sequence continues at coordinate 15,576 of JBKPKE010000080.1, forward strand.
CCTCGAAGGCCGGCTGAGGCCTCGCGTGGTTGAACGCATCGACCTCTTCCGGCGTGCTCTGGCGGGAGCCGCGCGAGCAATCGCCCGTGATCCCGAGGTCGAAGTCATCTTTGCATCCGAAGCCGTGCCTGCGTCGGGGAAGACTGCGCGTGTTCCGTCGCCCGGCACTTCGCTTCAGCCGCGACTTGTTGCCGAAGCCCGCGGGGCGGCGGATTCGCTCGCTCTGCGGCTCAGGCACCACGATGACCGCCTGCATAGCTCGTCCGCGCCACTCGACCCGGAGGCTCGCGCCGTTTTCGACGCTCTCGAGACCGCACGCTTCGAAGCACTGGGCGCAAGGGTCATGGCTGGCGTCCGCGACAATCTCGCCGAACTGACGGAAGCTCGGGTGCGTGGGGACGCGATCTTGCGGGCCCGCAGCGCGGACAAAGTGCCTCTCTCGACCGCAATCGGACTGCTGGCTCGCCAGCGGCTCACGGGTGAGCAGCCGCCGGAATCGGCACGCTCCGGACTCGATCTGGTCGCTCCGTGGATCGAGGAGAAAGCGGGCGCCGAGCTGGACGCTCTCGCACTGACAATCGACGACCAGGCGGCCTTCGCGAAGCTTTCGCGCCGCTTGCTTGAAGACCTCGATTTATCCGCCGCACCGGATGAGACCGACGAGGACCTCGAGGCGGGCGGCGACGACGAGCAAGCCGATGAAGGCGGCGCCGACGATAGCGACGAAGAGGGCGAGACCACCCCGTCGGCGGGCGAAGCGGAGATGCGCGCCGAGCAGGTGGAGGAGGAAGGCGAGGGAGATACCACTCCTCAGGAGCTGGAATTCGACCAGGACGATCTCGCCGACGGAGAGGAAGCAAGCGAGAATGCGGCGTCCGCCCCGAGCCGGCGCAACTGGGATTTATCTCCGGAGACGGACTACAAGGCTTACACGAACCGCTTCGACGAAATGGTCGAAGCCGATGAGCTCTGCGACGAGGAGGAGCTCAGTCGTCTTCGCGCTTATCTAGACCAACAGATGGCCGGGCTTCACAATGTCGTGACGCGCCTCGCCAACCGTCTTCAAAGGCGTTTGATGGCGCAGCAGGCGCGAAGCTGGGACTTCGATCAGGAAGAGGGGCTGCTCGACGCGGCGCGTCTGGCCCGAGTGATCGTCAATCCGATGCATTCGCTAAGTTACAAGATCGAGCGCGACACGGAGTTTCGCGACACGATCGTAGGACTTCTGATCGACAATTCAGGATCGATGCGCGGGCGCCCGATCGCCATTGCGGCGATTTGCGCGGACATCCTCGCACGAACTCTGGAGCGCGTCGGGGTTGCGAGCGAAGTGCTTGGTTTCACCACCCGCGCGTGGAAGGGAGGCCAAAGCCGCGAGCAATGGCTCGCTGACGGCCGGCCTTCGAATCCGGGCCGCCTGAACGACCTCAGGCACATCGTCTACAAGAGAGCCGACGAACCTTACCGGCACGCGCGCAAGCATCTCGGGCTGATGATGCGCGAGGGCCTGCTCAAGGAAAATATCGACGGAGAGGCTTTGCTCTGGGCGCATAACCGCCTGATCGCCCGGCCCGAGGAGCGACGAATCCTGATGGTGATCTCGGACGGTGCGCCGGTCGACGATTCGACAGCATCTGCCAACGGGGGCGCCTATCTCGAACGCCATTTGCGACAGGTGATTGAGTGGATCGAACGGCGCTCGACGGTTGAGCTGGTCGCCATCGGCATCGGCCATGACGTGACGCGCTATTACAGCCGCGCGGTGACGATCATGGATGCGGAGCAGCTCGGCGGGGTGATGATCGAGCAGCTTGCGAGGCTGTTCGAAACCCCCTGAGAAAAGATGGGCCCGATGCAATCGCTCGCACCGGGCCCCCCTCGATACGCGACGCGAGGGAACTCGACCGTTTCCGGTCATCTGGGCGACAAGGAAAAGGGGAAAACCTCGCCACTTGAGACGCTTATGGGTGATTCGTGCTTCACGAAAGCTGAACGAAACTCACAACGAATATTCAGAAAAGAGCCGCTCTATTGCGAGCGGTTCGCAACAAGCTATGGCTGAACCATGAGCCCGTCCATGATTCGCCTTCGCCGAGCCTGGTTCCAGATTCACAAGTGGCTGGGCATCGCACTCGCGATCCTGATCATCCCGCTCTCGCTGAGCGGAGCGGCGCTCGTCTGGCACGATTGGCTCGATGGGCAGGTCAATCCAGAGCGCTATCCGACCGTCACGTCTTCGCTTCTGGCTCCCAGCGCTTACACGGGGCATGCAAATAAATTGCTGAAGCCCGGCGAACGGATCGCGTCCGTCAGCTTCCCCGGCCGGAGCGGAAGCGTCCAGATCACCGTTAGCAAAGCGACGCCGGGCGGTGGACGCCCGCAGCGCTCCTGGATCTGGCTCGATCCCAAAACCGCCGATCCGATTGAGCGCGCTGGCGCGAATGAGGGGATCGTCCGGGTCCTCCATTCTCTTCACGGCAATTTGATGGTTCCAGGCGTCGGACGGCAGGCTGTGGGTTGGCTCGGTGTCGCCATGCTCCTGTCCTCGCTGACCGGCATCTGGCTTTGGTGGCCGTTGAAGGGAAAAGTGACTCGTGGCCTCCGCTGGAACCGGCGGCCGGACTTCAATTCGAACCTGCATCACACCGGCGGCTTCTGGATCGCGATTCCGCTCGCCGTACTGTCCTTCACCGGAACCTGGATTTCCTTTCCAGGGGTGTTCAGCCAGTCGGTTAGACCCGGACCGGGAGGCTCCGGAGCGTTAGCTCAGCCGCTCATGCTGCCTCGGCTCGGTGTTGATGGAGCGCTCGCTGCCGCTCAACCGATGGCCGAAGGCAGGGTGACAAACATCAGCTGGCCGACCGACAAGGTGGCGGAATGGACTGTGACCCTGAAAGGAACGGGCGCGCCGGCCGAGATCAAGGTACGTGATCTGGACGGAAGCGCCAGACTGTCCCCGCCGCGGCCGGAGACCAAGGCGCGACTGATGCGCCGGGTTCATGACGGCACAGGAATGCCGCTCCTGTGGCAGATCGTCATATTCATTGGAGGAATCCTGCCGGCCGTGTTGGCCGTCACGGGGACCCTGATGTGGCTGCGGATGCGCCGCCGACGCACAAGGCACCGGCGCGCGATGGGCGATCTGGTGGAAGCCGAGGCTCTCGCGAGCTGAGCGGCCGTGAGGCCGCTGGAGGGTTAGGCCGCAGCCTGGCCCTTCTTCGCAATCTCGCGCTTCAGCTTGCGAACCTTCGGCGACAGCTTGTCGTCGCTCGTCTTCAGCAGCCAGTTGTCGAGGCCGCCGACATGCTCGACCGAGCGAAGGCCGTGCGTGGACACGCGCAGCTTCACGCTCTGTCCCAAAGCGTCGGAGATCAAAGTCACGTTCTGCAGGTTCGGCAGGAACGTGCGCTTGGTCTTGTTATTGGCGTGGGAAACATTGTGTCCCACCTGCCGGCCCTTGCCGGTCAGCTCGCATACGCGCGACATGATGTTCTTCCTGGTTCTTGAAAACGGGC
>JBKPKE010000081.1:0-9490 GCA_046730955.1 Pseudomonadota bacterium
GTATGGCTCCGGCGCCTTCAGACGACGGCGACGGACCGCCACGAACATCGAATACACGGTCCGAGCCTGCAGCCTTCACCTGCAACTGAACGCCCGACCCGGACAGCGCTGCGCCTTCGACGGCTTCACGGAGAATCTCGACATGGTCCCGCAACAGACCAAATTCATCGCCGGCCAATTCGGCCCAAGAGTGTGGCGGACTCTGAAATCCGAGCTCCCGAGAAAGACGAACGTCGACGTCCAGTGATCCGTCGGAAAGCACAAGAAAAGGACGGGCCGGTGCAACTTCCAGGAGAGAGGCCAGGGATCGCGCCGACACGGCCAGCCTGCGGGCATCGCGCATCCTTCGGGCTGCAATGGTCAGCAAGCCGGCCGCGACCGCGAGCCAGAGGCCGGCGATCCCCAGCATGATCAATGAGCCCCCCAGCCCTCCCATTCAGCCCCGAAACTCCCCAAAACTTTCTGCCGACTCGGTAGTCTTCAGGCACCTCATCGCAAAGGCCTTTAAATGTTTCGAAGAGTCGTCCTTACGACACAACGAGTGCCAGTTTTCAGTGGTTTAGGCTGAGCGCCGCATCCTTCGGCGGATGAATGTGTCATTAATGTAACAACAGGTGATGAAATGCGGTGAACTATCAGGCGATAATTGAAAATTTCTCAGTGGGCGCGATGAGGGCTGAATTGGGGACAGTCCACGGGGTATATATCAGATGACAAAGAAGAACCTGCTCGGAGCGACCGCGCTTCGTTCGGCCGCCATCGGTCTGACCTTCGCTTTTACGACCCCAGCTTTCGCACAGGAAACGCAGGAAGAGCAGGCCCACGACAATTGCGCCACCATCACGGATGCGACTCAGAAAGCGGCCTGCGTGCAAGCCTCGAACTCGGAGCAGGCAATCGAGTCAGGTGCGGCGCCCACAACCAATGAGGCGATCGTCGTCACCGGTTCGCGCATCCGCCGTCCGAACCTTGAGTCCGTCGTGCCGGTTACCTCGGTTGGCGGCGAAGAGTTCTTCCAGACCGGCCAGACCTCGATCGGCGACGTGCTGAACGAGCTGCCGTCGATGCACAACACGTTCAGCCAGCGGAATTCGACGCAGTTCCTCGGGACTGCGGGTCTCAACATCCTCGATCTCCGCGGACTGGGCACTCAACGTACCCTCGTGCTGGTGAACGGCCGGCGGCACATCGCGTCGAACGTTCTCGGCAACGCCGTCGAAGTCGACACGAACACCATCCCGACGGACCTGATCGAGCGCGTCGACGTGGTGACGGGCGGCAACTCCGCCATTTACGGTTCGGACGCCATCGCGGGCGTCGTGAACTTCGTCCTGAAGCAGGATTTCGAAGGCCTGCAGATCCGAGGCCAGGGCGGCATCAGCAAATATGGCGATGCCGGCAACTATTACGTCAGCGCGCTCGGCGGAATGAACTTCGCCGACGGTCGCGGCAACGTCGCACTCAACCTGGAATATGCGCGTCAGGAGGACTTCTACGCCTCGCAGCGCGGCAAGTGCTTCCGCACGGTTTGCGGGTTCCAGCGGATCGACAAGGATATCGGCGTGCCCGGCGGCTCGGACGGAAATCCTGATCGCACCTTCTTTGAGGACGTTCGCTTCGGCTATTTCTCGAACGGTGGTGGCACCTTCATAGGCTATCAGTTCCTCGATGGCGTGCCGGGACGCCGTGGACCCGGCTTCTTTGTGAACGAGTTCGTATTCCAGCCCAACGGCGACTTGGTGCCGGTGACGGGTGAGCGCATCGGCGCCCCGTATTTCGGCGCTTTCATCGGCGGCAACAGCAGCAACCTTCGTGAAGGCAAGCAGTTCGGCCTCCAGCCTCGCCTCAACCGCTACAGCGCCAACCTGATTGCGCACTTCGATGTGTCTGACGCGCTCAAGCCTTTCGTTGAGGCAACGTTCGTTCGAACGGACACACTTGGCAACGCGTCGGGACCGTTCTTCGGCCCGTCGATTGGCGAAATCTATCCAGTCGCAGATGCGGACGGCGATGGCATCCCGGATCACCCCCTCGCCGGATTGAGCCGAGAGGCGATTTTCACCGACAACCCGTTCCTGAGCGCTCAAGCTCGCGACGTGATCGAGGGCTACGGCCTCAGCTACTTCAACGTGTACCGGAACTACCTGGACCTCGGCAATCGTGAGGAAAAGGCCAGGCGTGACACCTTCCAGATCGTTGGCGGCGTCCGCGGCGATTTCAACGATGATTGGTCATACGAGGTCTCGGCTAACTACGGAAAGCTGAAGGAAGACACGAGGATTCTCGGCAACGTTAACACGCAACGCTTCCTGCTCGCCTTGCAGTCGGTAGACGAGGGCGAGTTCAACACGGGCACTCCTAATGGCAATATCGTTTGCCGGGCACAGCTCGATCCGAATTTCGCCCTCCCGCTGGCCGGAAACGACTTTGGTGCAGCGCAGCTTGCGAACGACGTCGCGCAATGCGTCCCGCTCAATCCGTTCGGCGAGGGCAACATAAGTTCCGGAGCGAGAGATTATGTCCTCCAGGACACCTTGGCAAAGGGCTGGATCAAGCAGTTCGTCTTGAACGCCTTCATGTCGGGCGACACGAGCCAGTTCCTCAACCTTCCGGGTGGCCCGATCGGCTTCGCCCTTGGTGCAGAGCATCGTACGTACGATCTCAGCTACAAGCAGGATGCCTTCACCTCCAACGGCTTGACCTTCTACAACGCGATCCCGGACTTTGAGCCTCCAAGCTTCAAGGTGAATGAAATCTTCGGTGAGCTTCGATTGCCCATCCTGAAAGACCAGTTCATTCATGAGCTGACTCTCTCGGGTGCGGCCCGGTATGCGAAGTACAAGACGTTCGGTGGTGTGTGGGCGTATAATGCTGGCGGGGAACTCGCTCCCACTCGCGATATTCGCTTCCGCGGAAACTTCTCGCGAGCCGTCCGCGCTCCGAGCCTTGCCGACGCCTATACGCCGCTGGGCGTGAACTTCACGCCCGCGCCGGACGATCCCTGCGCCGCCGAAAATCTCAACAACGGTACGCCCAATCGGCCCACCAACTGCGCCGCGGCGGGCATCCCGACCACCTATAACTTCGTTTACAACCAGTCACTTCGGTATCAGTCGGGCGGTAATCCAGACCTGAAACCGGAAACCTCGGACTCGATCACCGTGGGCGGCGTTTTCACCCCGCACTGGATGCCGGGCGTGTCTCTGTCGGTGGACTATTACAAGATCACGGTGAACGACGTCATCACGTCTCCGGCCGTGCAGGACGTGCTTAACGCCTGCTACGATCTGCCATCGCTCGACAACCCGTTCTGCCCGCTGTTCCAGCGGGTACCTGCCGGTGGGCTTGGCCCGGCGGGCGAAGAGCCATTCCGTATCATTGAAGGCAGCCTGCAGCTCGTTCCGTTGAACTATGCGAAGCTCAGGGTGCGCGGCATCGACTTCGAGGCAGCATATCGTGGCAGAATCCCCGGTGTGGGCTTGCTCGATACCAAGTTCATCTGGACCTACGTGATGCAGAACGATCAGTTCCTGGATCCGACGAATCCGGAGTTTGCCGACCAGATCCTGATGGAGCTGGGCGATCCGCAAGACAGGTTCAATTGGAATACCAACCTGAAAATGGGCCGTTTCACCTTCGGCTATCAGATGCGGTACATCGGCAAGATGCTGCTCAATACTGCGAAGTATGAGTTCTTCTTCCCGAAGCAGGGTCGCCCGCCGCAAGATGCTGACTGGGCCGACCGGAGGTTCTACCCGTCGATCTTCTACCACGACATTCGTGCCGCGGTGGACGTGACGCCGAGGTTCAACTTCTACGTCGGTATCGATAACGTCACCAACCGGAAGCCGCCTCTCGGTGCGACCGGCATCGGTAGTGGCACCGGTATCTACGAGAATATTGGACGCTTCTTCTACGGCGGCGTTGTCGCGAAGTTCTAGGAACACAAAACATGCAATTGAGGGCCGGGATGTTTCTCGGCCCTCTTTTTATATGGATCTCAGTGCTCATCCTTTCGAAGCGTGAAGCCTGATCGCCATGCAACAGGATGATTTCCCTTTGTTTTGGATCGTGAGCTATGCTTGGACGATCCCATGAACGATACCGTTGTCCAAAGCACGACGACCGTCGGCGAAGCCCTTTCACACGCGCGCCAGCTTTCGGCGTCAAACCCGCAGGCCGCTCTTGAGCAGGCCAAGGCGATCATTCGCGCCGAGCCCGGTATCGCAGAAGCCCATCTAATCGTGGCCGCATCGCTTCGAGCTCTCGGAGACATCGAAGGAGCGCGGGACGCAGAACGCCGTGGAGTTCAAATCTCCGCCTCGGATCCCGTATTGGTGCGCGTCGCCGAGTATCTCGCCACCGGTCAATTGCCGGGCGCGGAGCGGCTGTTGGAATTGTATCTCAACGACACGCCCAACGACCCGGAAGCACTGCGCCTCTCGGCCCGGCTCGCTCAACGTAAGGGGCAACTCGGGCGCGCCCAGAAGCTGCTACGCCAATCCTTGCAGCTCGCGCCGACCTTTTCGGCCGCCGCCGACGATCTCCGTTCCTTGTTTAGAACACAGGAGGATGCCGTCACGGCTCCCTGGTCTGCCCTGGAGGAGCCGCCAATCGGCACTGCGGAATTCGATGAATCGCTTTCGCAGTCCGAAAAGCTGATTGCGGAGTCGCCGGACAACCCGGCCAATTGGCTCGGCTACGGACATACTTTGCGCATCTCAGGCCGAGGCGGCGAAAGCATTGACGCGTACCGCCGCGCCATCGCGCTGAGGCCCACTTTTGGAGATGGCTGGTGGGCACTCGCTGACCTGAAAACGTTCAAGTTCGATCCTGTTGATATCGATGCGATGCTGCAGGCACTCGGAGGCGACGCGGCAACCCGGCTCGACAAGATCAATATTCATTATTCCCTCGGAAAGGCTTTTCGAGACCAGGGCGATTTCGCTTCGTCATTTCTTCACTACGACAGTGCGAACAGGCTCAAGCGTGAGCTGGTGAAGTACGATGGCGATTCCGTCGATCGACATGTTGCGCGATCGGAGGCGCTCTTTACGAAGGAGTTTCTGGCGGCTCGCGTTGCTAAAGGTTACGCCTCGAGCGAGCCGATCTTCATCATAGGGATGCCGCGAGCCGGATCGACGCTCGTCGAACAGATACTGTCGTCGCACAGCCAAATCGAAGGCACCGAGGAACTCTTCGATATCGGGCTTCTCTGCGAATTTCTTGCAGGCGGGCATAGCGCGCGCCTGGAGGCGCCAGACTATGTGGACAAGCTGCGCACGCTGCCCGACGACGAGCTTTCGCCGCTCGGCGCGTCCTATATCTACACTTCGCGCTCGATGAGAACCTCTAGGCGACCGCTCTTCACGGACAAGATGCCCGCCAACTGGATGCATGTGGGATTGATCCATCTCATCCTTCCGAACGCTCGAATTGTTGACGTGCGCCGCGATCCGGTGAGCTGTTGCTTTTCGAATTTCAGGCAGAACTTCGCGAGCGGGAAGCACTTCGCTTATGATCTCGAGGAGCTTGGGCGCTACTACGCAGCCTACGTGCGTCTGATGGCTCACTTCGACGAAGTGCTCCCTGGCCAAGTTCATCGAGTTCACTACGAGGCCCTCACCGCCAATCCCGAGGCCGAGATCCGCAGCTTGCTCGCCTACCTCGATTTGCCGTTTGAGGAAGCCTGCCTCCGACAGCACGAAAACCCGCGAGCGGTCAAAACATCGAGCTCAGAGCAGGTGCGTCGGCCGATCTACTCCGATTCTGGTGAAGAAGCCCGTCCCTACGAGCCCTGGCTCGCTCCGCTCAGAGAGGCGCTTGGAGATGTAGCGACATGTTATCCGAACGTGCCGGCGCGCTGGACTGACGGGTGAGCGAAGCTCAGGCGTCGGAGGGCAGCAAGCAACAGGCGCTCGACAATACCCGTAGGCTTCTCGCCAGAGACCCGGCATCGGCCGAAACGCAGGCGCGCATCGTTATTGACGGGGATCCAGACTGCGTCGATGCCTACAGCCTGCTCGGTTTGGCTCTCCGCCGCCAAGGGCGCGACCAAGAGGCGCAAGCGGTAGAAGAGAAGGCCGTCCTGCTTTCAATGCGACAGCCGCCTCTGTTCGAAGCACTCATGACGCTGACACTGCAGCAACTGGACAAAAGCGAACGAACCGCGTTTCAATTCCTGCGGGAACATCCTGAAAATGCAGTGGCCATGCGTCTTGTGGCGGAAGTCGCGGCGAGAATGGGCCAGTTTGAGGAGGCCGAGCGTTACATCGCCGCCGCGCTCCAGGTAGCGCCAAGCTACGACCGCGCCCGGTCACTCCGAGCAACAATCCGACACCTGCGGGATACCAGCTCAAGCAGGGAAACCGGTGCATTCCGGAGTGCCATCGACTGGCCGGATTCCCTCCCGGGCGAGAGTCCGCTCGACGAGGCACTTCAGCTCTACGAGACAATAACTCGGCAGTCTCCTGACAGTCCCGAAACCTGGGCGAGCTACGGGCATCTATGTCGAACGATCGGTGACCAGGACGAGGCGGTTGCACATTATCGCCGCGCGATTGCTGCGAGGCCGACCTTCGGTGAGGCCTGGTACGCCATCGGCGACCTCAAGGCGTCCCGATTCACGCTGGACGACGTCAAAGAGGTCGAGCAACTAGTCGAGGCATCGGACGTCATCGATAAGGATCGAGCGCAGCTCTATTTTGCACTGGGGCGGGCGCTGGAGCAATTTGGCAAATTTGAGCAGTCTTTCCACGCTTATGCACAAGGCAATCGGATCAAGGCGAAGGTTACGGAATACGACGCGGATGCGAACACTGGGCACGTCGACCGGTCAATTTCAGTGTTCGATTCAGACTATTTCGCTTCAAGAGTCAGCGGCGGCGAGCCATCGCGAGATCCGATATTCATCCTCGGATTGCCCCGCGCAGGCTCGACGCTACTGGAGCAAATCCTTTCGAGCCATTCGCTGATCGAGCCGACGGGCGAGCTGACTGATATCGCCAATCTCGTAAACTCGCTGGCCAGTACCAAAACGTCGACATTCAAAGACAGTGCTTACGACCCCGGCGAAGTCGCACGGCTGCCGGGTGCGGATCTTCAGCGATTTGGGCGCGGTTATCTTTGGGATGCGGGGCTCCGCAGGCGAACGAACAAGCCTTTTTTTATCGACAAGATGCCCAACAACTGGATGCATCTAGGCTTCATCCTGTCGATCCTACCGAACGCGAAGATCATCGACGCATGCCGAAACCCCATGGCATGCTGCTTCTCAAACTTCCGCCAGCATTTCGTGGCAGGCCAGGAGTTCACTTACGATCTGACCGACCTCGGGCGGTTCTACAGAGATTATTTGAGAATGATGGCGCACTTCGACAAAGTGCTGCCTGGCCGCGTGTATCGCGTAATCCACGAGCGGCTCGTCGCCGAGCCTGAGAACGAGGTTCGCCGGATGCTCGACTTTATCGGAGTCGAGTTCGAAGAATCATGCCTGCGCTTTTACGAGAACAAGCGCGCCGTACGCACGGCAAGCTCGGAGCAGGTCCGCCGGCCGATCAACCGCGAAGGCGTCGATCAGTGGCGGAACTTCGAGCCTTGGCTCGGTGAGCTTAAGCAGGCACTCGGGTCGGTCATCGACGCGTACCCCGAGGTGCCAGCCGATTTGACCTGATTAGTAGCGATAGTGCTCCGGCTTGAACGGGCCTTCCTTCGACACGCCGATATAAGCCGCCTGCTTCTCGCTCAGCTCGGTCAGGCGAACGCCCAGCTTGCCGAGATGAAGCCTCGCAACCTTTTCGTCCAGGCGCTTGGGCAGGACATAGACGTCGTTCTTGTACTGATCCGACTTCGTCCAAAGCTCGAGCTGCGCGAGAACCTGATTGGTGAAGCTTGAGCTCATTACGAAGCTTGGGTGACCGGTGGCGTTGCCGAGGTTCACGAGGCGGCCCTTCGACAGCACGATGATCTTCTTGCCGTCCGGAAATTCCACTTCGTCGACCTGCGGCTTGATCTCGGTCCACTTGTAGTTGGCGAGAGCGCCGATCTGGATCTCGCTGTCGAAGTGCCCGATGTTCGAGACGATCGCCATGTTCTTCATCGCCCGCATGTGATCGAGTGTGATGACGTCCATGTTACCGGTCGCGGTGACGAAGATATCGGCGCGCGGGGCGGCCTCTTCCATCGTCACGACCTCATAACCTTCCATCGCCGCCTGAAGGGCACAGATCGGGTCGACTTCGGTCACGATGACGCGGGCGCCGCCGTTGCGGAGCGAGGCCGCCGAACCCTTGCCGACGTCGCCGAAGCCGGCAACGCAGGCGACCTTTCCGGCAAGCATGACGTCGGTGGCGCGGCGGATCGCGTCCACCAGCGACTCCTTGCAGCCGTACAGGTTGTCGAACTTCGACTTCGTGACGCTGTCGTTCACGTTGATCGCCGGGAACGGGAGCTTACCCTTTTTGGCGAGATCATAGAGCCGATGCACGCCCGTCGTCGTCTCTTCCGACACGCCTTTGATCGTTTCGACAGTCTTCGTCAGGTAGCCCGGACGCTCGCTCAGGAAGCGCTTAAGGGTAGCTACGAAGATTTGCTCTTCTTCGTTCGTCGGCGTGAAAAGTTCTTCGCCCTTTTCGACCCGATAGCCCCACAACGCGAACATGGTCGCGTCGCCGCCGTCGTCGAGGATCATGTTGCAGGTCGTGTCCTGACCCCAGTCGAAAATGCGTTCGACGTACTGCCAATACTCCTCGAGCGTCTCGCCCTTCACCGCGAAGACCGGAACACCACTCGCTGCAATCGCGGCCGCCGCATGGTCCTGCGTCGAAAAGATGTTGCAGCTCGCCCAGCGGATCTCGGCGCCCAGATGCGCAAGCGTCTCGATGAGAACGGCCGTCTGAATCGTCATGTGCAGCGAGCCCGTGATGCGCGCACCCTTTAGCGGCTGCGAAGCGCCGTACTCATCGCGAAGCGCCATCAGGCCTGGCATTTCGGTCTCTGCGATCTCGATCTCCTTGCGGCCGAAATCGGCAAGGCCGAGATCTTTCACGACATAATCGTTGAAACGGGTTTCAGCCTGGGTCGCCACGCGATTGTCTCCGGTTGTGATGTGCTGGTGCGCTCGTTGCGCTCGGCGCTGCCCCTAGCGGTTGAAGTGCTGCAAGGCAAATATAAAGAATTCTTTATATGCCGTTCAAGCTGCTCCCGTCTCGCTAGATAGGAGCCGCGGATCGACGCCCTCCGCCTTGAACGCGGCGGCCCATCGCTCGTCAGTGGGCGTGTCGAACAGGATCTTGTCGCTGAAATCGGCCGCAAACCAGCCGTGGCGAGTCATCTCTTCATCCAGCTGGCCATCGCCCCAACCTGCGTATCCAAGGGCCGCGATCCAGTGCTGGGGCCCGCGCCCTTCGGCAATAGCCTTGAGGATGTCGATAGTTCCGGTCATCGCGAAGGTGGTACCATCGGGGCCGTTGACCTGAAGCGTGTCCTGACC
>JBKPKE010000082.1:0-3992 GCA_046730955.1 Pseudomonadota bacterium
ACGTTCGCCGTCAATGGAACTGTCGGCTCCTGGCCCGTCGACGCATAGGTGCCGACCCGCAGATCACCATCGGTCGTGACCTCGAAGTCCAGACCGAACTCGTGGATGACCGGTTGGGTGTAATAGCTCGCGCGGACCGCATAGATCGTACTCACCATGACGGTCAGGATCGCGAGCCCGAAAAGGACCATCCAAAGCGACCGCAGCCAGTTCGCCGTGCGATCGGGCAGGGCCCGCAAGCGGAACGGTGGTTGGAGAAACGCCTTAACGAACGCCATTTTGAACCGGTGCCCCTGTGCCGACTCGTCAAGCCGATGCTACCGGGCACTTAACGGCGATTAAATAGGCTAGTTGACCCGGGGCCTTACGCGGCGACCGGAAGTTCCAAACGGTCCCATATCTCGAGCAGCGCCGACGTCAGCTCATCCATCATCTCAGCCGTGTGATGCGGTCCAGGCGTGAAGCGCAGGCGCTCGGTTCCGCGCGGCACCGTCGGATAATTGATGGGCTGAACGTAGAGCCCGTACTCGGCGAGTAGGATGTCGCTGATCCGCTTGGCTTTCACGGGGCAGCCAACCAGCAAAGGCACGATGTGCGTGCAGCTCGGCATTGCAGGAAGGCCGGCGGATTTGAATTTGGCTTTCAGCATGGCCGCGGAATGCTGCTGCATCTCGCGCTCGGTCGCGTTGGCCTTGAGGTGGCGGACGCTGGCGAGCGCTCCGGCCACGAGTACGGGCGACAGTGACGTGGTGAAGATGAAGCCCGGTGCGTAGCTGCGGATGCAGTCGATGATGGTCTTGCTGGCCGCGATGTAGCCGCCCATCACGCCGAAGGCCTTGCCCAGCGTTCCCTCGATGAGGGTCAACCGGTCTGCGACTCCGTCGCGCTCGGAGATTCCGCCGCCATGATCGCCGTACATGCCGACGGCATGGACCTCGTCGAGATAGGTGAGGGCGTTGTACTTGTCGGCGAGGTCGCAGATCTCGGAGATCGGCGCGACGTCCGCATCCATCGAATAGACGCTTTCGAAGGCGATCAGCTTCGGAGTCTCCGGGTCAACCTCCGCAAGCAACTCCTCGAGATGCTCGAGGTCGTTGTGCCGGAATACCCGCTTCTCACAGCCAGAATTCTTGATCCCGGCGATCATCGAGGCGTGGTTCAGCTCGTCCGAAAAGATGATGCAGCCCGGGAGCAGCTTGCCGAGGGTCGATAGGGCCGCCTCATTCGACACATAGCCCGACGTGAAGAGCAGCGCCCCTTCCTTGCCGTGGAGCGAGGCTAGCTCCTCCTCCAGCTCAGTGTGGTAGTGCGTGTTACCGCTGATGTTCCGTGTCCCGCCCGACCCGGCTCCGACCTCATGGAGCGCGACGTCCATCGCATCGATCACCGCGGGATGCTGGCCCATGGCGAGATAGTCGTTCGAGCACCAAACGGTGATCGGCTTCGGGCCGTTGCCGCCGAAGCAATGCGCATTGGGGAAATTTCCCTTGTTGCGCAGGATGTCGATGAAGACGCGATACCGGCCTTCCTCGTGCAGCTTCTCGATCGCTGCCTTGAAGATACTGTCGTAATCCACGGGTTTTTGCTGATCCTCGCTTGCGGCCCTCTAACGCCGCTCGCTGGCGAATTCCAATGAGAAATGCGCTGCAGCTAGAGGGATTGGACTTCGCCCAGGCCATAGTGGGCAAGCGTCCCTAGCAAAGGCGAGCGCGGCTCGGCCGTGAATACTATCACCCCTCCGTTCGGCTGATCAGGCCAGGGCTGCTCGCGCGTGAGAAAGGCGATGCGCCTTGCGATTCCCGGACCTCCGTCAATCCAGCTCACGGCCGGGAAGGCCTGCTGAAGCTCTCCGCGAAGGAGCGGGAAATGAGTGCAGGCGAGGACCCCGACGTCGATCTGGCTGCCGTCTCCTGCGTCGAACATGGGCTGGGCGGCGGCCCGGACCGCGTCGATGGAGACGGCGCCTCCCGCGAGCTTCTCTTCTGCAAGGTCGACAAGCGTGGGCGAGCCATGACGGATGATCGTGCAATCGGACGCGAACTCCCTGGCGAGGTTGTCAACATAGGGCTGGCGGACCGTCGCTTCAGTTCCGAGCACACCGATGATGCGCGTTTTCGACATCTCGGCTGCGGGCTTGATCGCAGGAACCGTGCCGACGACCGGCAGCTCAAGCGCGGACCGAACGTGGTCGAGTGCGATCGTCGATGCGGTGTTGCAGGCGATCACCGCAAGGCGTGGACGAAAGCGCTCCACCAGCCGCCCGAGAAGTGCCGGCACGCGCGACGCAATCTCTGCTTCGCTGCGCTTTCCGTACGGGTAACCGGCATTATCGGCGACATAGATGAAAGGTGCATTCGGAAGCAGCGCCCGAGTAGGGTCAAGGACGGACAGGCCGCCGACGCCGGAATCGAAGAAGAGAAGGGGCGAGTTGGCATCCATCTCCGGCCGCTTGGCATGCGGCCGCCCGTCACGCAATTGCAGGCGCAGTTCCTTCTGCTACCACCCGCAATTCAATGAGCACCGAACTCCTTCTCGCGTTTGCAGTGGGGTACCTTCTGGGTTCCATCCCGTTCGGCCTCGTCCTGACAGGGCTCGCGGGCAAGGGCGACGTTCGCGACATTGGCTCGGGCAATATCGGCGCGACCAACGTCCTGCGGACCGGCAGCAAGGTTCTCGCCGCCGCGACGCTGGTTCTCGATTGCCTCAAGGCGACCATCGCGATCCTGATCGTCCGCAGCTTTTGGCCCGAGTTCGAGAATTTCGCGGCCGCCGGGGCGTTAATCGGCCACCTCTATCCCGTGTGGTTGAAGTTCAGAGGCGGCAAAGGCGTAGCCACCTTGCTCGGTGTCCTCATCCCGCTGATGCCGGCAGGTGCCGTTATCTACGCCGCCGTTTGGCTTGGGCTGTTGCTGCTCCTCAGAATATCATCGGTCGCCGGCATGGCCGCAGCAATCAGTGCGCCCATAAGCGCAGTGCTTTTCGGCGATCAGGTGCGCTTCCCGATGTTCCTCGGCTTTGCTCTGCTGGTGATCTGGAAGCACCGTGAAAACATCGTCCGGCTGAAGTCCGGCACCGAACCGAGGGTAGGAAAAAGGAATGAGTGACTAATGATCTTGTCGACCGGCTGAGGCTGGTCCGTTCGCCCGGGATCGGGCCTGTAACCTATCGCCAGCTAATTGGCCGGTTCGGAAGTGCAGCCGCGGCCCTCGATGCTGTTCCCGACCTGGCGGCGCGTGGTGGCGGCAAGCCGCCCCGGCTGACGAGCGCCGCCGAAGCCGAACGGGAGATGGTTCGCGTAGAGAAGCTGGGAGCAAGGTACTTGGTGCTCGGGCGGGGATTGTATCCGCGATCGCTTGCCGAGCTCGACGATGCGCCTCCGCTGATCACCGTGAAGGGCGACCTCAAGCTGCTCGATAAGCCAATGGTCGCGATCGTGGGGGCCCGCAACGCTTCAGCGGCCGCATGTCGGTTCGCCCGTCAGCTCGCCTACGATCTTGGGCAGCAGGGCATCATCGTCGTGTCCGGCCTCGCTCGCGGGATAGACAGTTCCGCGCATGACGGTTCATTCGATACGGGGACGATTGGGGTCGTCGCAGGCGGAATCGACGTCTTCTATCCACCCGAGAATGAGGTGCGACAGAAAGCGATGTCCGAAAGCGGGCTCGTGATCGCGGAAATGCCTCCAGGCACGGAACCGCGCGCACGGCATTTCCCATATCGCAATCGGATCATCGCCGGCATGAGTCTCGGCACCGTGGTTGTTGAGGCGGCGCCACGCTCCGGCTCCCTGATCACGGCGCGACTTGCTACGGAAGCAGGGAGAGAGGTTATGGCCGTTCCGGGCTCGCCCCTCGATCCTCGAGCTCAGGGCTGCAACCAGCTTATTCGGGATGGTGCAACGCTGATCCAGAACGCGGCCGACGTGATTGAGGCGATACGCCCAATCCAGCCTGCCCTCGCATCACCACGCATCTCGTATGATTCATCTGAGC
>JBKPKE010000083.1:0-11981 GCA_046730955.1 Pseudomonadota bacterium
AGTGCCGCGCTCGACCGCAAGAGCGGGAAACAGAGCGCCAGGAAGAGAACGGCCGCTACGTCAAACCCCGCCATGGCGCCGAGTGCCAGGTCGCCGAAGAAAGATGTTGCGACGGGGACGCAGACGACCAGGGCCGCGAGGAACGCAAGGAAGCGCGCGGGTGCAAGCATGTTGCCGATCGTCCGTCGCGCGGTCATGGCGGAAAACTACTGCAGTTAGCGCATTCGTCCAGCGGAAGGATCACGATGGCCTGGTTCTGGTTGATTGTCGGCGGCTTCTTCGAGGTCGGCTTCACGACGTCGCTCCGCTTCGTGGAGGGCTTCCGCAACTTGCCGTGGACGCTTGCCTTCCTTGTTTCCGTTGCGATCAGCATGGGACTGCTTGAACTCGCATCCCGCTCAATACCGATGGGCACCGCCTATGCGGTCTGGAGCGGGATTGGCGCCGTGGGGACCGTCCTAGTCGGAATCCTCTGGTTTCAGGAGCCGGCGAGCACCGTCCGCGTGCTTCTTATCCTGGCGATCGTTGCAGCAATCGCGGCCCTGAAGTTGACCGCCTGAGCCCGGCCTTTTCCGGGTTTCATCCGATATCGCTCTCTTTAGCCGTACGCCAATCCAGACCGACATCTGATGGAGGGCTGCGATGGGCAGGAAGGCGTTCGCTGAATTCGTGGGCACATTCTGGCTGGTTCTCGGGGGTTGCGGCAGCGCCGTCCTCAGCGCTGCATTTCCCAATGTCGGGATCGGGCTTCTCGGGGTCGCGCTTGCGTTCGGGCTGACCGTCGTGACCATGGCCTATGCCATCGGTCACATCTCCGGCTGCCATCTGAACCCGGCAGTCACCGTCGGACTGTGGGCCGGGGGACGTTTCCCGGCTCGGGAAATTCCGACGTACATCGCGGCTCAGGTCGTCGGCGCGATCGTTGCTGCCTACATCCTATTCTTCATCGCCAGCGGGCAGCCGGGCTTCGCGCTACAGCCAAACGGGCTAGCCGTGAACGGAATGGGCGATTTGTCGCCTGGCGGCTATTCGATTCAGGCGGGCATCGTGACGGAGGTCGTCATGACGGCCTTCTTCCTGATCATCATCATGGGGTCGACTCACAGCCGCGCTCCGGCCGGCTTCGCCCCGCTTGCGATCGGTCTCGGGCTGACGCTCATCCACCTCATTTCGATCCCGGTGACGAACACGTCGGTGAATCCCGCACGAAGCACGGGGCCCGCAATCGTCGTCGGCGGCATGGCGTTGCAGCAGCTCTGGATCTTCTGGCTTGCGCCGCTGGTCGGGGGCGCATTGGGCGGATTCGTCTACCGCGCCCTTTCACCGGAAGACGCCGCCGCCGAGCCGGACATCGAGGGTCGCAAGGTCACGACCTGAACGGCTAGCGGGCCGGTTCCAGGTGCGGAGCGATCTGCGGGCTTAGCTCAATTGCGGGTATGAGCGTCGGCGCGGGTAGCGGCCCTCGTGCCTGCTCGTAAGCATAGCCTAGCGAGAGCATCAGCCCATCCGACCATTTGGGGCCAAGGAAGCTCAGGCCGACCGGTAGGCCTTTGATGAGACCCATCGGCACGGTGAGATGCGGGTAGCCCGCCACGGCAGCAAGGCTGCCGGCCCCACCGCCCGAGATCTGGTCGCCGTTGACCGCATCGATCTTCCAAGCGGGCGGCATGGTCGGACCGACCAATGCGTCCAGTCTACGCTCTTTCAGCAGCCGGTCGATACCCTGCGGACCGGCGAGCTCGAAGCTGCGCTCGCGCGCTTTCTTGTAGGCCGGGTCTGCGGTGCCCTTGGTCGCCTCGGCTTTGTCGAAGATGTCCTGTCCGAACAGCGCCAGCTCCTTACCCGCGTTCGTCTTGTTGAACGCGATGACGTCCGCGAGCGTGCGGACCTGAAGCGGTGCCGGGCTAGACTTCAGGTAATCACCGAGGCCGGTCTTGAACTCCATCAAAAGGACCTGGAACTCGTTCTTGCCCATGTCCTTTTCGTCGAACTTCTTGATCTCGACCAGCGTGGCGCCCTGAGCCTTCAATACCGCTAGCGCGCGCTCGAACACCTCGTCCGTTCCGAAGCCGGAAGCAAAGCGCATCACGCCAATCCGCTTGCCCTTGAGGGAGCCCGCGTCGAGCGCCGCGGCGAAGTCCGTCTTGTGCCTGTCCGCATCTTTCGTTGCTCGATCGGCAAGATCGCTCCCGGCCATGGCGGAGAGCAGCTCGGCGGCTTCACGGACGGTCGCCGTCATTGGTCCTGCCGTGTCCTGGCTAGCGCTAATCGGCACGATGTGCGTCCGGCTGACCATGCCAACCGTCGGCTTCAATCCGACGATGCCGTTGATGGACGCGGGGCAGGTCACCGACCCGTCGGTTTCCGTGCCGACGGCCATGCGGACGAGGCCGGCTGCGACCGCTGCGCCACTGCCGCTGGAGGAGCCGCAGGGATTGCGATCGAGGGCGTAGGGATTGTGGACCTGACCGCCGATGGCGCTCCATCCCGAGATTGAATTGGACGAGCGGATGTTGGCCCATTCCGAGAGGTTCGTCTTGCCGAGAATGACTGCGCCCGCCGCTCGGAGCTTCGTAACGAGAGGGGCGTCGCGATTGGTTACATTGTTCGCCAATGCGAGACTGCCCGCGGTCGTCGGAAGCGGGCCGCCGCTCTCAATATTGTCCTTGATCAGGACCGGCCTGCCCGCGAGTGGGCCGACGGCCGTCTGGGCATCCAGCCGCGCGGCTTGGTCCATCGCAGTCGGGTCCAGGGCAATGACCGAATGAAGTTGCGGATCGATGGCGCGGACGCGGTCGATTGCAGCTGCAGTTTTCGTTTGGATTGGGCCCAGGGAGGGCGCCGGCGGAACCGGTGGAATCGCTCCTGGCGCTTCGATTGGCGGGGGCGGGGCGGGCGGCGACGCGACGGTCGTGCAGGCACCGAGCGCCAATGCCAGGATGATGGTCGCCGCCCGCATGAAGATCCCCCTACTTTCTCGGCGCGAGGAGCGCGTCGAGCGTCCCTTGTCCTTTTCCCACTTTCTCCAGGCGCGGGTAGCGCAGGCCACCGTGCCAATCGAGATCAAGTGTACGATAGACTTCACCACTCTTCACGAGCAGCCTTACTGGCTCTTTCGTGTTCTTCGCGGACTTAATAGCCGCCTTCAGTCCATCGCCGTCGAACTTGCGGGCGTTCACTGCAAGGAGCTCGGATCCGACCGTCATTCCGGCGTTGAACGCCGGGCTGTCCCAGATCACAGTGGTGATCTTTCCGTCATTCCCGACGACGAACCCGCCCGAGTAGGTCAGGTCGTTGTTCTTGCCTTCCTTCTCCACGGACTTGATCCAGGCCGTTGGCTCGTCGCGGAAGACGAGGTTGTAGCCCCCCATCGTAATGCCCTCGAGCGGCGGGTTGGCGGCAACGTCGAGCACGCGCCTGTGCAAATATCCGTCCCAATCGTACGGTTGGATCGCGTTGAGCGTCTTCACGACATCGTCGAATGTGTAGGTCAGCTCTCCGTAGTCGCGGTTGCGCATGCCGAAGAACGCGTGGGCGAAATCGTCGAGGGATTTCTTGCCCCGCGATTCCTCTCGAAGGATGCGATCGACATCCATCCAGATCAGGAGGCCTTCGCTGTAATAATCCTCGCTGCGCTGCCAGCTACGCCACGGCTGCGGGGCGCGGGCTGCGATGATCGGATCATTCGTCGTATCGACGAGCGGGCGCCAGGCGCGGCCGGGCGTCGCATAACCGTAGGTCGCCGCGATCGAGGCAATCGCACCGAGCGTGTCCTCCTTCGACAGCATTCCGGAGCGGGCGCCCAGGACGTAGCCCCAGAACTGGGTCTGGCCCTCGTAGACCCACAACAGGCTGTCCTGCATCGGCGTGCGGTAGTCGGGTGTCCACAGATCGGAGCCGCGGCGGTACTTGCCGTTCCAGCTGTGCGTATATTCGTGCGGCAGCAGGTTGCGGTCGCGAAGCTTGTTATTCCAATCCGTGAAATAGCCGCGATCGACGCCGTCCTCCGAGCTGCGGTGATGCTCCAGGCCGATTCCGCCGAGATAATCCGAGATGGTGAGCAGGAAGTTGTAATGGTCGTAATGCTCGGCCCCGAATAATTTCACAGCCTGTTCGACGAGGCGCTTGTGCGCCGCAATCTGCTCCGGCTTCGCCTCAAGCTCCGCGGCAGTGTCGGCAATGACGTCGAGGAAGACATCGTCCGAAAGCGGGAATTGGCGGTAATGCGCACCGGCAATGAGCGGTGAATCAAGCAGGATCTCATAGCTGGTTGCCGGATAATCGATGCGGTTTCCGGCTTGCCCGCTTGGGCGCAGTGCCGTCGCGACCTGCCAGCCCTGCGGCACGATCACGCTGGCCTGTATCGGGATCTGCCGGACGTAATAGCCCGCGGGATAGAGCGAGTTCGAAATCCACTGGATGCTCGCCATGTCAGGTGTCGCAACGGTACGGCCCTGGTTGCTGGCCGTTGGCGTGACGTACTGGAACTCAGCATCTACGGCCGTCACGCCGGCGGGAACCTTCACGTGGAAGGCGGTTACGTCGATCGTGTCGCGCCGCCACTCGAGCGGTTGGCCGTTGGCGGTGAACCTAAATCCCGCAATCTTGTTGATGTCGCCGCGCGGCGTGTGACCGCCGGGGATCCATTTCGGATAGAGCAGCACGAGATCGCCCGCGG
This sequence comes from Pseudomonadota bacterium, assembly GCA_046730955.1. Classification (GTDB taxonomy): domain Bacteria; phylum Pseudomonadota; class Alphaproteobacteria; order Sphingomonadales; family Sphingomonadaceae; genus Sphingomicrobium. The sequence goes on from JBKPKE010000083.1 coordinate 4,679, forward strand.
CGGTGACGGGAACGCGCTCGCGAATCCGGAATATCCCGCGTGTCACGTCGGACGCATCCACTGTCAGCTGGACAGTGCCTGGAAAGGGCACGTCCTTGGCGTCCGGAATCTGCGTCGTCTTCGCGGTCGGCGAAGGCGGCTGACTGTTGGTCTGGGGAACGATTTGGGCGGGAGCGGCCGAGCCCAGCAGAACTGCAACAAGCGCAACGGCGCGCATTACGCGAATCTCCTGAAAAGCAACTGAGTGGCGGATTGCAGCGCGAGAACGGGTCTGTCCAGCGATAGCCGGAATCGGGCTTTCTTCCCTTTGCTCAAGGATTTTGCCAATGCGCGCGGCAATGAGCACGCCACAGCCCATTCGCGGCACCCAGAGTCTGATCGGAGAAGAGGTCGACCGCTTCCACACGGTGATCGAGACCTTCGACCGCGTGCGCCGTCTGTTCGGTTTCAAGCGCGTGGAAATGCCGGTGATCGAGCATACCGAAGTCTTCGCCCGATCGATCGGCGAGACGACCGACGTGGTCTCCAAGGAAATGTATTCATTCGAGGACCGCGGCGGAGAGTCGATCACCCTGCGTCCCGAATTCACCGCTGGGATTTGCCGCGCCTATCTCAGCGAAGGATGGCAGCAGTTCGCGCCTCTGAAGCTTGCGACTTATGGCCCCGCATTCCGTTACGAGCGCCCGCAGAAGGGCCGGTTCCGACAATTCCACCAACTCGACGCTGAGGTGATCGGTGCGGCCGAGGCGGCCGCGGATGTTGAGCTGTTATCGCTGGGCGACCAGCTTCTCAAGGAGTTGGGCATCCACCAAGGTGTGACGCTGCAGCTCAACACTTTGGGTGATGCCGAGACGCGTGATTCGTGGCGCTTTGCGCTGGTCGAGCATTTCCAGGCGCACCGTGGCTCGCTCTCCGACGACAGCCTTGTTCGGCTTGAGCGGAATCCCCTGCGCATCCTCGACACGAAAGATCCGACGGAGCGGCCGATCGCCGATGCCGCACCTGCGATCGATGATTATCTCACGAGTGAGGCCTCCGACTTTTTCGCGCAGGTGACTGCCGGACTGGACGCGGCGGGCGTCAGATGGATACGCAATTCCCATCTCGTTCGCGGCCTCGATTACTACCGCCACACGGCGTTCGAGTTCGTCACCGATCGGCTCGGCGCACAGGGCACTGTGATTGCTGGCGGCCGCTACGACGGTCTGGTCGAATCCTTGGGCGGGCCGCATACCCCTGCCATTGGCTGGGCGGCCGGTATCGAGCGCCTGGGCATGATGATTGACGTTCCGGTGCTCGAATCGCCCACTGTCTCCGTCATTCCGCTTGGCGAACGCGCAGAGGCAGCCGCAACCCGCATCGTCGCCGGGCTTCGCGCTGAAGGTGTTGCGACGGACATCGCCTACAGGGGCAACATGAAGAAGCGCCTAAGCAAAGCGAACAGCTTGGGAGCACGTTATGCGCTGATCATCGGCGACGACGAGCTCGACTGCGGTGAAGCCCAGCTCAAGGACCTCGGGAGCGGCGAGCAGCGCTCCGTTTCGCTCGACCTCATCGTGGACGCAATCGGGGCATGACGCGCATTTCGTCGGAACGGATCGCTTCGATCGAGGCGAAGAAGCAGGAGCTCGCCGATGCGATGGCGGCGGGCGATCTTGCGCCTGACGATTTCGTGCGCCTGTCGAAAGAATATGCTCAGATCGAGCCGGTCGCCGCGGCCGCACGCGAAGTGCGTCGCCTGCGAGCGGAGCTCGACGTGCTCAACGGCATGGTCGCCGATCCGAGCGCCGAGGCCGAGCTCAAGGAAATGGCTGCCGCTGAGGCTGAGGATATCCGGCATAAGCTCCCAGAAGCCGAGCGTGATCTCGCGGTGAAGTTGCTGCCGCGCGATGCGGCGGACGAGCGCGCAGCGATGCTGGAGGTCCGGGCCGGCACCGGCGGGGACGAGGCTGCCCTTTTCGCTGGGAATCTGCTTCGAATGTATCAGCGCTTTGCCGAGACCCAAGGGTGGCGGTTCGAGCTGATCTCTTCCAGCGAGTCCGACGTCGGCGGCTTCAAGGAAGCGATCGCCTCGATCAGCGGTGCGGGCGTCTTCGCGAAGCTCAAGTTCGAGAGCGGCGTGCACCGCGTGCAGCGTGTCCCGGTCACTGAGAGCGGCGGCCGAATCCACACCTCCGCGGCGACCGTTGCCGTGCTCCCGGAAGCCGAGGACGTCGACGTTCACATCGACGACAAGGACCTGCGCATCGACGTCTATCGTTCATCCGGTCCCGGTGGGCAGTCAGTCAACACGACCGACAGCGCGGTGCGTATCACCCACCTGCCGACCGGCCTCGTCGTCATCCAGCAGGACGAGAAGTCACAGCACAAGAACAAGGCGAAAGCGATGAAGGTACTGCGCACGCGCCTGTTCGAAATGGAGCGGGAGCGGCTAGCCAACGAAAGGGCTGGCGCCCGCAAGTCGATGGTGGGCTCGGGCGACCGCTCCGAGCGCATCCGTACGTATAATTTCCCGCAGGGCCGCGTCACCGATCACCGAATCAATCTCACGCTGCACAAGCTTCCCGAGATCCTTGAAGGCGCTGCGCTCGGAGAGTTGCTCAACGCGCTCGTTGCCGAGGACGAGGCGGAGCGGCTCGCCGGCCTCGAGGAGCAGTGACCCAGATTGCAAGGGCGCTGTCGCGGGCGACCAACCAGATTGGCCGGGTCAGCGACACGCCGCGGCTCGACGCGGAGCTTTTGATGGCCGAGGCTCTGCACATCGATCGCGACAAGCTGATCCTGTCGCCTCCCGACCGCGATCCCCCTGAGCGTTTCTGGGAGTTCGTTGAACGGCGCAAGGCAGGGGAGCCGGTTGCGTACATCACAGGGCGTCGCGCCTTCTGGAACATTGAACTCCACGTCGGTTCTGGAGTGCTCGTCCCCCGTCCGGACAGCGAGGTGCTGATCGCTTCGGCCCTCGAGCATTTTGAAGGAAGCCCAGGGCCGAGGCGCATTCTCGACCTTGGGACCGGGCCTGGCACGCTGCTGCTTGCCGCCCTCGATTTGTGGCCGAACGCAACGGGGGTTGGCGTGGACGTATCGCGCCAGGCGCTGTCGTATGCCGCCTCGAATGCTCGCAGGCTCGGCTTTGAATTCAGGACGAAGCTCTCGGTTGGAGACTGGGCCAAGGGTATCAAGGAGGAATTCGACCTGATCCTTTGCAATCCTCCCTATGTCGCGGAAGGCGCCGAGCTCGGGCCGGGCGTGCGCGAATATGAACCGGATGAGGCCCTGTTCGCTGGCAAGGAGGGGCTGGACGCTTATCGCGATCTCGCGCCGCAGCTGCCGCAACTGCTGAACCCAGGTGGCCTCGCAGCGATTGAGATCGGGTACGATCAGGCAGGCGTTACAAGCGAATTGCTGGGACGTGACGGGCTCTCGGCAAAGGTCGCAAATGACCTCGCCGGACGGCCCCGTGCGGTTTTGCTAACATGGCTCAAGTAGAAAATCGCTTGGAATCCCGACGCATCCTGACTACATTTTAAATCGAGGACCGGGGCTGCTCCCTTGAAGAGCAAGCTGAGCGCCCCCGCTCCACCCCCGACGCAATCGGCCGTTCGCAGGCGCTCTAGGGCGCGGTTCGGAACGAGAGGGTCAGGCTCCGGCGCAGCCATGCGCCGGCCTGCCTGCACCTGAGGCCAAGGGGAAAGCTTCTTGTTTAAGGAAGTAGGAATTTGATCAATCAGAGACAGGGCGGCCGCCGGCGCGGTCGTGGGGGGCAGAGGGGACAGAACCTCGGTGGACAGCCGGGGGGAAATCGCCAGGACAATCGGCAGCGCGGCAACGCGGCGCAGCTGCTGGAAAAATACAAGAGTCTCGCGCGTGACGCGCAGCTCTCCGGCGACCGGGTCCAGAGCGAATATTACCTGCAATTCGCCGACCATTATTTCCGGGTGTTGAGCGAAAACCGCGTCCGCTTCGAAGATCAGCGCCGCCAGCGCGACGATGACGAGGACGAGGGCGACGAAGAGATGTCGGCCGAAATGGTCGGCGAAGATAATGCCGCGGAATCGGGCGATGAGGAGCGTTTCGAGCGTCGTCCCCGTCGGGAACGGAATGATCGTAATGACCGCGGCGATCGGGGTGATCGTCCACGGCGTTTCGATCGCGAGGACCGGCCAGCTCAGAACGCCGAACTGAACGGTGCGGATCGTTCGAGCAATGACGATGAGCGCATTGCGATGGATGTCCTGCCGCCAGCGATCGGTCGCGATGAGGCTTCGGACGAGGAGCCGGAAGAGGCTGTTGTCCGTCCGCGTCGGCGCACGCGGCGACCGCGTCCCTCGGAAGGTGAAGGCGAGATCGCTCCGGCGGCGTGATCTTCACGCTCAGCAGAGACAAGAGTCGAAGGCTCATTGAAGGCCTGACCGAGGCCGCGATCATCGTTCGCGGCGCAACTGTGACGATGAGCAATGAGGCCGCCCGCAACCTGCTGGGCGTTGCGATTGAAGGCGTTGATGTGCGTCAGGTGCTGCCCCATCCGGCGGTCATAGAGCGCCTCGTTCGCGGCAGAATCACCCGCCCGGAGGAGGTGGAAGCGGCAGGCTTTGGCCGGTCCCGACGTCATTGGCTGCTTCGGATCGCACCGCTGGGAGGCGGCGATCTCCTCGTCAGGCTAATCGACCGTAGCGAGGCGCGCGCAGCAGAGCAGATGCGCGTTGATTTCGTGGCCAACGCCAGTCACGAATTGCGCACCCCCCTTTCGACTCTCATCGGCTACGCCGAGACGCTGCGTGAGCGGACCGGCGAGATCGACCTCGACACGCGCCTTCGCTTCATGTCGATCGTTCATGAAGAGGCTCAGCGAATGAAGCGGGTGGTCGAAGACCTGATCTCCCTCTCACGCATCGAGGCAGAGAAGTTCACCACTCCGACCGAGGCAGTGGACCTTGAGCAGTTGATCGATGTCTCCATGGAAAGCGCACGGCGAGTCGCCGACGAGCAAGGGTCGGAGCTTGCCTGCAGGATAGAGCATGATTTGCCGGCGATCGCAGCCGACGCGAGTCAGATTCTGCAAGTCCTCGACAACCTCATCACCAATGCTCTTCGTTACGGCGAGCCGGGGACGCCCGTTACTGTGACCGCTTCGCTGGAAGATGCGATGGTCCATCTTTCCGTCGCCGATGAGGGTGAGGGCATACCGGCCGAGCACCTCCACCGATTGACTGAACGATTTTATCGCGTGGACACGAGCCGAAGCCGGGCGCTCGGCGGTACGGGCCTGGGGCTGTCCATCGTGAAACATATCGTCGAGCGTCATCGAGGTCGGCTCACGATCGAGAGTGAAGTAGGCAAAGGGACCACGGTGCACGTGCTTCTGCCCGTCGCCACGGAACGGCTGTCATAAACTTGTAACGAAAGTGTCGCGGATCGGTCCGCGAAGCCCCGTAGGGCCAATGCTGAATATTGGCCCTGACGGGAGTTTGCCCTGTGAAGAAGATCATGATCGCGCTGCCGCTTGCGGCGGCGCTTGCGGCGTGTGGTAGCAATGGCTCCAGCGGCAATGCCAGCGGTGACAGTGGCGCCAAGCAGCAGCTCAAGGTCGTGGGTTCCTCGACTGTCTACCCGTTCACGACGGCGGTCGCCGAGCAGTTCCAGAAGGACAATCCGAACGTCAGCATCGTCGTGGAGTCGACCGGTACCGGCGCGGGTATGAAGCTGTTCTGCGCCGGCGTCGGAGCGAACTACCCCGACATGACGAACGCGTCGCGGGCCATCAAGAAGTCGGAATATGACACGTGCGTCCAGAACGGCGCCAAGACGGTCATTGAGGTTCCGATCGGAATCGACGGTCTTACGATCATCGAGGGCAAGGACGGCCAGCTCGCCAACCTGACCCAGGCCGACATCTACAAGGCACTTGCCGCAAATCCTTTCGGCAAGGGTCCCAACACTGCGGAGACCTGGAAGGACGTGAATCCGTCGCTTCCAGCGGTGAAGATCCGGATCCTCGGTCCGCCGCCGACGTCAGGTACGCGCGACAGCCTTGCCGACCTGTACCTCGAAAAGGGCTGCACGGATCCGGCGATGGAAGCGCTGAAGAAGTCGGACGAGACCAAGCATAAGGAAATCTGCACGAAGATCCGTGAGGACGGCGCCTACGTCGAGGCAGGCGAGAACGACAATCTGCTGGTGCAGAAAGTCAGCTCCGAGCCGGGCACTCTGGGCGTTCTCGGGTTTAGCTACCTTGAAGAGAACGCGGACAAGGTGAAACCGGTCCAGATTGCGGGAGTTGCGCCGACCGAGGCGACGATTGCCGATCTCTCTTATCCGGGAGCCCGAAAGCTCTTCGTCTATCTGAAGGGTGAGCATCTTCCGGCGAAACCGGCGATCAAGGACTTCATTGCCGCTTACTCGAAGGAGTGGGGCAAGGGTGGCTCGCTCGAGAAGCGCGGACTGGTTCCGTTTGCCGGCGCGGATGCCGAAGCTGCTACCAGGCAGGCAACGGAACTGAAGCCGGTCGATTCTTCGACGCTGAAGTAGATCGACGTGTCAGCCGGCACCGCCTCCTTAGTCATCCTGTTGATCGCCGCGGCGGTCGGCGGGCTCGCTTATCGGCGCGCAACTCATCTGCGCACGGGCGGCCGATTGCACTCGCTGCCGACCTACCACGGTGCGCACGCCGCACTCTGGGTCCTTGCTCCAGCATTGCTCGTGCTCGCCGCCTGGGCACCGATGCAATCGAGGCTGATCGATCAGGCTGTGCTGGCGACGCCGGAAGGTAAGGCTCTTCCGGACTTCGAGATGCAGCGGCAGGCAATCCTCGATGAGGCTCGCCAGATCGCGCATGGCGAGATCGAGGCCGGTTTCAATCCGGAATCGGCCACCATCGCTCCGCGCATCAAGGAAGCGGAGGGACGCTACGGGTCCATCGGCGCCATTGCCGCGATCCTCGTTGCGCTGGGTACCGCCGGAATCCTTCTTGCGCGCAAACGCGATCGACAGTTTCGTGCGCGAACGGCGGTAGAGCGATGGATGAACGGGCTGCTGCTGGTCGCATCGCTCATAGCGATCTTTACGACGCTTGGCATCGTCCTCTCGCTTCTATTTGAGTCGCTGCGCTTCTTCAGGCTGGTGCCGCTGACGGACTTCCTCTTCGGATTGTCGTGGAGCCCGCAAACAGCGATCCGCGCAGATCAGGCCGGTTCGTCCGGTGCTTTCGGATCGATCCCATTGTTCTGGGGCACCGTGTTCATCGGCGCGATCATCGCCATGATCGTCGCGATTCCGCTGGGCCTGATGAGCGCGATCTACCTAACCC
>JBKPKE010000084.1:0-16851 GCA_046730955.1 Pseudomonadota bacterium
TACCCGCCGTCTTCCTGATGACGGGCTTCGCCAATGGGGGCCAGAAGATATGGAGGCGCTGGCTCGATGACACATATCACACGGTGAAAGACGACCTTGGCCAGCCGATCCGCTGGGATCAGGGCGCCCGCTTCGCCGAGCTAAATTATCGCATAGCGCGCACCATGGCCGATGCCGACCAGCGGCCGATGTGGTACTCGGGCGATTACTTCGGAGACACCTTCGCGCCCGCTCAGCCTAAGGCCCGCCGATAGTTTTGGGCCCCCAACCTTGACGGGCAACGCGAATTTCGCTTAAGCGCTCGGCCAGCGGCTGCCCCGTTCGGGCGGCCTTCCTTATTTTTGATCAGACGAGACGAAGAGACAGGCGCGCGCCATGAAGATTCGCAACAGCTTGAAGTCGCTCAAGTCGCGCCACCGCGATTGCCGCGTGATCCGCCGCCGCGGGCGCACCTACGTCATCAACAAGACGAACCGGCGCTTCAAAGCTCGCCAAGGCTAAGCCTTCCGCTCGACAATCTGCGCCGTTCTGCGTCGATTTGGCGCTGATTTCGCGCGTCCTGCCTTTCACTCCGCGTTCACATGTCCCATCTTAGGGGACCATGAGGAGTGGTTTGATGAAGCGCGTGTCTAAGACTGTCCTGCTGATTGCAGCTGCCGCGATGGCCGGTACCGGTCTGTCGGGCGTTGCTTTCGCACAGGACCGCGGCACGCAAAACGCTCAGTCCACCCCCAAAGGCTGGAACTATGAGATCAAGGACGGGAAGCGCGTTCCCAAGGGGAATCGCGTCACGAACGCGGACGGCAGCTGGCGTGAGGAATTGCGTCAGGGCAGCTGCGTGACGGTCAAGGAAAGAACGGCGAACGGCGAGTATCGCGAAACCCGCCGCTGCGATTAACCCGCGTTCTTTGCCGGCTTCGCGATGATGCAGGCCGGAAGCTTCAAAGCTTGCATCTCGCGGCAATCCCTGACCTGTGCCGATCCGTCCGGCCCGACGAAGATCGCATAGCTGCGGTCGTTGTTGCAGCTTGCCGTCCACATCGAGAGATTGCCATATTCCTGGACGTAGCCGGCCGCGGTGACGGTCTGGCAGGTCCGGCCGCTGTCGAAGAGCGCGCGCCGCATCGCGATCTTCTGGTTCATCGGGCTTAGCTTGTGCAGCGCGTTCTGCTGTTCGCTGCGAACCGCAATCGTCCGGTTCTTCTGCTGATTGTTGCCGGAATCGCCGCAAGCCGAGACCGACAGGGCCAGACACAATCCAATGAATGTCGTCAGGCGCATCGTCCGTCCTTTCCTATTCGGAATATCGGATCCTTACCGAACCCGCGGCAGCCTTGGCGGTTTCAACGGCATCCTCAGCATTCTCACCACCGGCCAGCGCAACGCCCATGCGCCGGTTCTTCAATGTTTTCGGCTTGGCGAAGATCCTGAGGTCAACCGGAGCACCTGGGCGGCCGCGCCGAAGCGCATCGGTTACGCCCTCGAAGGCAAACTGCTCGCTCTCCCTATCGGCGAGGATCACCGCCGAGGCGCCCGGTCGCATCAGTTCGATTGCGGGTATCGGTAGACCAAGCGTCGCTCGCAAATGGAGCTCGAACTGGTTCGGAAATTGGGTGATCATCGTCACCATGCCTGTGTCGTGCGGGCGCGGACTGAGTTCGGAAAAGATTGCCTGTTCGCCGCGGACGAAGAACTCGACGCCGAAGATCCCATATCCGCCCAGCGCTTCGACCACCTTCCGTGCCTGGCGCCGAGCCGAAAGCAATGCGGCATCAGGGATTCGCGCGGGCTGCCAGCTTTCACGATAGTCGCCCGCTTCCTGCCGATGACCGATTGGGGCACAAAACAGGACGCCCGCCTCAGTCGATACCGTCAGCAAGGTGATTTCGCTGTCGAACTCGATAAATTCTTCGACGATCACGCGCGGCCGGTCGCCCCGCATGTTGGCGACGGCATAGTCCCAGGCCGGGCCCAGATCCTCCGCGTCCTTCGCCGTGCTCTGGCCTTTCCCGGAACTCGACATGACCGGCTTCACGACGCAAGGCAGGCCGACCCGTCCGGCAGCCGCGATCGCGTCGTCGCGAGACTCGGCGAACTCATATTTTGACGTGATCAGCGCCAGCTCACGTGCCGCAAACTCGCGGATCCCATCGCGATTCATGGTCAGCTGTACGGCCTTCGCGGAAGGAGAGACGCGCCAGCCTTCGCCTTCCAGCGCGGCTAGAGTCTCCGTGTCGATCGCCTCGATCTCGGGGATGATGACGTCGGGCTTGTGCTTCCTGACCTCTGCACGAAGGGCCTTTCCATCGAGCATCGAGAAGACTTCGAACGCGTCGGCAACCTGCATTGCGGGCGCATTCTCGTAACGGTCGCAGGCAATGACCCTGCACCCGAGCCGCTTGGCGGCGATCGCGAATTCGCGGCCGAGCTCGCCGCTTCCCAGAAGCATCAACGTCGCAATGTACATGGTCGGCCGATAGCCGTGCGCGCAATCGTCGGCTAGACCACGGCTGTTTGGGGGAGGTTCCTATGCGCGCGTTCATGCTGATTTCGTCGGCCCTGCTCCTTGCGGCGGCTCCGCCGGCCAAGCTGAAGACTCCAACCGAGATCGTTGCCGCGGCTCCGGCAAGCGCCTGGCGCGAAATTGCTGCCGACGACCTTCTCGTTATCGATCTGCGCAATGGCGGACGCGTTGTCATACAGCTCGCACCGCAGTTCGCGCCTGTGCACGTGGCAAACATCCGGGCGCTCGCGAAAGGTGGCTGGTGGTCTGGAGCGAGCATCTATCGCGTCCAGGACAATTATGTCGTCCAGTGGGGCAATAACGAAAGCGACAAGCCCTTCCCCAAAGATGTCGTAGCGAAGCCGCCGGCGGAATATCATCGCGCTCTGAAGGGCCTGACGGTGAAGCCGCTCGGTTATGCCGACGATTATGCTCCGGCCGCCGGTTTCGCCGCCGGTTGGCCGATCGGCTACGACGGCAAGGCGGGCACTGCGAACCTGACCCACTGCTACGGCTATGTCGGTGTCGGACGCGACTTGTCGCCCGATACGGGAACCGGCGGCGAGCTTTACGCCGTCATCGGCCACGCTCCGCGGGCGCTGGACCGCAACATCGCAATCGTTGGCCGGGTTATCGAAGGCATTGAGCGCATGAGTTCACTGCCCCGCGGCACGGAGGCTCTCGGCTTCTACAAGGAGGCAAGTCAGAACGTGCCGATTTCCTTGGTTCGCCTGGCGAGCGAGATTCCAGCTGCGGAGCGCCCGGTCTACCAAGTCATGGACACCATGAGCGCGACGTTCGCCAATTACCTGCGGGTCAAGGCTAACCGGAAGGACGACTTCTTCATTCGTCCCGCGGGCGGCGTCGACCTGTGCAGCGTCAACGTGCCGGTGCGGAAGAAACCCGCCTGACGACCGCGTCAGGCCGCCCAGGCCGTGTCGTGATGACGGTTCTTGTGATGGATGATTACTGGCCCATTGTGCGAGCGCATGCTCGCTTCGGCTAGCGGAAGCGCCGTGGCGCAGAAGGCGCATTCGGCCGACATCCGGCCGATGATCCAATGGGTGCGCCCGCAACCTGGACAGTGATTGATCTCGTGCTCGCGATAGACGGCGTGGTAGCCCCTGCCAGTGTAACGCAACGTGTCAGTGGTCGGCATCGCTCGATCCTTTCGAGAGCGCCCAACGCGGCTGATAGGAAGCCGGTTTCATCAGCAATGAGAGGGATTTGCTGGTTGAAGTCGTCCGTTAGCGACAGGCGGTGCTGCTGGAGCGCCGACCGGCGCCGATCAACGAAGCCCCTCGAGCGAAATGGGCGTGGCGAACTCTGCGCCGATCTTCTCGCCAGCGATCCAATTGACCACGGCATTGGCTCGGCCTCGGCCTGGAAGCATCAACCACACGCGTGTGCCGACTTCGAAGGCGCCGTCGGTTTCGGCCATGAAGCCCACTTCGGAAATGTTCACGACGCGGGCTTCCACGCCTTCGGTCCCGAGCTCGCGTACTCGCGCGTCCAGCTCGACCGGGAGGCGGGAAAAGCGTCGCCGTTCGTCAGCTTCAGCTGCCGTCTCGCCGATACGCGCTCGAATCACGGAAAAACTCATCTCCACGTGCCGCTACTCCTCGGAGACGGCAAAGTTCACGCCGATCCGGCCATCCCGCACCCAACATACGTTTCCGCGTACCCTGCCGCGGCCCAGGAGATGCAGGACAACCTCTTCGCCGATATGCGGCATGAGCGAGAAGATTACCATTGCTCCAGATGAGGAAAGATTGGCCAGGCGCACCATGTGCTTGCGGCCGCGGATCTCCATCACCGCAGTCTGGGACTCAGCCGGTTCGCGCGGCTCTGTGCGCTCATCGAACATGCGCTTAACGCTGCGCGGTATCATCGACCCGTGGAGCATCGCGACCTCAACTTCCACTTCCTACATAACTCAGCTAAGCCACAGGGACTTAAGGAATTGTGTCGCCGGAATGGCCGATTCCGATCCCACTGTGGCTCGCCCGTCACTGGCACCCTTTGTTCAGCCTGTGTATGGGGGACGAAGCGCATTTACGGGCTGTTGGAGACGTGGTTAGCCGTCTCGAAACACGGGGAATTCTTGAGGGGATGAGCGTGCGTTCCAAGGATTTGGCTGTATTCGTCGCATTGTCCGTCGTGCCGACCGGCATCGCCTTCGCGCAACCGGCTGCGCAAGTGCCGGGACCTGCGGTTCCCCAGACGCGACCTCAGACCGCTCCAGCTCAGGTCCCTGTCAACCAGACTCCGGCGCCGGCCGCATCGCAGCAGGCGGTCCCGCCGCCCGCTACCCAGCCGACTCCGCCAGCCCCGCCGCTTCCGCCGCCGCTTTGGACCCCGGCGGACGCGAACCAGCTGCTGCTCACCATCCTCACGAGCGCCAAGGAAGGGCTCGATCCCAAGGATTATGACTCTGCCGGACTTGTGGCCGCCATGAGGACGAATGATCCGATTGCATTGTCGGCCGCGGCGAGCGAGCGCTTCAACAAGCTTTCGGCGGACATGGCGCTTGGCCATGTGCGCGGCGACGACCGGCAAAACTGGCACATTCCGGATCCGGACCTCGACGGCAATCGCCAGGACACCCTTCTTCGCGCATCGCTTGCACAGCATCGCGTCGGCGAAGCCTTAACCGGCCTCTTGCCTACGCACCCGCAATATCTGGCGCTTAAGCACGCGCTTGAGGTCACTCCCAAGACCGAGACTGCAAAGATCGACCGAATTCGCCTGAACATGGATCGTTGGCGCTGGCTGCCGCGCGACCTCGGCGAGCGCTACATCATCGTCAACGTGCCCGCTTATACGGCGGCGCTGGTAGAGAATGGCGTGACCGTTTCCCGCCACCGTGCGGTTTCAGGCGCCGTGAAAACGCCGACCCCGCAATTGATGGCAAATGCCGTGGGCGTGATCCTCAACCCGTGGTGGGAGGTACCGCCAAGCATCACGAAGGAAGTTGCAGGCAAGCCAGGCTATGTGCCGCTGAAAGGAGCGGACGGCAAGATCCAGCGCTGGCGCCAGCCTCCAGGCCCGCGCAACGCGCTCGGTCAGGTCAAGTTCGTGATGTACAATCCGCAGAACATCTATCTGCACGACACAACGGCCAAGAGCCTGTTCGACGCCAAGGCGCGCGCTTACAGCCATGGCTGCATCCGGACCGAGCACATCATGCTGCTTGCCGAACGGCTGCTGATGGAGGGTGCACCGGATCCTGCAACGGCTCCCGAGGGCACGGCCGTGTGGACGCCCGAGAAGGTCCGCGAGACTGTCGCGGCGCGCAAGACGGTCCAGGCGAACTTCCCGAAGCCGCTGCCCGTCTACATCGTCTACATGTCTTCTGCCGCGCTTCAGGACGGATCGATCAAGGACTATGCCGACATCTACAAGAAGGACGGCAAGGTTCTTGCCGCGCTGAACGATGTCGTCGTTCCGAAGAAGGCCGCACCGGGCGACAAGCCGAAGGACAAGGTCGCTAGCCGCTGAGGAATCACTGCACCGGCGTTTACGTTCTGGCAGCACCCCTCTGCTACGCCATCTCTCGCGAGATATGATGGCAAGCACCGTTACAGCCCCTCAGGATTCTGATCCTTATGCAGACCGTCGCCTCTACCCGCGCGTGGAGGTTGCCTTGCCGGCCTTCCTGCAGGCGGAAGGGGAACGCCATTTCGTCCATCTCCTCGATGTATCCGCGGGCGGCGCGAAGCTGAATTGCGCGGTGAGTCTTCCATCTGGAACGGCGGTTGTTCTGGATTGCGGGACTGTCGGCCGCGCGGCTGTCGTCAGGTGGCAGAACGGTGATTTGCTGGGTCTCTGCTTCGACAGCGAGCTGGGAGCGCGGGAAGTCTCCGCCTTGATGAATCGGTCGACGGCTCTCGCGGCGCGGATGAAAACTCGGGAATAGAATTGCCAAAATGAAAAGGCCCCGGACTTTCGTCCGAGGCCTTTGAAATTTGCGTTCTCAGTGTCTGCTTAGGCCAGCTTGTCGGCGTAGATCATGCGGCCGCCGGCGAGCTTGCGCATCACGGCCCACTGGCTGTCGCGGCTGAAGGCGAAGCAGCCTTCCGAGCGGCCAAGCTTGCCCGTCTGCGCAATCATCTGCGGTTCCGCGTACCAGGCGTTGTGAATGACGATCGCGCGAGCTTCGGCATTGCTGTTGGTCCAGTCGAGTCCGTTGACCTTCATCGAAAGCCCGTACTTGCCGTTATAATAGTCGCCGGTCGTGTAGGTGCCGTTCGACGTCGCGTAGGAGCCGAAGGCGTTCGAGAAGCGCTCAAGGAAACCGCTGTGGTCGGGATCCGAACCGCGGCCGTGTGCGACAAGATGACTCTCGACGGTGCCGTTGATCAGATCGACGACGTGGAAGCGGGGCTCGCTCGACGGCTTTGAGAAATCGACGATTCCAATATAGTCGCGCGGACGCACTTGGTAGCGATGCGCATCGAGCGCGGCCTTGGCGCGCTGGAACAACGCCGGATCGACGCCTGCAGGAGCGGTCGGCTGCACGGCGAGCGGCGCGAGCGGGTCGCGCGGAGCCGGCGGCGGAGCGTAGACGATCGAAGGAAGCCCGACAGAGCTCGCGGCAGACGAAAGCATCGCAGCCCCCGCCCCGACAGCACCCAGACGCAACACTTCCCTACGATTGATCCCCATTACTTCCCCACTCTCGGAAAGCGAAGGTTGTACCATTTCGAAGGTTAATCGCCGATAACCAAAGCAACCCAGATATTTAGCTTATCGTGCCAGTCGCTCCATTCATCGTACTTGGTCTCATTTTGGGACCAGACCATGCAGAAAGGCAACGGGTTGAAAGCTGTAATAGGCACTGCTAAGGGCGGCGGCCCGGCAAAGCCTTGCTGCGTCGGGCGAATTTTATTGCCCGGCTGATTCGGCGGCTGGGCCTTAAAGAACAGCAGATTTGGAGTTTTACGGGCATTTATGCAGATCATCGTTCGCGACAATAATGTCGACCAGGCGCTCCGCGCGCTCAAGAAGAAGCTGCAGCGCGAAGGCGTCTATCGCGAGATGAAGCTGCGCCGCCACTACGAAAAGCCGTCGGAGAAGCGGGCCCGCGAACGCGCCGCCGCCATCCGCCGCGCCCGCAAGCTCGAGCGCAAGCGCGCCGAGCGCGAAGGCAACCGTTAAGCCCTACGACGGAAAGTACCGACATGGCCGCAAGTGAAGCCGCTCACCGCTCCGACAACCGCGGACGCGGGCTGAAGCTGGCTCTTGCCTTGCTCGCCACCGTCGGTGCTGGAGTTGGTCTCGCCTACGCCGGGACCGCGCCGCTCAAGGGCGAGACGACCAAGACGGGCGTTCGTATCCGCACGATCCAGGCCGGCTCAGGCCCGTTCATCCAGCCGGTCGACGGGGTCATGATCGAATATACGGGCAGGCTCGCCGACGGCACCGTGTTCGACGATAGCGCTCGCCATGGAGGCCCTCAGCCGATGATTGCCGGCCAGGTGATCCCGGGCTTCGCCGAAGCCCTTACGAAGATGCAGAAGGGCGGCAAGTACAGGATCCATATCCCGGGCAGCCAGGCCTATGGCGCGAATCCGCCTCCAGGCAGCCCGTTCGGCCCCAATGCCGACCTCGATTTCGACGTGCACATCGTCGAGATCGTGCCCAATGCGGCGCTCATGGCCGGCGCTGGCGGGGCACCTTCTTCCGAGCAGCCGCAGGCGCCTTCTTCCGAACAACCGCAGGCGCCCGCTTCGGAACAGCCGCAGCCGACGCCGCAACAGCCCTAATCGGCTTCGCGCCCACCACTTCCGCTGGGTCTCCCGCCTCCGCCGCATGGTCGCGGCTGAGATCCATTAGCGTTACCTTCAAAGCCGCCAGGATCGGATCGGCGAAAAGCACGCCGAGAATTCCGAACAGCGCTCCCATGATCAGCTGCATGCCCAGCACGATCGCCGGCGCCACGTCCACGGTGCGTCGGGCGATGTATGGAATGACCAGATAGCCGTCGACGTTTTGGACGAAGAAATAGACGAAGATCGCCCACAGGCCTTCGCTTGGGCCCGCGCTGAAACCGACCGCTACCATGATCACCCCCGACGTGATGGCTCCGATGTTGGGGATGAAGGCGAGCATTCCGGTGATGAGGCCGAGAAGCCCCGCCATCGGGATCGGGCCGATGCCGAACAGCTGCGACACGACCTCGAGCATGAACCAGGTGAAGACCCCCTCGAATACCATTCCGAGCAGCCGTCCGAACAGCAGGCGCCGGATCGTGAAGCCGACATGGGCGGCAATGCGATAGAAGCGCTCGCGATGCCGCAGCGGCAGCATCCAGGCGATCCCGCGGTCGTAGATTCGCGGCTCGATTGCCAGGAATATGCCGATGACGATCATCAGGATCACGCTGGTGATCGCGCCCAATGCGCTTCCCACGGCGCTCGTCAGCCGCCCCACTGATCCAAGCAACTGCGAGCCGAGGTCGGTCGGCGGGCGTCTCGGTATCAGTCCCAGCGACGAGGCAAATTCCATGACGCGATCAAACTGCGCGGTGACGACGATGCGTAGAGCTTCGAACTGGGCGGCAATCGTGGTGCCGGCGAACCAGAAGACCCAGCCGACGAAGCCGAATCCCAGCAGCAACGTCAGCGAAAGCCGGAATCCGCGAGGGATCGGTAGGGCCCGACCGAGCAAGCGCGCTCCACCATCCAGGAAGACCGCGAAAATGACCCCTCCGACAATGAGCAGAAGCGGCTGCGCGAGCACGATGACGCCGGCGATAGCGAGGGCGAGGCCGAACCAGACCGCCGCGCGCTTCAGCTCGCGGACGACCATCGGATCGCGGAATTCTGCGGGGCCGGGACGTTCAACGTGCGGTTCGGTCGTCGCCGGTTCCGCCATGCCTTAACCCTTATGACCTCTCAGGGAGTTTCCGGCGCGGCCCGAGCGAAGCGATTCGAACCAGCTGATTGGGTTCAGCAGTTGCGCGGTGCCATCGAGCGAGAAGGTGATGAACTCCGCACGGCCGCCGATATTCTCCCACGGCACCGGACCACCGAGACCGTTTTCCGGGGGGCCAAGGCTGAACCGGCTGTCGGCGCTGCGGTCGCGATTGTCACCCATCAGGAAGAGATGGTCCGAGGGGACCTTAATCGGCCCGTAATCGTCGCCCGGGCTCTGTCCGAGATCGATGGTGTCGTACGTCACGCCGTTGGGAAGCGTCTCGCGGACGATGGGAAGACGGCAATAGAGCCTGCCGTCGGGCTGGAGGACCTGGAAGCCTGAGAATTCGATTCCGCACGGCACGTTCGGATCGACCGGCACCATTGCTGGCGGGCGCTGCACTGACTTTATCGGCTTGCCGTTGATGATCAGCCGGCCGCCGCGAACCTCGATCGTGTCGCCCGAAAGGCCGATCACCCGCTTGATGTAGTCGTCGCTCTGCCCCGGCGGAGTAACGATCACGACGTCCCCACGCTCGGGAAGCCTGCCGAACAGGCGCCCCTGCCAGTGCGGGAAGACATGGAAGCTTGGGGAGACCCACGACCAGCCGTAGGGATATTTGGTCACGACCAGCCGATCGCCCTTCAGCAGGCCCGGCATCATCGATTCCGACGGGATGTAGAAGGGCTTCGCGACGAAGCTGTGGAACAGCAGGACTGCGACCAGGACCCAGAGCAGACCCTTGATCTCACGCCACAGCGCGGATTCTTCCTTCTTCTCGGTCACGGGAGGAGCAGGCGCGTCCGCGCTTGCTTCGGGTACAGTGTCGCTCAACAGGTCAGGGCTCCAACTTGCGGGCCTGCAGGATAACGAATGCCTGTGCCCATGGATAATCGTCTGTCATCGTTAGATGAATGTCGATGGCGTGGCCTTCCGGCGCAAGTGCGTCAAGCCGCGCCTTCGCACCGCCGGTCAGTTCGAGCGTCGGCGCGCCAGACGGAGCGTTCACGACTCCGATGTCCTTCATGAAGACGCCGCGCTTGAATCCAGTGCCGACCGCCTTCGAGAATGCCTCCTTGGCGGCGAAGCGCTTGGCGAGCGTTCCGGCAGAGGTGTGAGGGCGGGACGCTGCTTTCCTCCGCTCAACGTCTGTGAAGACGCGATTGAGGAAACGGTCGCCGAAGCGCTCGAGCGATTTTTCGATCCGCTCGATGTTGCACAGGTCGGAGCCGATTCCGATGATCACCCGGCCGACCTCGGAAGGAGGTGCGAAAACGCGAGTACTGCCAGCAGGAGTGCAAGTGCGGAGGCCGAGTAGGCGGTCGATCTTTTTTCCGATTTCCAGGAACGCCAGCCGAGGAACAGGACGATCAAAGCCGGTGGCGGCACGATCAGAAAGTAATAGGGCGAGTGCCGTGCCGGCCCCAAAGTCCCGAGCACGAAAAACGCCAGTGCGAGTGCCATGACCAGGCCAGCCAGATACCGCCTCCCGACACGCTGGGAGCGCATCACCGCACCTGATCCATCAGCTCGCGCATCCGGCGGACGCTCGCGTCGAGGCCGGTGAAGATCGCCTCGCCGACGAGGAAGTGGCCGATGTTGAGCTCCGCCAGCTGCGGGATCGCCGCGACGGGGATGACATTGTCGAACGTCAGGCCGTGCCCCGCATGTGGTTCGATGCCGTTCTTGACGGCGAGCGCCGCCGCGTCCGTGATGCGCTTCAATTCGATCGCTCGCTCTTCGCCGTCGACATGGGCGTAGCGCCCGGTATGGAACTCGACGACGGGAGCGCCCAGCCGCAAGGCGGCCTCGACCTGCCGCTCCGATGGTTCGATGAAAAGACCGACACGGATATTCGCCGACCCCAGCTTGTCGACATAATAAGCGAGGTGGTTGAACTGCCCCGCCGCGTCGAGCCCCCCTTCAGTCGTCCGCTCTTCGCGCCGCTCCGGGACGATGCAGGCGGCATGCGGCTTATGGCGAAGCGCGATGTCCAGCATCTCCTCGGTCGCCGCCATCTCCAGATTCAGCGGGAGGTCGATCTCGGCCATCAATCGGTCGATGTCACTGTCCGTGATGTGCCGCCTGTCTTCGCGCAAATGGGCGGTGATTCCATCCGCACCGGTTTCAGCCGCGACATGCGCTGCCCGCACCGGATCGGGATGATCGCCGCCGCGCGCATTCCTGATGGTCGCGACGTGATCGATGTTTACGCCGAGCCGGAGACGACTGGTCATGCAGCCGCGCGGCTACCCGGCTTCATTGGCGGAATTGCGGCGAGCTCCGGCGGAAGGGAGTCCGCTTCGTAAGTCGGCACATCGATCCGAATCAGGCCCGTATACGGTACGCCCAGGTCGGCGCTTCCGCCTGACCGATCCACGATCGATGCAGCTGCGATCACCTCGCCGCCGGCCTGCTCGACAGCCTTGATCGCCTCTCGCGAGGACAGGCCGGTCGTCACCACATCCTCGACAAGGAGCACCTTTTCGCCGGGTTCGATGCGGAAACCGCGCCTCACCTCGAATGTGCCTTGCGGCCGCTCGACGAAGATGGCCGGCTTCCCGAGCGCTCTTCCCATTTCATGGCCGATGATGACTCCACCCATTGCGGGGGACACGACCAGGTCAATCTGCTCCCGGACATCCGAAGGCAATTTTCCGGCCAGCGCCTGAGCGATGCGTTCGGCTCGCGCCGGGTCCATGAGCACGCGTGCGCACTGCAGATACCGCGGGCTCCGAAGGCCAGACGAGAGGATGAAATGCCCCTCGAGCAGGGCGTCGGCGTCGCGGAATTCCTTCAGCACTTCCTCGTCGGTCATGCCGCGCGCAATAGGCTTGGTCGTCACGGCCTTCAACACCTCGGCAGAGGCGCTTGAGAGACTAGAAACTGCCGCCTATAAGCCGCCCGATTCAAGGGGGTCCCCGCCGGGTGCTCCAGTCCCAACCCAAGTCACCGGGGTGAGAATGAAACTGATTGCATGGGCGATTGCCCTAGCTGCCGCCGGCCTAACACCTGCAGCAGCGGCGCAGACGCCGCAGGCCGCGCAGCCGATCAAGGAGGTCACGGGCCCAGCAGCCGCGACGGCCCCTTCGGAGCGCGCCCAGGGCCAGAGTCTCGAAGCGGCGAATGCGCCGGCGCCTTCCACGGCGCCCGCCAATCCAACCGCGACGCAGCCGACTGCGACCAACTTCGCCCACGCGCTCCCGGCGAAGAATATCGGTGTGCCGATCCGCGCCGGCACGGGCATTCAGGAGCAGGTGACGGAAGTCGGAAGGACTGCCGCAAGCTTCCATAACAATTGGCTGCTCATCCTGTGCTTCGTCATCAGCGCCTTCGTTCTGGCCCTCCTCGGCTACACGATGCTGCGCTTCCGCCGCGGTGCTAACCCGACGCCTTCAAGGACGTCGCACAACACTGCGCTGGAGGTCGTCTGGACGCTGGTGCCGGTCCTGATCCTCGTTGCCATCGCCGTCCCGTCGTTCCGGCTGCTCCGCACCCAGTACACGCCGCCTCCGGCGGATCTGACGGTCAAGGTCACCGGCAACCAGTGGTTCTGGGTCTATTCCTATCCTGACAATGGCGGGTTCGAGGTGGTCTCCAACCTCCTCAAGGAAAAGAAGGACGTAAAGCCGGGCGACCGCTACCGCACCGATGCGGACGGTCCGCCGCTCCTCGCCGTCGACGAGCGCATGGTCATTCCCGCAGGGAAGGTCGTGAAGTTCCTCGTCACCTCGAATGACGTCATCCACGCTTTCTGGGTGCCAGCCT
This sequence comes from Pseudomonadota bacterium, assembly GCA_046730955.1. Taxonomy (GTDB): domain Bacteria; phylum Pseudomonadota; class Alphaproteobacteria; order Sphingomonadales; family Sphingomonadaceae; genus Sphingomicrobium. The sequence goes on from JBKPKE010000084.1 coordinate 13,193, forward strand.
TCTACAGCAAGATCGACGCCAATCCCGGATCGGTGAACGAGATTTGGGCCAAGGTCGATCGTCCCGGCGTTTACTTCGGCCAGTGCACCGAGCTTTGCGGAGCGCGTCATGGCTACATGCCCATTTCGGTCGAGGTGGTCCCGCCGGAGAAGTTCGCCGAATGGATCGCTTCGAAGGGCGGCACGATGCCCGGCCAGAAGCCCGCAGCGACGCCGGCACCGACGCCTGCGGCCGAACCGGCTGCAGCGCAGCCCGCAACCAACCAGGCCGCCACGGCCCAGAATTAAGAGCGGAACCGAAGTACCATGGCAACCACCGCTGACACACTCCCGCTGAAGGCCCACGAAGCGCACGACGCGCATCATGATGCCGATCACAAGCCGGGCTTCTTCACCCGCTGGTTCATGTCGACGAACCACAAGGACATCGGCACGCTCTACCTGATCTTCGCGATCGTCGCGGGTATCATCGGCGGCGGCATCTCCGGCATCATGCGTGCCGAGCTGATGCATCCGGGGATCCAGGTTCTCAATCATGCCTGGCCGCTTGGCGCGGGCACGGCGAACTTCGACGAGTGGACGCACCACTGGAACGTTCTGATCACCGCGCACGGCCTGATCATGGTCTTCTTCATGGTCATGCCGGCAATGATCGGCGGCTTCGGCAACTGGTTCGTCCCGCTGATGATCGGCGCTCCGGACATGGCGTTCCCGCGCATGAACAACATCAGCTTCTGGCTGCTGATCCCCGCCTTCACGCTGTTGCTTGGCTCGACTTTCGTGTCGGGCGGCACTGGCTTGGGCGCGGGCACCGGCTGGACCGTCTATGCACCGCTATCGACCAGCGGGTCCGCGGGTCCGGCGGTCGACATGGCGATCTTCTCGCTCCACCTTGCGGGCGCCAGTTCGATCCTCGGTGCGATCAACTTCATCACGACCATCTTCAACATGCGCGCGCCGGGCATGACCCTGCACAAGATGCCTTTGTTCGTCTGGTCGATCCTCGTCACCGTCTTCCTGCTGCTCCTGGCGCTTCCGGTGCTTGCCGGGGCGATCACGATGCTGCTGACCGACCGCAACTTCGGCACCAGCTTCTTCGACGCGTCGGGCGGCGGAAACCCGGTGCTTTACCAGCACCTCTTCTGGTTCTTCGGTCATCCCGAGGTGTACATCATGATTCTGCCGGGCTTCGGCATGATCAGTCAGGTCGTGGCTACGTTCAGCCGCAAGCCGGTCTTCGGTTATCTCGGAATGGCGTACGCCATGGTCGCGATCGGTGTCGTCGGCTTCGTCGTCTGGGCTCACCACATGTTCACCGTCGGTCTGACGATGGAGGTGAAGATGTACTTCACCGCCGCGACGATGATCATCGCGGTCCCGACCGGCGTGAAGATCTTCAGCTGGATCGCCACCATGTGGGGCGGCTCGATCTCCTTCGAGACGCCGATGCTCTGGGCGATCGGCTTCATCTTCCTGTTCACCGTGGGCGGAGTCACCGGCGTCGTCCTCGCGAACGGCGGCGTCGATAATTACATGCACGACACCTATTACGTGGTCGCGCACTTCCACTACGTGCTCAGCCTCGGCGCGGTCTTCGCCATCTTCGCGGGCTTCTACTATTGGTTCCCGAAGATGAGCGGCCGCATGTACAACGAGCTGCTGGGCAAACTTCACTTCTTCATCATGTTCATCGGCGTGAACATGATCTTCTTCCCGCAGCACTTCCTTGGACTCGACGGCATGCCGCGGCGAATTCCGGACTACACTCCGGCGTTCGAGAAGTGGAACGAGGTTTCGACCTACGGCTATATGGTCACCATTGCCGCGATGGCGATCTTCTTCGTGAACCTGATCTATTCGCTGCTCGCTGGCCCGAAGGCCCCGGACAATCCGTGGGGCGAGGGGGCAACGACGCTGGAGTGGACCCTGTCCAGCCCGCCGCCGTTCCACCAGTTCTCGACCTTGCCGACGATCAAGTAGGTCGAGGCACCGTCCTGAAACGCTAACGCCCCGGTTCGCGCCGGGGCGTTTTCGTTTGTGCGCAGCTGATCAGGGAAAACCCGACTGACTCAGCGCAAGCGGGCGGCAATCATGCCGCCGATGAAGCTGTTCCCATTAGCGCTCAGCGCCGCCGCTCTTCTACTTTGTTCAACGCAGTCACCGGCCCAGCAGGTCGCACGAGGCGACCGCCCCGTTCTTCAAGTCGCCTCGCAGTTGAAGAACGGCCAATATGTCTGGGCGCCGGAGCTCAGTCCCTCAGGGCCGGTCCTGCTGGTCGTCAATCTCGAGACCCAGCGTGCCGTTCTTTTCCGCAACGGCGTTCCGATCGCGGCAACGACACTTTCGTCCGGCAAGGCCGGCAACGAAACTCCGACGGGCGTCTTCACCATCCTCCAGAAGCGCAAGGAGCATTATTCGAAGACTTACGACAATGCGCCGATGCCGAACATGCAGCGGCTGACCTGGAGCGGCATTGCCCTGCACGCGGGCAAGCTGCCCGGCTATCCAGCGTCTCACGGCTGCATCCGCCTTCCGCACTCCTTCTCCACGCTTCTGTTCGGGGCGACGGAAACGGGAATGACCGTCGTCATCACGAGCATCCCCGCCGTGCCGAGCGGATCGGATGCCCCGGCGGTGGCGACGATGGCCCCCGTTGCCGGCGTGTCGCTCGCCAGCGCTCCCTATGAATGGCACCCGGAGCGATCTCCCGCCCACGAGGACAGCATCACCTCCGTGATCGTCAGCGCGGCTGACGGCAAGGCGATCGTGATGCGAAACGGGGTCGAGATCGGGTCGGCGCCCGTCCGCGTCTCGGGCGAATTGAAACCCATGGCCTACGTCCTGCGCGCATGGGACTCGACCGGGCAGCATTGGCTTAAGCTGCAGTTCGCCGGCGAAGGCAGCAGCATGGAAGTCGCACAGGGCGAGGGGAAGCGGTTCGAAGCTCCGACCAAGTTTCGCTACGACCTGGGGGCGGCCATGAGGCCCGGTAGCGTCGTGATCGTCACGCCGGACTCGCTGCAATCCGGAAGCACGGGCCGCGAGCAAATGGTCATCGAGGAGGACACGGCGGGTGGTAACTGAGCCTCGTTCCAGCTCGTTTTGTTCGGCCTTCACCGAATCTCGTGCAGAATCAGGCATTTCCCTGATGTAAGGACGGCTGTGCCACGTGGATGGCACCGCCTCCGGCTTCAGGGAGTCGCGCGATGAACTTCGGGCATTTCGGGCCTCGTCCCCGCAATATCGCCATGGATCTCGGGACCGCGAACACTTTGGTCTATGTCTCGGGGGAGGGCGTCGTTGTCGACGAACCGTCCGTAGTGGCGATCGAAACCTCGGACGGCATGCAGCGCGTCAGGGCGGTTGGCACGGACGCCAAGATCCTCCTCGGCAAGACCCCTGACAACATCCAGACCTATCGGCCGCTGACCGGCGGCGTGATCAACGATCTCGAGATTGCCGAGGAGATGATCAAGCACTTCATCCACAAGGCCGGTGGGTCACAGCGGATGATGTCGCGCGGTCCCCAGATCATCATCTGCGTGCCGACGAGCGCGACGACCGTCGAACGGCGCGCGATCCGTGCCGCCGCCTTGAATGCAGGCGGGGCCGAGGTGCGGCTGATCGAAGAGCCCATGGCTGCGGCGATCGGCGCAGGCT
>JBKPKE010000085.1:0-12343 GCA_046730955.1 Pseudomonadota bacterium
GTTTCGTCGGCAGCGTCAGATGTGTATAAGAGACAGCGTCTATACCGAGCGAGCTTCGGTCGGCGCCCGCGTGACGGAAGTACCCGAAGAGATCGGCTAAGGCGTTTCCCCTAGCTTCCTCAATTCATTGAAAACACGCTCGACCGAGTGGTTGCGCGCGTCGCGTCGTGCCTTTTCCAGAAGTGGATAGCCAACCTCCGCTTCGGCTTTGAGCTGCCGGGCGAAACGGCCGCTGCGAACGTCCTCAAGAACTTCCGACATTCGATTTCGAACATCTTGGTCGACGATCCGGGGGCCTCCAAGCACGGCCCCTAACTCGGCCGTATTGGAAATTGCTTCGCGCATTCCGGCGATGCCACGCGCTTCGATGAGCTCGGCAATCAGCTTCAATTCGCCGACGCATTCCAGGAAAGCCACTTCGGCGGAAACTCCTGCACCGACGAGGGTCTCGAAACCTGCGATCAGTATCTCGGGTACTGCGCCCCAGACGACGGCTCCCTCATTGAAGAGGTCCGCTTCGCATTCCTCGGCGAATGTCGAAGAGATCAAACCGGCACGGGCGCATCCGATTGCCTTACCATACGCAAGCGCGAGGTTGCGCGCGCTCCCGCTGGCGTCCTGCGCGACAGCCCAAAGGCCGACCATGCCTTTGCCCTGCTGGTAGAGTGAGCGAAGCGCCGTTCCCGGGCCCTTCGGCGCGACCATGTAAACGTCGAGGTCTTCCCGTGGCTCGATGAAGCCGAAGTGGATGGCCAGGCCGTGGCTAAAACCGATGGCGGCGCTGTGGCGTATGTGCGGCTCGACTTCCGCGTATATTCTCCCGAGCGCTTCGTCTGGAGCAAGGAACATTATGACGTCCGCCGAGGCCACCGCGCCTTCAAGAAGGGCTGTTTCCAGTCCTGCCGACTGCGCCTCTGACGTACTGCCAGACGCGCCGCGCAGCCCAACGACGATGTCGATGCCGCTATCCTTGAGGTTGAGCGACTGTGCGCGTCCCTGGTTACCATAGCCGAGGATTGCGATGCGCTTGCCGACGAGTGGGGTGGCGTCGATATCGCTGTCGCGGAGCAACTCCATGGTCGTTCGCCTAGTCCCTCGATCTCAACAGCGCCAGCGCCCGCGGCATCGTCTCCGCGTTGAGAGCTTCGCGGAACCTCGGCCATTCGGGCGGCGGTTGATGGGCGAACCATGTGTATTGGCGCTTCGCATAGCGTCGTGTCGACTGTTGGCCGGCGGCAATCGCCTCCTCGCGACTGGCGTCACCGTGCAACCAGTTGGCGATTTCTCGAACACCGATCCCACGCATGACCGGCAAATCGGATGAGAGGTTCCGATCGAGTAGCGCCCGGACCTCTTGCTCTGCGCCCCGTTCGATCATCGCCGCAAATCGATCGTCGCAGCGGCGATAGAGCCAATCGCGAGGCGGCAGCAGGATGAGCGGGCGCAGCTCAATTTCTTCGGCGATCCCGCCCTCGCGCCGCTTCTGCCACTCGCCAAGCGTTCTGCCAGTCGAAAGAGCCACTTCGAGCGCTCGAGCAATACGTGCACTGTCTGCCGGCTTCAGCCGCTCAGCCGCCTCGCGATCGACTTCAAGAAGTTTCTTTCGGTTCTCATCGACCCTGGTTTCCCGAACGATGCGCCGAACCTCCGAATCGATTGTCGGAACAGGCGCGATGCCCTGCATCAGGGTTCGCAGATAAAGCCCCGTCCCGCCGACCAGAATGGGCAGCCGGCCCGAGGCGTGCACGCTTGAAATCTCACATTTCGCCATCGCAGCCCAATCGGCAGCCGAACAGGGCTGCGCTCCATCGAGCACGCCGTAGATCCGATGCTTTGCCCGAGAGAGTTCGTCCGCACCGGGCGCAGCGCTGAGGATCGGCAGATCCCGGTAGATCTGTGCGCTGTCCGCGTTGACGATGACCCCGCCGACCTGCTCTGCCAGCGCCAGCGCCAATGCGGACTTGCCGCTGGCCGTCGGTCCCGCGATGAGAGCGACTGGAGGTTTGGATTTCGGAATCATGGCGATCGCGACGCTGATAGCAGCCGGACGGCTCGATGACAGGCTGATCGACCGTGCGCTCGGCGCGCTTCGCGAAGTCGATCCCAAGGCAGCTTTCGCGAGCTGGATCGACGAGGGCGACGCGGTCGATCTGCGCGCCGACGGCGACTTGAAGGCCCTGCGCTGGGCATTGGAAGGTCTGCCCGGAGTGGACGTCTTCGTTCAGCCGGAAGAGCCGCGTTTCAAACGCCTTCTCGTCGCCGACATGGATTCGACCATCGTCGGGCAGGAGTGCATCGACGAACTGGCCGATTTTGCTGGATTGAAACGGGAGATCGCCGAGATCACCGAGCGGGCGATGCAAGGCAAACTCGATTTCAAATCGGCCCTCCGGGAGCGCGTGGCGATGCTTTCCGGGCTCGATGAGGAATCAATCCAGCGTTGCGTCAAGGAGCGCGTGATTCCGAATCCGGGAGCAGCGACTTTGATCCGGACGATGCGCGTAGGCGGCGCTTATTGCATGCTAGTAACTGGCGGTTTCGTATCTTTTGCCGATCCCATCGCCAGGCTGCTCGGGTTCAACGCCATCCGCGCCAACCGTCTGCTGTTCGATGGGCGACAGCTCAGCGGATCGGTCGAGGATCCGATCGTCGACGCTCAGGCCAAGCATGACGCACTGGTTGAGGCGCGCGACGAGCTTGCGCTCGCGAACCATGACGTTCTGGCCATTGGCGACGGCGCGAATGATAAGCTGATGATCCAGGAGGCGGGGCTGGGGGTCGCGTATCGCGCCAAGCCGGCTCTCGCGGAAGTCGCGGACGCCAAGCTCGACCACCATGGACTGGACGCGCTCTTGTGGGCGCAAGGCATTCGCAAACGAGACTGGGTGACCGCCTAACTCTTCGATGCCACCGGGAAGCAGGCTTGCCCGCTCTTGGCGAGGGTTGCGCAGGCTGAGGCGGCTGCCGACCGGCTTCCGAAGCCCGCCACCTGCAGGCGTGTAACATTGCCCGTCGCGACGTAAATTGGCCCCTTGCCGGCAAGTGAAGGCATGGAGGAGAGCCTCCGATAGAGCGCCTCCGCCGAGCTTCGCTTTGAAAAAGCCCCGAGTTGGATTGCCCAACCGCTGCCGGTCGCCGAAACGCCTTTCTCGGCAGCCACTGAAGCGGCGGCAGCGCGCTCGATCCCTGGAGCCTTCGGCGCCGTTCTGGCGATCTGCTTCGCGGGACTCTTGATCTTGGCCTGAGTCTTCGCCTTTTGCATGGCGATGGCGAGGCCCTTCTTCCGATCCGGAAGAGGCATGACCTCGTCCATTTGAGCGAGCGTTGCTTTTGCCGGGGCAAGCCCCTGGGCCGAAGCGCGGCTCACGTAAGCGTAGCCGAGCACGCGGTCCTGCGCGACCCCGTCCCCATTGAACAAGGCTGTCCCGTAGATAAGCAAGGCGCGCGCTTCGCCTTTTTCGGCTGCCTGCTTGAGCCATCGCGCGCCTTCGGCCTGGCGGCCGTTCCCGAATAATAGAAGGCCTAGCGTCGTCTGCGCATCCATATGACCTTGCGCTGCTGCTCGCTCCAGCCAGACTTGAGCCGAGCCGAGGTCGATTTTGACGCCGCGTCCGAGCCGATAGGCCTGGCCGAGATTGAATTGGGCATCGGCATCACCGTTCTCCGCTAGCGGACGCCAGATTGCGACTGCGCGAGCGTAATCGGCCTTCTGCCAGGCCTCGATTCCCGCCTTCACGCTTTCGGCCGATGCGGGCGCTGCGCAGAATAGCGGCATGCATAAGAGAAGGGCTTGCCAGCGCTTTGCCCTCATGTGCGACTCCTTCGACGCTCTAGGTAACTCACCCTCGGCATCCCGCAACAGTGTCTGGAGACTGTTAACCAGATTTTAGAGCCTTGAATGTCACTCCCAGCGCTCAATTGACGGTACTGGGCAGGGGAAAAGCATGCGCGTTCTGGCTTTGGCATCGCAGAAGGGCGGGTCCGGAAAGACGACCCTGTCCGGACATCTTGCGGTGCAGGCGCAGCTGTCGGGGGCAGGGCCCGTCTGCCTTATCGACATCGATCCGCAGGGAAGCCTCGCGGACTGGTGGAACGAGCGTGAGGCCGAAATGCCGGCCTTTGCCCAGACCACCGTCGCGCGGCTCGCTTCCGATCTCGAAGTGCTGCGGCAGCAGGGTTTTCGCCTTGCCGTCATCGACACTCCGCCCGCCATCACCATGGCGATTCAGAGCGTCATCGCCGTCGCCGAGCTGATCGTCATCCCGACCCGTCCCAGCCCGCACGATCTTCGCGCGGTCGGCGCAACGGTCGATCTTTGCGATCGCGCCGGCAAGCCGCTCATCTTCGTCGTCAACGCTGCGACGCCCAAGGCCAAAATCACCTACGAAGCCGCTGTCGCGCTTTCGCAGCACGGCACGGTGGCACCAGTAACGCTTCACCATCGCACTGACTTTGCTGCGTCGATGATCGACGGCCGCACGGTCATGGAAGTTGATCCGCAGGGCCGTTCCGCGGCCGAGGTCGTCGAGCTTTGGGATTACATCTCCGATCGCCTCGAGAAGAATTTCCGCCGTACCGTTTTCGCGGCGCCCAATTCGGCGCCCGGCATCGGCGCAGCCAGTCCACGTCCTGTCGGCGGCTTCGGCCGCCGGGTGGCTGGCCAGTAAGGGGTCGCGTAAGTGAAGCCTGAACCAAAGCCTTTCGCTTCCCTCTCTTCCGGTCTGCTCGCCCGCAAGGGCGCAGCCAAGCCTGCCATGAGGCCCCAGGGCTTCGGACAGATTGGCGGAAATCTCGAGGACCTCGGCTGGAACGACATGGGGTTCGAAGCGCCGAAGCCCGCTCCGGTCGCCCGCGACGAGGAACATGACGCATTTGGTGAACCGATCGCCGAACTTCCTGTCCTCAATGGGCATGCTGGACTGACACCAGTCGATTCTCCCGTGCACTCGCAGCATGCGGAAATCGAGGGCCGTCTCTCTAGCCTCGACTCCGACGACATCCAGATTGCGGACGAGACGGCGGAGATCTGCGAACTGGAAGACGAACTGCTCGAGCAGCCAGTTGCCAAGGCGCCGGCCCTTGAGGTGGTGCCGATTTCGGTTCCCGTTGCTGCTGCCGCACCGCGCCGCTCGTCCAAGCAGCGCGCGGCGCCCGGCAGCAAGGCAAAAGCCGCGTTTACGCTCCGGCTAGACCCGGAACGTCACCTGAAACTGCGCCTCGCATGCGCAGTGAGCAGCCGCTCAGCCCAGCTACTAGTCACGGATGCGCTGGACCAGTTGCTCGCAAGAATGCCTGAACTCGACGCAATGGCCGCAAAGGCCAAACGCAAGGGGTAAGACTGATGAACTCGCTTCGTTTCGGCACCGCAGTTTCCGCCCTCGCTCTCGCTACGACGCTCTCCGGATGCGCGATGCCATCCTTTGGAAAGGCGTCCTCGGCGAATGCCGCCCAAGGTAAAGCGAACCTCGCATATGGGCTTCGCGCTCAGATGGCGCTGGAAGCGGGCGACTTCCTGTCGGCCATCGATCTGGCAGAGAAAGCCGTGGAGGCCAATCCGAACGATGTGACGGTCCATGGATTGCTGGGCAACGCTTACTTCGCTGGGGGGCGTTTCGCATCGGCAGAGTCCGCTTATGCCGACGCGCTTTCCCTTTCGCCGGTTCAGCCACAAGTGGCCCTCAAGCGTGCGCTCGTACAGATCGCCCAGGGTAAGAACGGCGAAGCGCTGAGCTCGCTCGAAGCAGCTCGCAGCTTCATCGAACCGGCGGATTACGGTCTCGCCGTCGCTCTGGCCGGCCAGCCGACAGAGGCAATATCGGTGCTGGAGCCCGCGGCTCGAGCCCAGGGCGCCGATTCGCGCGTCCGGCAGAACCTCGCGTTAGCCTATGCTCTTAGTGGCGATTGGACGGCGGCGCGGACAATCGCTGCGCAGGATCTTTCTCCCGATGAGGTCGATGCTCGTGTCCAGCAATGGATGGTTCTCGCAAAGCCTGCTCGTGCGTCGGATCAGGTTTCGGCGCTTATTGGTGTTACGCCGGCTGCAGTTGATCCTGGCCAGCCCATTCGCATTGCCCTGAACAAGGATGCCGCGGCCAAGTACGCCGCTGTTGCTCCCGCCGCAGCGCCTCAGCCGCAGGTCCAGGTCACCGAAGCCGCTCCGGCCTTCGCTGAGCCCGTTGCGGCACCCGCGCCGCAGCAGGTTGCGGAAGCAGTTCCGGCTCCGGCGCCAGCCGAGCCGCAGGCAGCTAATCGCGTCATTGCAGCGGCTGCGGCCATTTCACCTGAGGCTCCGGCGGCGTTTGCTGCCATGTCCGCGAGCTTCGCACCGGCACCGAAGCCGGTCCCGGCGAAGAAGCCTGCACGGGTTCGTTCGGCTCAGAAAGCAAGCGGCAACTCGAAGGCCGTCGTGCAGCTCGGCGCCTACAGCTCGGCGGAGCGCGTTTCAGTGGCCTGGGAGCGGCTGACGAAGAGGTATCCGGCGCTCGCCAACTATTCGCCAATGCGCGCGCGCTTCGATGGACCGAAGGGTACCGTGTGGCGCCTGTCGATCCAGGGCTTCGATAGCCAGGGTCAGGCCATCGCGCAGTGCCAGTCACTTCGCAGCCGCGGCGGCAACTGCTTCGTCCGTTCGAACAATGGCGACGCGCCCGTCCAATTCGCTTCGCGCTAATCAGTTCGCGGCAACGAACTCCAGGCAGGCCATCCTAATTGCAACTCCGGCTTCGACCTGAAGCTGGATAAGCGACCGGTTTGAATCGTCGGCAACCTCGTCAGCGATCTCCACGCCGCGGTTCATGGGGCCGGGATGCATGACGATCGAATTCGGGGCGGCCGTGCCAAGTCGGTCGGCGGTCAAACCATAGCGCGCGAGATACTCGCCGGGAGCGTCTCCCAAGTCCGCTTCGAGTCTTTCGCGTTGCACCCTCAGCATCATGACCACGTCCGCGCCTTCGATGGCCTCGTCAATCGAGAGGGTAGGGGCATCGTCAGGAACGAGCCCCGGTGGAGCCCCTAGGCGGACCTCGACCCCAAGACGCGAGAACAACTTGGCGTTCGAGCGCGCGACACGGCTGTGCTTGATGTCGCCACAAATCGCCAACTTCAGCCCGTTCACGTTTCCGAAGCGGATCTTGAGTGCGAGCGCATCCAGCAACGCCTGGGTAGGATGCTCGTTCGTGCCGTCACCCGCGTTGATCACGGGGCACTCCATGATTTCTGCAACCCGGCGGGGGGCGCCATTCTGGCTGTGCCGCATCACCAGCAGGTCAGGTCGCATGGCGTTCAGGGTGCGGGCAGTGTCCTCCAGTGTCTCGCCCTTCTTCACCGACGATTGTTCGACGGGGAGGGTGAGAACGTTTGAGCCGAGCCGATGCGCGGCCGTCGCAAAGGACATGAGGGTGCGCGTCGAGTTTTCGTAGAACAGGTTAAAGACCAGCCTGCCGGTGAGGCGCTTGTCATGCCCCCGCGATTCCGAACGGTTGTAATCGAACCATGACTGGCCCGATTCCAGCAGGGCAACGATCTGCCCGTCGCTAAGGTCGTCGATTGAGATCAGGTCCACGAAAGTGTCGCCTAATGCTGCTGCGGCAGATTGGCTAGCGCATCGATCGCGCCCTGGAGAATATGCGCGGCCGCAAGTGCATCGACCTTTTCAGCGCGTTTGGCGCGACTGACGTCGGCATCGATCATCGCGCGCTCGACTGCCTGCGTGGACCAACGCTCATCCCAAAGCAGGACGGGCAAGCTTAGCGGCGCGAGATTGCGGGCGAATGCGCGGACGGATTGAGTGCGCGGACTGTCGCTACCGTCCATGTTGAGAGGGAGGCCTACGACCAGGCCAATGATGCCTTCACGCTCCACAAATGTGCGCAAATGCTCAAGATCGGCGGTGAATTTCGTTCGACGGACTGTCTGGGACGGACCGGCAAAGCTCCAGCCTGCGTCACAGACGGCGAGGCCGATCGTCTTCGTGCCAACGTCGAGACCAGCTAGTTTTCCCCGGCGCAGATCCGCGGCGAAATCGGCGGCGCCTGTCGTGATCAGCGGTTCCGCCATGCCGTCATTCTCCGCTCCGCGTCTCGCCGGATCGCTTCCCAGAAGAGCGCAAAGTCATAGACGTGGTAATTGTTGCCCGGCAGCACATAGGGTCCAAGCGGTGGAATCTCACCGTCAATGAGGAGCAAGCCCTTATCGCATCGGCCGCCGACCTTGCCCGGCTCGAGAACGGCGCTTGTCAGATCCGCCGAAGGCACGAGCGTTCCGGGATTTGCTTGAGGAGGCGCGGCGCCATCCTTGGTCCCAGTAAGCGGGTTCACACAGAGCATATCGGCTCGCTCGCGTTTGATGCCCGCCGGACCCTCGGTGCCTTCCCATGCATCCATGACCAGATCGGCGTTCGCCAGCGAGCCGAAGCTTTGCCAGGAAAGCACGCATCCTGTCTGATCGGGAGTCGTGCAGGGAACCAGGCCCATCGCTGGAAGGTCCGCTCTCGTGCCCAGGGGCCAGCCGACAACATAAGCTCCGACCAGGCGACCCTTGAGTTCCTGCGCCCGATCTCTGAGCAGCCGGGAGAGGTGGAGGGCGCCCTGACTGTGCCCCGCGAGAATCAATGGGCCGCCTGGATTTTGCTTCAGGAATTCATCGAAAGCCGAGACTACGTCCGAATAAGCCAGATCGAGCGCCTTGTGCGCATCGTCGCTCTTCAGGAGGAATGCGCCGTAGGCGGCCTGGCGATATCGCGGCGCCCAGACCCGTCCGGCGCTCGTGAGCGCACTGGCCTGAGTTTGAACGAATAGACGCGCGCGGAAATCGCTTTCGCTGTTGCCTTGCAGTGGCGCATTCCAACGATCCCGCGCCAAATAGGTCGTGGGGTGGACGTAGAAGATTGCTGCCGCGCGCTCCGCCGTGGAAGTGCTTCCCGACGGCAGCCATTCAGATGGATTGTTGGAAAGGTCAGGCCGGGCGATCCAGTTCTCGAGCTTCGAATAATCCGGCCCGCTGCCCGGCTGAGCAGCCTGAAAGTGCCCCTGGGGGGTCGCCTGCTTGATGAGGACCTGCTGTCCGAATTGATAGATGGCGAAGGCCGCCCCCACGAAAATCAGGGTCACCCAAAAGATGATCAGCAGGAAACGGCGAGCGCACATTGGCGGGGGCGTCTATTGGCGGCGTGAGCGGTGGGCAACCTTTTGGCGTTACTTGGTCCGGAAAAGCTCTTTTTCGCTAAGGTCGATCGTGCCTTTGCCGGCCACGCGCCGAAACAGCGGCCAGTGCACGGGAGGAACCTGAAGCAAAGCTTCGCGATCGATCCTGATCCTGGGCTGCCGTCTGAAATTGCTCATGTCCGTAAACCAGGGACGCGCATAGGTAACGTAGAGGACTGGGCGAACGGCACCCGACTTGTTCGCCATCCCCTGATGTTGCAGGCGATAGTCGAACATGAAGCAGTCCCCGCAGCCCACATAGGGTAGCTCGGAGCCTCTTTTATCACGGCCAAGATGTGTCCCCGGGAATAGCCGCGTCGTGCCCGTCTCCGGTGTGAGGTCGACAAGCGGAACGACCACGGTCACGGCATAGGGAGACAGGCTCGCTTCCAGCTCCGGTCGTTCAGGAAAGATCGCTGAATGGTCTCGGTGAAGATGCTGCTCACCAGCATCCGCCATGGCGAGCACGCAGGTGAAGCTATCGATCAAAATATCGGCGCCAAGTAGCTGCCGCAGGACGGTCAATAACAGCGGGTTTCCGTAGACCAACGGGTCAAGCATCGTCCCCTGGAGCTTGACGGAGAGCATGACGCGCTCGTTACCGACCCGGAGGTAGCTCCTGTGGTCGCCGTCCATTTCGAGCAGTTCCTGGAGCTGACCCTCAACTTCTGCACGTAAGCGATCGATCAGTCCGGGCTGGAAGAGGCCGCCCATCTGCAGCCATCCCGTTTCGGCGAACTTTTCAACGAATGACATTTGCCGGTCTCTATCGCGATCGACCAACAAGCCAAAGGGCCGGCGCCGTCTTCGGCTTGCCGCTTGTGAGGGGCGCGGCTATCGCGCCGCCACAATGTCAGTATCGTCCGAACAGGTGCGCCATATCGCCAGGCTGGCCCGCATCGCGATGAGCGATGAGGAGCTGGAGCGCATGGTGCCGGAACTCAATAATATCTTGGGCTGGGTCGAGCAGCTCGGCGAAGTGAATACCGATGGGGTCGAGCCGCTCACGGCCGTCGTCCCGAACACGCTTCGCCTGCGCGAGGACAAGGTGACGGATGGCGACCGCCGCGACGAAGTACTCGCCAATGCACCCGTTGCCGAGCATGGCTTTTTCGCGGTGCCGAAGGTGATCGAATGAGCGATCTGACGTCAATTTCGATCGCGGCGCTTCGCGACGGCTTCCGCTCGGGCGAGTTCACGGCGCGCGAGATCGCCGAGCAGTATAATTCTGCCGTGGCCGGTGCGCGGTCGCTAAATGCGTATACGGTCGAGACGCCGCAGGATGCGCTCGCCGCTGCCGAAGCTGCGGACACGGCGCGTGGAAGCGGCGAGTTGGGATCGCTCGCGGGCATTCCGCTTGGAATCAAGGATTTGTTCGCAACGCGAGGCGTCGACACGACCGCGGGCAGCCGGATACTCAAGGACTTCAGGCCGCCGTATGAGAGCACGGTGACTGCCAACCTGCGCAAGGCGGGAGCGGGTATGCTCGGCAAGCTCAACATGGACGAGTTTGCAATGGGCTCGTCGAACGAGACGAGCGCTTATGGACCGGTGATCTCGCCATGGCGACGTGGGGACGGCGGCAATGCTCCGCTTGCGCCGGGTGGCTCCTCGGGCGGCTCGTCCGCGGCGGTTTCAGCGGGGATCGCCCCGGGCGCCACGGGCACGGATACGGGCGGTTCAATCCGCCAGCCGGCGGCATTCGTGGGTATCTGCGGGATCAAGCCGACCTACGGCCGTTGCTCGCGCTGGGGAATCGTGTCCTTCGCAAGCTCTCTCGACCAGGCGGGGCCGATGGCGCGAACGGTCCGCGACTGTGCGATCCTGCTCGAAGCCATGGCGGGGTTTGATCCGAAAGACTCGACTTCACTGGATCTGCCGGTACCCAAGTGGGAGTCCGGATTATCTAGTGACCTCAAGGGAAAACGGGTCGGTATTCCCAAGGAATATCGGATCGAGGGCGTACCTGCCGATATCAATGCCTTGTGGGATCGCGGGATCGAATGGCTGCGGGATGCGGGGGCGGAAATCGTCGAGATCAGCCTTCCGCACACGAAGTACGCTCTGCCCACTTATTATATCATCGCTCCGGCCGAGGCGTCGTCGAACCTCGCTCGCTATGATGGAGTTCGTTACGGAGCCCGGGCGGAAAGCGATGGCGGCCTCGACGCGATGTACGCCGCGACGCGGGCCGCCGGCTTTGGGGCCGAAGTGAAGCGCCGGATCATGATCGGCACCTACGTGCTGTCTGCCGGCTTCTACGATGCTTATTTCACGAAGGCGCAGAAGGTCCGCTCGTTGATCAAGCGCGACTTCGAGCAGGCTTTTGGGACGTGTGATTTCATCCTGACCCCAACAGCGCCTTCCGCGGCTTTCGCCCTTGGCGACAAGAGCGCGGACCCGATTGCCATGTATCTCAACGACGTATTTGCGGTTCCTGCGAGCCTTGCGGGGCTGCCGGCCATGTCCGTGCCCGGCTGCCTGGACAGCGACGGGTTGCCGCTCGGCCTGCAGATCATCGGTCGCGAGCTCGACGAGCAGGGCGTACTCAATGCCGGTCTCGCAATCGAAGAGCGGGCAGGCTTCACCGCGAAGCCGAAGAGGTGGTGGTAATGGCCGACGCAAGTGTACCCTATCGCGTCAAAGGCGAAACGGGCGAGTGGGAGGTCGTCGTGGGTCTCGAAGTCCACGCCCAGATCACGGCTACGGCCTCCAAGCTGTTTTCAGGCGCAGCGACGGCTTTCGGTGCTGAGCCCAACACCCAGGTTTCGCTGATCGATGCTGCGATGCCGGGCATGCTTCCCGTGCCGAACAAGGAGTGCATTCGCCAGGCGGTTCGCACCGGCATGGCGCTCGAAGCGAAGATCAACCGCTGGAGTCGCTTCGACCGGAAGAATTACTTCTACGCGGACCTTCCGCAGGGCTATCAGATCAGTCAGCTCTTCCACCCCTTGGTGGGCGAAGGCGAGGTCGAGATTCTGCTCGACGAGAAGGACGAAAGCAGCGCCAAGCGCGTCGGCATTGAGCGTATCCACGTCGAGCAGGACGCGGGCAAGCTCATGCACGACCAGCATCCGACCATGTCCTACGTGGACCTCAATCGTGCGGGTGTCGCGCTGATGGAGATCGTGTCGCGCCCAGAC
>JBKPKE010000086.1:0-10834 GCA_046730955.1 Pseudomonadota bacterium
GCGAGGAGGTCGGCGGTCGCCGGACAGACGAGAATGAAGTCGGCCGAGCGGCTGAGTTCGATATGGCCCATCTCCACCTCGTCCTTGAGATCCCAAATCGAGGTGTGCACTTCGCTCTTCGCCAGAGCCGCCAGAGCCATCGGCGTGACGAAATGCTCGCCGCCTTTAGTCAAAACGGGCACGACCTCGTGCCCCGCTTTCTTGAGCAGACGAACCAGCTCCAGGCTCTTATATGCGGCGATCCCTCCGCCGACGATCAGCAGTATCCGCGCCATGAGATGCAAATGCCTCCCTGACGCGCTCAAGTCGAGTGTGCACGAAAAAGGCGGGGCTACGAGAGCCCCGCCTCCTCACGCGACGAAACGCATTAACTGCGGTTGCGCGAACGGCCGCTCGCGCCGCTTCCGGCGCTCGCCGTTTCGGTGCCGGCATCGGATTGCGGCGAGGAACCCGGCGTCAGGCTTCCGCCGCCGATGGCTGAACTTTCGCCGGGTGAACCGGTTGCGGTCCCTACACCAGGCGACACACCGCTAGTGTTCGATCCACCGAGGATCAGCTCATCGCCGGAACTCTGGCTCATGCCTTGATCCTGACTTCCGGATTGGCCCGGCTGGTTTTGGCGGCCTTTGCGCCAGCTGTCGAAGTCACTGTGGAACTGCTGCTCGCGCTCGCGGCAATAGTCCGAATAGTCCTTGTCCAGCTGGTTCATCTGCTGGTCGCGCCAACTGTGATAGTGGTCATCCTGGCTACTTCCGAACGTCTGGTTGCCGAAGCCTCCAAGTGTGCCGCCGAAGTCGCCATAGCCGAGATGCGCGCTGCCCTGATCGCGGTTGCGGTCGCGATCCCCTCTCTGTCTCTGGCCTTGGCCGCGTTCACGACCCCAGCTGCTCTGGCCGCGATTCGCTTCGTCCCCGCTTTGCGGATGACCGCGCTGGTGGCCGCGGAAATCGTTTTCGTCGCGGAAGCCGCCGAAGTCGCCGCGCGAAGACCCATACCGGTCGCGGTTCCCTTGCTGGTTCCAGGAGCCGCCGCCGCGGGTCGGATCGTAGCTGTGCTCTTGCTGCCGATCCCAGCTCCCGCTCGAGCGGCCGAATTGGCCGGCCTGCGACCTTCCACCGAATCGTCCGCGTTCCTCGTTCGTATAGTCAGAACCGCCGCGCCCGATGCGACCGTAGCCGCCTTCGCGATCGCGATCCCATGAGGATCGGCCACTCCATCTGTCACCTTCATTACCGGAACGGCCCTGATGGTCCCGGTTCCAAGAGGAAGACCCGGCGCTTGCGCGTTCATAATTGCTTTCCGAACCGCGGTCATCGTCGAACCACGAGCGAATCTCGTCACCTGCCCGTTCAAAGAATCCGCGCTCGTCCTCGCGCTCGCTCGTGCCATGTCCGCCGGAGCGCCAGTTCGACCGATCGCGGTCCTCGTCGCGCCATCGTTC
This sequence comes from Pseudomonadota bacterium, assembly GCA_046730955.1. Lineage (GTDB taxonomy): Bacteria > Pseudomonadota > Alphaproteobacteria > Sphingomonadales > Sphingomonadaceae > Sphingomicrobium. The sequence goes on from JBKPKE010000086.1 coordinate 1,442, forward strand.
GCGATTGTCGTCCGATCCGTACTCATTGCCTCTCGGCTCGCCATAACCTCTTGCCATTGCAGGCCTCCTGTCCTGGTTTGGAATCTGTGGCGGGGCTCGATCGCCCACCGGACTCAAACGGGCCGGCCGTCAGGGACGTTCCATGTGAAAACAGACACTTGGCGCGCCTATGACACTGGCGAGCGCATAGCGGTCGAACCGGCTGGAACGTTTCGAAAAAAGGGGCCTACAGCCTCAGCCGAAAAGCAAGACGGCCGCGGCTCCGATAACCGCGGCAAGCGCCCCGACCAACGCATAACCGGCCCAGTGACGATGCTCGATGACGGCGATTTCCGGCAAAGGCGGGGGAGGGGGCGCGGCGCCGAACGGCGGGTAATATTGATCCACTCGCTGGATGAGTTCGGGAATCAGCTTCACTGCCCGCACCAGTTCGATGAGCCGGTCGGCATAATAGGCCTCCGGGCCTAGCTCGGAGCGCAGCCATTCGCGGAGAAAAGGCTCGGCCGTTTCCCACATGTTGATGTCTGGATCGAGGGCCGTCGCAACACCCTCATTCATGACCATCGACTTCTGCAGCAGCAGCAAATGCGGTTGCGTCGGCATGTCGAAGTCGCGGGTGATCGAGAAGAGGCTTTCGAGCATCCGGCCGACGGAAATGTCCTTTACCGGCAGGCCGCGTATGGGCTCGCCGGCGGCGCGGAGCGCGGTCGCGAATTCCTCCACGTTGTGATGCGGAGGGACATATTGAGCCTCGAAGTGGATCTCGGCGACCCGGCGGTAATTGCCAGTGATGAGGCCGTAGAGAATTTCTGCCAGCCACATGCGGGCACGACGGTCGACACGACCCATGATTCCGAAGTCGATGGCCGCGATGCGCCCATCCTTGAGCGCAAACAGATTCCCATGATGGAGATCGGCGTGAAAGAATCCGTCGACGACAGCTTGCCGCAGGAACGCGCGCACCAGGGTGGCGGCCAGCGCCCCGCAGTCCTGCCCAGCCGCGATCAGCGCTTCGCGGTCGTTGAGCTTGATCCCGTCGAGCCACTCCATCGTGAGCACTCGCCGCGCTGTGCGCCGCCAGTCGATCTCCGGAATGTAATATTCGGGCTCGGCGACCATGTTCTCGCGAAGTTCGGATGCAGAAGCAGCCTCACGTTGCAGGTCGAGCTCGCGTGCGGTCCACTGCCTGAACTGGGCGACGACGAGGCGAGGGCGCAGTCGCGCGGCTTCTCCGCCCATGGCCTCGACGTGCGCAGCCGCCCATTCATAAGTCTCGATGGCCTTTGCGATCTCCTCCTCGACGCCGGGACGGAGGACCTTGACCGCGACCAGGCGCCCATCGCTCGTCACGGCACGATGGACCTGGGCGATCGACGCGGCGCCAATCGGTTCTTCCTCGAAGGAATCGAACAGCTGCTCGAGTGGAGCGTCGAACGAACGCTCGATCACTTTCCGGATGGCGGGGAAGGGCGCGGGTGGCAGATTGTCCTGAAGCAAAGACAGATTGGCGGCCGCTCGAGCGCCGACGAGGTCAGGGCGCGTTGACAGAGCCTGGCCGAGCTTGATGGCCGCCGGTCCGATTTCTTGCAGTGCCGCGGCATAGTCGGGCGTCGGCGGGTGCCGGACGCCCAGACTGATGAACCCAATAAGCCGGCGAACCGCTGGGGGCGTGAGGGGGTCGTCCCTGATGCCCCGCAGCGCCTCGTGCCGAGCAAGAGTCCGACCCCATTTGCCGAGGCGCCACAGGTGCGTAACGGTGGACGTCAAATCTTCCACCCGCTGTGGATGGTCACGAGCCCGCCAAGCATCGGCTCGGCGGTGGCACGAACGAAGCCGGCTTCGGCTACCATGCGCCGAAACAGCTCAGGGCGCGGAAAGCGCCGGATCGATTCGACGAGATATTTGTAGCTGGTCTCGTCATCCGCGAACGCTTTGCCCAGCTTCGGGATCACATTGTCCGCCCAGCGATCGTAAAGTTGCGAAAAACCCGGCCAGTCGCTGGACGAGAATTCCATGCAGAAGAACCGTCCGCCGCGCTTCAAAACGCGATGCGATTCCTTGAGAGCTGCTGGAATGTCGGTCACGTTCCGGATGCCGAACACGATGGTGTACGCATCGAATTCTCCATCCGCGAAGGTCAGGGCTTCGGCGTTCTCGACCTGCCATTTCAGGGCCAGCTCACGCGCCTGAGCGCGCTGCTTACCGGCTTCCAGCATGTCGGCGTTGATGTCGGACACCGTGACGCGCGCACCCTTGCGAGCCATGCGAAAGGCGACGTCACCCGTTCCGCCCGCCATGTCCAGGATTTCCTCGCCCGTGCGCGGTTTCACCCGGGCAACGAACCTGTCCTTCCACAAACGATGGAGGCCACCCGACATCAGGTCGTTCATCAGGTCGTAGCGGCGCGCGACCGAGCTGAAGACTTGGCCGACGCGACGCGTTTTCTCTTCGGGGCTGACTAGCTCTTCGCCGAAGCTGACTTTTTGAGACCGTTGGTCCGACATGGGGCGCGGCTCTAGCCGTCTCTTTTCGTCATTGCGAGCGGAGCGAAGCAATCCAGACCACCGCTGCTGGATTGCTTCGTCACTTCGTTCCTCGCAATGACGATTTCATGCCCGAACTTCCCGAAGTCGAGACAACGGTCCGCGGTCTCGAGCGCGTCCTGAAGGGTCGTCGAATCACGCGCGTGGAAGCGCGCCGTGCTGACCTGCGCCGGTCCTTTCCGAAGGATCTCGGCCAGCGCTTGACCGGAGCGAAAGTGACGGGCCTCGATCGCCGAGCCAAATACGGACTGATCCACACCGACCGCGACGACACAATGGTCTTCCACTTGGGGATGTCGGGAAGCTGGCGGATCGATCATGCCGAGCTGGGCAAGCACGATCACCTCTTGCTCGAGACCGACGAGGGCAAGCGCCTCGCATTGAACGACCCCCGACGCTTCGGCTCAGTCGATCTCGTCCCAACGGATCAGTTGAACGAATGGCCGGCATTCAAGGCGCTGGGGCCGGAACCCTTCGCTCTCGAAGCTCGCGATCTGCAGAAGCGACTGGCGGGCAGAACCGCTGCCATCAAACTCTTGCTCGGCGACCAGAGAATCGTTGCCGGACTGGGTAATATCTATGTTTGTGAGGCGCTGTATCGCGCCGGCATTCATCCGAAACGTGCGGGAGGATCGGTCTCGCTTGAACGACTCAAGAAGCTCGTGGCGGCGATCAGGGACGTTCTCGGCGAGGCTATCGAGGCGGGCGGGTCGACGCTCCGTGATTTTGCATCGCCCGGTGGCGAACTGGGCTATTTCTCGAAGACCTTTGCGGTCTATGATCGCGAAGGGAAGCCATGCGCGTGCGGCGGGACGGTCCGGCGAATCGTGCAGGGCGGCCGCTCGACCTTCTACTGCCCAAGCTGTCAGAAATAGAATGGGTCCCGGATCAAGTCCGGGATGTCGCTACGCTCCAGTTGACGATTCAGGCCTCTCCCGCTAGGGGACCGGTTACGTCGGCGCGGCCACTTGGCTACGCGCCGCCTTTTCATTGAGCTACAGGGTTTTAGAGGAAGAACATGGCTAACACGCCGCAGGCCAAAAAGCGCATCCGCCGCAACGATCGGCGCGCAGCCATCAATCACAGCCGAATCAGCCGCATCCGGTCGTTCATCAAGGCCGTCGAGTCGGCAGTTGCGGCCGGCAAGAAGGACGAAGCGGCGAATGCGCTTCGCCAGGCTCAGCCGGAGATTGCTCGCGGAGTTGCTCGCGGCGTGATTCACAAGAACACGGCCTCGCGGAAGTTTTCACGGCTGGCCAAGAGGGTTGCAGCCCTCGGCTGACAACTCGCCTTAGTACCGCAATGAAACGGGCCGTCGGCGTTGCCGGCGGCTCTTTGTTTTTGTGGCGTAAAAAAAATGCAGCAATTCCCGCGATTCGCGGGAACGTTAACCATTAAATTACCGAGAAAATGGCGGTTTTGCGCCATTCCCACGGAAAACTGCCACGTTTGCTGTGTCAAGGCTGATTATTTCAATCATGTGAAAAAACGCGCTTGAATCGCTGGCGCCACAATTCCAAAACGGCCTTTCCGGACGCGAATCCGCGCCGGGGGGCTAGAGAGAAAAGAACCCAAAAGCGTCCGACTCGCGTTGGCCGCGTGGCTCCCTTTTTGTCTCTTGCATCGGGGTAAGTCAGGGAGGCGCGAGCCAGTGCAGGGGCAACGTTCGGACTCGTGCCAAGAGCGGATCGAAGGGCAGGTTGCCGCACCGCTCGAGGCCGCATGGGACTCAATCCGGACAGGGCTTCGGCGTGATCTTGGGGCTCGGACTTTCGACGGCTGGCTGAAGCCGGCTGCGCTTGGCGAGTTCGATCCGGACAGCGGCGCGCTCGACCTCATCATGCCGAGCCAGTTCATGGCGGACTGGGTACGCTCCCATTTTGGCGATCGACTGGCGCTCGCGTGGAAAGCAACCTTACCGCTGGTTCGCGAAATCCGCATTGTTGCGGGGACTGACGGACCCAAACCTACTCCGCTCCTGATTCTGGAAGAAGCGCCGGAGCCCGCTGCCCGGGGTCGTGACCCCTCCGCGCCCAACTTCGATCCGCGCTACCGGTTTGAGACATTCGTAATCGGCAAGGCGAATGAAGTCGCCGCGACGGCCGCGCGGACCTTGGCAACGGCGAAGACCGTCAGCTTCAACCCGCTGTTCATTCACGGCGGAACGGGACGCGGCAAGACACACCTCCTGCACGCGATCGGCCATGCTTTCCTGTCGCAGAACCGCTCGGCGCGAGTCGTTTCGATGTCGGCCGAGAAGTTCATGGTCGAGTTCATTCGTGCGCTGAAGGAAAACGACACGATCGGGTTCAAGCAGCGGCTCCGGAACGCCGACCTGCTGTTGATCGATGACGTTCAGTTCATCGCCGGCAAGGATTCCACACAGGAGGAATTCTTCCACACGATGAACGAGATCATCACGGCCGGGCGACGGCTGGTGATCACTTCGGATCGTGCTCCCCAGGATCTCGACGGAATCGCTCCTCGCATTCTTTCGCGGCTGTCATGGGGCCTGGTCGCGGACATCAATTCGGCCGACTTCGAGCTGCGCTTCAACATCATCGAAACGAAACTGGCCGCGCTTCCGGCGGTGGATATGCCCCGCAACGTGGTCGAGTTCCTGGCCCGCCGGGTGACGTCGAGCATCCGCGAGCTAGAGGGCGCTCTCAACCGGATCGCCGCTTATGCGATGATGACGGGGCGGCCGATCGACGTTGCGTTCGTCGAGGAAGTTCTGGCAAACGTTCTCCGCGCCAACCAGCGGCGGATCACGATCGACGAGATCCAGGCTCAGGTCGCCGAGCATTACCGAATCCGGAAGGCGGAGATGACATCCGCGCGTCGCGCTCGCGAGGTTGCCCGGCCGCGTCAGGTTGCGATGTACTTGTCGAAGCAGCTGACGCCGAAGTCGCTTCCCGACATCGGACGCCGCTTCGGTGGGCGCGACCACACGACCGTGATCCATGCCGTGCGCCAGATCGAAAAGCTGCGCGCCAGCGATGCGGAACTGGATGCAGATATCCGGCTGCTGACGAGGCAACTCGAAGGCTGATCGGGGGTGGGGGGATTCGGTCGTCCTACGGCCGAAGAATGGGCCCGGCTGGAGCGATCCAGCCGGGCCTTACTTCTTAAGCGCGCTTGCGCGCCGGAATTGTGATCTTCACCGTCTGGCCGTTTTCGCCGGGGAAGTTGGTGAACATGGCCTCGACGAGGTTGGGAACAAGCGTTCCGAGCTCATCCGTTTGAGAACGCGCCATCGCGCGGCCTTCGAACAGCGGCGCGTTGTCGATGCGTCGAACAATGTCGAGGTCGAGCTGGCTTTGATAGACGATGTACTCGCGAACAGCGGACGGACCGTATGGCGAGCCGTACCAGAACGGATCGTCCCAGCCCCAATAGAAGGGCGAGCGGTAATAACCGCGATAGCCGAACCGCGACCAGTAGGGCCGTCCGTAAAAGCCCGAGCCGTAGAAGGGGCTGCCGTTATAAGGGTCAACGGAGACGTGCTGCGTCCCGTGGTCGACCCCGTAGCCGATCTTGACCAGCATGTCCGCGCCGGCGGTGCTCGGCGCCTGCCGGTAACCGCGAGCGATCATCTGCTGCGATACGAGCGACGCGAAGTTATTGAACTCCAGGCCGCGAAGCATCCCGTTAGCCGGCACCACATAGAAGCTCTGCCCCTGCGGAATGGCAGTTGAGTAGCGGGTAACCTTGGTGGGCAGTCCCGTTGCACAGCCAGATACGGCAACGGCCGCCACGCTAAGCGCCGCGGCGGCGGCAAACTTTTGAATACGCATGTTTACACCTTCGAAGCCTGAAAGCCTTTGTGCTCTGGCCGTTAATCGGGTGCTGCTGAACTGTCGATGAAGCGAGCGCCTCAAGCGGCGAATGCATTATCGACCGAGGCCAACCGCCCAGTAAGCATCCTTAAGCACAGGCGCACCAAGTCCAGCCGCGCGGGCCGAGCCCTCCGCGAGGAGGCGGTCGAGCGCCGCCGGATCATTGCGCAATTCCTGAAAGCGGCTTCGAAGGGGCTTCAATAGAGCCACAAGCACATCGGCCAGCGCCGGCTTGAACGCGCCGAACCCTTGGCCTGCGAACCGGCCGAGGACCTGTTCGACGGTCTCGTTCGTGATTGCTGCGTAGATACCGACAAGGTTCTTTGCCTCGGGTCGCGCTTGTAGGAGCGCGGGATCGTCGGGCAGCGGTTCGGGATCCGTCTTGGCCTTGCGAATCTTTTGCGCGATCTCGTCTTCGGTGTCCGTCAGATTGATCCGGCTCATATCGGACGGATCTGACTTCGACATTTTCGCATTGCCGTCCCGAAGGCTCATCACACGGGCCGCCGCCCCGCTGGGTATGTATGGCTCGGGCAGGGTGAAGAGCTCGACATCGAAGTCATTATTGAACTTTTGCGCAATGTCGCGTGCGAGTTCGAGATGCTGCTTCTGGTCCTCACCGACGGGAACGTGCGTCGCGCGGTACAGCAGCACGTCCGCGGCCTGCAGGACGGGATAAGTGAAGAGGCCGACGCTCGAGCGCTCCTTATGCTTGCCGCTCTTCTCCTTGAACTGCGTCATGCGCTCCAGCCAACCCATGCGGGCCGTGCACTGCAGAATCCATGCGAGTTCGGCGTGAGCCGGAATCGCGCTCTGCTGGAACAGGATCGATTTGGCAGGATCGATCCCGCTGGCAAGGAGCGCGGCAGCCATCTCGCGAATGTTCGATCGCAGCTCTTTCGGATCGACGTCGACAGTGAGCGCATGCAAATCGGCGAGGAAGAACAGACATTCCGCTTCTTCCTGCATCCGGACCCAGCGAAGAATCGCACCGAGCAGGTTGCCGAGATGAAGCCCGCCGGTCGGCTGGATTCCGGAAACGACGCGCATCGAACGATCAGCCGACATCGGTGTACGGCCTCCTTCGCCTGAACAGCGACTTCAATTCTTTTTTGTCGGTTCCGCCGAGGACCCAGACGGCGGGGAAATAGACAGCCATTCCTCCGCCAACCAAGGCGACGACGCCGGCCATGCGCTTCCCTACCGAGCCGTCGAACCAACCGCCGAGCAGCATCCGGATACCGTACAAAGCGACAACCATCAGCGCCCCGGCAATGAACTGACGAGTGATGCGCGAGGCGAGCCATCCTTCGATTCGGAAGTGACCGCGGCGATGCAGGATCACGTAAAGGAGGAGACAGTTGAGCCAGGACGTGGCCGCAATCGCGGATGCGAGACCCGCAATGCCAAACGGCGGGATGAGAATGAAGTTGAGAAGGACGGTTGCAAGCAGGACTAGGCAGGCGATCTTCACCGGCGTGGCCGTATCCTGCCGGGCGTAGAATCCCGGGGTCAGCACCTTCACCAGAACATAGGCAGGCAGGCCCAGAACGATGATCGAAAGGGTGAGGGCGGTCACGCGAGCGTCCTCTGGCGTGAAGCGTCCACCCTGAAAGAGTGCGGAAACCAGCGGATGCGCACTGACGGCGAGAGCGAGGGCGGCAGGAAGGCACAGCAGCATTGCAAGCTCGGCCGCCTGGCCCTGAACGCGGGCAGCCTTTCCTGGCTCATTTGCTCCAACATGCCTGCTGACCTGCGGTAGGATTGCTGTTCCAAGAGCAGCGCCGATCACTCCCAAAGGTAACTGGTTCAGGCGATCGGCATAATTGAAGTAGCTCATTGCACCGGTGCCGATGCGGGTGAGGAAGAAAGTGTCGATGAAAGCGCTGATCTGATAGACGCCCGCGCCCAAGGTCGCGGGAACGACGACCCGGACGAATTGGCGAACACCCGGCGTCATTCGCGGGCGGCGAAGCTTCAAGACGATGCCGGCACGCTTGCAGGCACCGAGCAGCAGTCCGAGTTGCAGGAATCCGCCGATCGTGACCGCGATGGCCAGAGCATAGGCCGTCGTGGTTCCTCCGACCGGAACGAAGATGAGAGCGGACAACATAGCGAGATTGAGCAGGGCCGGAGCGAACGCCGCAGCGGTGAATCGCGCGAGGCTGTTGAGGATTCCCGAGAAGAGCGAGACCAGGCTGATCAGCAGCAGATATGGAAATGTGATCTGCGTGAGCCGCGTTGCCAGCTGCAGCTTTTCTGCATGGTAGCCCGAGATCAGGAACACGAACGGTCCCATGATCACTTCGAAAACCAGGGTGAACAGGATCAGGGTCGGCAGGAAGACTGCGAGCACTTCCTCGCTAAAATTCTTCGCTTCCGCTTCACCGTTCTCGCCCTGCAGGCGTTGACTATAGAGCGGCACGAAACCGGCAGAAAATGCGCCCTCACCGAAAAGGCGGCGAAACGTGTTGGGAAGCCGGAATGCGACGAAGAACGCGTCCGCCTGCCAGCTCGCTCCCATCACTCGGGACATGAGCATTTCACGGGCAAATCCCGCCACTCGGCTGACCAGCGTAAGCCCGCCGATCGTCCCGGTCGCCTTCAGCAGGTTCATCGGCTGCCTACCCCCCGAGATCGAGGTCAGTTGATCGGGGTGTCTTCGCCCGGACCGGGGATCTCGCCGCCATTATCCCCGCCCTGGGCCTGCTGCTGCGCCTGAAGCTGCGCGACATAGGCCGCGCCGAAATCGATGCCGTCCAGCAGTAACGGCGGGAAGCCGGTGTTCTGCGTCGAGTCTGCGATGATCTGGCGAGCGAACGGGAAAAGCAGACGGGGAGCCTCCACGAGCAGGAACGGGCCCATCGCTTCCTCGGGAAAGTTGCGCAGGCCGTAGAGGCCGGCGTAGCTCAGCTCGACGAGGAACTGGACGCCGCTGTCCGACCGCGCCGACACGTCGAGCTTGATCGTGACCTCGTGGACTTCATCGGAAACCCGAGCGACGTCGATGT
>JBKPKE010000087.1:0-8675 GCA_046730955.1 Pseudomonadota bacterium
ATATCTGGTCGACCGTGAAATATATGCGCGTCGTTCCCGAACTCTTCGCCGCGGCGCGCGAGGCGCTCGGCTGGGACGTGCATCTGCTCCACGACGTCCATCACCGCTTGACCCCCATCGAGGCAGCACGCCTCGGCAAAGACCTGGAGCCGTATCGGCCTTTCTGGATGGAAGACGCCGTCGTCGCGGACAATCAGGAGAGCTTCCGGCTGGTCCGTCAGCACACGACGACGCCGCTCGCGATCGGAGAGATTTTCAACAGTGTCTGGGATGCGAAGCTGCTCATTCAGGAGCAACTGATCGATTACATCCGTGCGACGATCGTCCACGCCGGTGGAATTACGCACCTCCGTCGGATTGCCGCCTTCGCCGACATGTTCAACGTGCGGACGGGCTGTCATGGGGCGACGGATCTTTCACCCGTGACCATGGCTGCGGCGCTCCACTTCGACCTGTCCGTGCCGAACTTCGGGATCCAGGAATATATGCGGCACGCCGAGGAGACCGATGCTGTTTTCCCGCACGCTTACAGTTTCGGGAATGGTGCGATGCATCCCGGCGAGGCGCCCGGGCTCGGCGTCGACGTGGACGAGCAATTGGCCGCCGAATTCCCCTACAAGCGGGCTTATCTTCCGGTGAACCGTCTGGAAGACGGGACGATGTTCAACTGGTGAGCGGGAAGCTCGTCCTTCATCCCGACCGGCTGTTCCCGGCCGACGAACGGTCGCGGGGGATTGCGCGCGGGCTCTATGAAAGCGTTCGCGATCTTCCAATCATCAGCCCGCACGGGCACACCGACCCAGCCTGGTTTGCAACCGACGAGCCATTCGCGGATCCTACGGAGCTGCTGCTCGTCCCCGATCATTATTTGCTCCGGATGCTCTACAGCCAGGGCATTCCGCTCGAACAGCTGGCAGTCCCAGACCTCAACGGTCAGGTCTCCGTCGGCCCACGCGATGGATGGCGCTGCTTCGCGCAGCATTATCATCTGTTCCGCGGTACTCCGTCGCGCCTGTGGCTCGACTGGATCTTCGCTGAAATCTTCGGCCTCGACGAGCGCCTCTCGGCTGAAACCGCCGACTCCTATTATGACGCGATCGATGAGCTGCTCCGCGCCCCGGAATTCCGACCTCGTGCACTGTTCGATCGCTTCAAAATCGAAGTCCTGGCGACGACCGAAAGCCCACTCGACCCGCTTGATCACCATCGATCGATCCGCGAGTCCGGGTGGAAGGGTCGGGTGATCACCGCTTACCGGCCCGACCCCGTCATTGACCCGGACTTTCCAGGCTTCGCGGAGAACCTGCGTCAATTCGGCGAGCTCACCGGCGAGGACGTCACGACCTACGCAGGCTACCTCCGGTCGCATGAGAAGCGCCGTGCTTTCTTCCACGGGTCTGGGGCGACTTCGACCGATCACGGACATCCGACTCCCTTCACGGCGGACTTGCCGCCCGACCAGGCGGAAGCGCTTTTTTCGAAAGTCAGCTCCGGTCGATTCACTCCGGACGAGGCAGAGCTGTTCCGCGGCCAGATGCTGACCGAGATGGCGCGGATGAGCCTCGACGATGGAATGGTGCTGCAAATCCATCCGGGGGCCCATCGAAGCCATAACCCACAGCTTCTTGAGCGGTTCGGGCGGGACAAGGGTGCCGATATTCCCGTGCCGACAGAATATGTGCGCAACCTGAAGCCATTGCTCGACCGCTTCGGCAATGAGCTGGACTTAAGCATCATTCTCTTCACGCTGGATGAGACGAGCTACTCGCGCGAACTCGCACCGCTCGCGGGTCATTATCCGGCGCTGCGGCTGGGGCCGCCCTGGTGGTTTCACGACAGTCCGGAGGGCATTCAGCGCTTCCGCGAGCAGGTCACGGAAACGGCAGGCTTTTACAATAGTGTCGGTTTCATCGACGACACGCGGGCCTTCTTGTCGATCCCGGCCCGGCATGACGTCGCGCGGCGGATGGACTGCGCGTTCCTCGCGCGGCTCGTGGCGGAGCATCGGCTCGATGAGGAGGAAGCATATGAGCTTGCGAGGCAGCTGGCGTACGATCTCGTCAAGGCGGCGTACAAGCTGTGATGCCGCGCTTGTCGAACGAGACGCTCGACCGGCTTCCCGCGAGCATTCGACGGCCGACCTATGATCGAACCGCCCTGGCGCCCGGGGTGTTGCATATCGGCCTTGGAGCGTTCCATCGGGCGCATCAGGCACCGGTGTTTCAGGCTCTCTCCGAGGCGGGCGATCCGCGATGGGGAGTCATCGGCGCCTCCTTGCGGTCACCGGCAGTGCGCGATGCGCTCGCTCCTCAGGAGTGTCTCTATACTTTGGCGGTCGATGACGGAGTCGACCGCGAGGTGAGCCTCGTCAATGCCATCCGCGACGTGATCGTCGCGCCCGAACAACCGAAGCGTCTCGTTGAAGCGATTGCCGCGCCCGCGACGAGGATCATCACGGTGACCGTTACCGAGAAAGGCTATCAGGCCGGAAACAGAGGCCCGGACCGGCCGCGGACGATGCCCGATTATCTCGCAGCCGGTCTGCGGATGAGGCACGAGCGTGCCCTGCCGCCGATCACTGTGATCTCGTGCGACAACCTAGCCGAAAACGGCACCAAGCTTCGGACGATGGTCGCCGAGATGGCTCGGCTTGATCATCCAGCTCTCGCCGACTGGGTCGAATGGGAATGCGCGTTTCCATGCACCATGGTCGATCGCATCGTTCCGGCCACCCGCGACGCCGACGTTGAAAGGATGGCCGCGGAGCTCAGCGTCATCGACCGGGCCACCGTACGGACCGAGGCCTTCTGGCAGTGGATCGTCGAGGATCGCTTTGCCAGCGAACGTCCCGACTTCGAAGCCGCCGGGGTGCGGGTCACCGCAGACATCGCATCCTGGGAGCAGGCCAAGCTTCGCCTGCTCAACGGCGCGCATTCCGCAATGGCTTATCTGGGCCTGCTAGCCGGGATTGCGACGGTCGATCGTTTCATCGCGCACGGCTGGGGGCGGACATTGGTCAAGCTGTTGTGGGACGAAGTCGAAGGCACGCTCGGCCGCCATCCCGAGATCGACGTTGCCGCCTATCGCGCGAGTCTCCTGAAGCGATTCGAGAACGCGTCGCTTGCGCACCGTCTCGAACAGATCGCGATGGATGGTTCGCAAAAGCTTCCGCAACGCCTGGTCGGACCGGCGCTCGAGCTGACCGAGTCCGGACGCTCGCCTTCCGCGATTGCGCTCGTCATCGCCGCCTGGATCCGCTTCCAGTCGGCCAGGAACGATGCCGGCGATCCGTTGCATGTCGATGACCCGCTGGCTTCGATGACGGTACGCCTTGCCTCTGCGGCGCGAAACTCGGCCGAGCAAGCGAGGGCGTTTCTGGGGATCGAGGCCATCTTCCCGCGTCGCCTCGCGGCAGATGCTGATTTCGAAGCACTCGTCGCTGGGCATCTCGATGACCTGAGGAATCTGGGTGCGCGCGCTAAGATCGAACGGTTCGTGGAGCTTTGCATATGAAGATCGACCGACCGGGTCCCATACTGTGCTTCGGCGAGGTCATGCTGCGCCTCGGCGCCCCAGCGGGCACCAGGCTTGCTACCGCGCACAGCCTGGAAGTTCACGTGGGCGGTGCCGAGGCGAACGCCGGCGCGCTGCTTGCACAGCTTGGGCACCCTGTCGAATTGATTACGGCCTTGCCCCAGTCACCGTTAGGCGATCATTGCGAGGCGGAATTACGCCGCGCCGGGATTGTGACGTCGCGCATCCTTCGCGCCGGTGGACGCATGGGAAACTATTTCGTGGAGGGCGCGGCGGGCAGGGGCCGCATTGTCTATGATCGTGAAGCTTCGGCCTTCGCGCGGAACGCCGATGCATTCGACTGGCGAGCGCTGGCGGGCGACGCGGGGTGGTTCCACCTATCGGGCATCAACCTCGCTCTCGGCGGGAAACCCGCGGAAGCCGCGCTGAACGCAGTGCATGAGATGGCCGAGGCCGGAGTTCCGATCTCCTTCGACGTGAACCATCGCGCATCTCTTTGGGAGGGGTGTCGAGAGACCGAACTCCAACGGATCAAGGACCTGATGAGCATGGCGGACGTGCTTTTCACAGGTCCCCGACACTTGGCGCGCGCCCTCGATCTTGAAGAGGGAGATCCTCCAGGGCCAGCATTCGCGGCTTTTCCAAAGTTGATGCTCATCGCCTCGACGGTGCGATCGGTGGAGCAGCAGACTTTGGCCGCTCGACTCTGCTCACGGGACGGCGCGGTCGAAACTGAGCCAGCGCCGCTCGGGCAGGTCGTCGATCGCATCGGCTCGGGTGACGCCTTCGCCGGCGCCGTGATCGACGCAGTCCTGCGTGGAATCACAACCAAAGAATGCGCCGCCGCCGGCCTTGCCGCCGCGGTGATGAAGCACTCAATCTCCGGCGATCGCTGGATCGGCACTCGGGAAGAGCTCGAAGGCTTCGACCCGTTCGCCCCGGGCGACATCCGCCGATGAAGCGGGAGCTCGCCTCGCTATGATCGATGAATTCATGCGTCTGTCGCCGGTCATTCCGGTCCTGACGATTCATGACGCAGCACAAGCGCGGCCGATTGGCGAGGCGCTTCTTCGAGGCGGCCTGCGGGTCATCGAGGTGACGCTGCGTACGCCGGTCGCGCTCGAGGCCATCGCCCAGTTGCGACGGATTGATGGAGGAGTCGTCGGGGCCGGAACCGTGCTAAACGAGAAGCAGCTGGACGATTGTGTATCGGCGGGTGCCGAGTTTGCGGTCTCACCAGGCCTGACGGAGGAACTCGCCGCGAAAGCAATCAAGCGAGGCATTCCCTACTTGCCAGGAGTCGCCACAGCGAGCGACATCATGCGTGGCCTCGCTCTCGGTCTCGAACATTTCAAGTTCTTTCCGGCCGAAGCCGCTGGAGGCACCGGGGCGCTCAGGGCCTTTTCCGTACCCTTCTCCCAGGTTCGCTTCTGCCCGACGGGAGGCGTGACAGAGAACAGGGCGTCCGAATGGCTTGCGCTGCCGCAAGTCCTTTGCGTCGGCGGCAGCTGGATCGTTCCGGAAGCGGCGCCGGACCTGGCCGCAATCGAGGCGGCCGCGCGCCGGGCGGTGTCATTGCGGCCTCAGCTGGAGAACCAGGCATGAGAGTTCCCCTTCGCACCTTGCTTCTTGCCGGACTCGCGTTTGCTCCGGCGACGGGAGCTCGTTCGGACCCTCCGGCGAGCAGAGCGGCGTCCAGCATGCTCATTCCCGGCGGAAGTAAGCCTTCGCGAATCGCGGATGGATTAAAGTGGTCCGAGGGCCCGGTCTGGATTTCTGACGGCGGGTTCCTTCTGTTCAGCGACGTTCCCAACAACCGAATCTATCGCTGGACGGAGAAGAGCGGAGCATCGATTTTCCTGGAGCCGTCCGGCGGCACGATCACGAAAGGCTTTCGTGAACCTGGTTCTAATGGGCTGAAACGCGGTCCGGCGGGCTCAATTATCATGGCCGATCAAGGCAACCGGGCCATTGCGCTGCTCGACCTTCGAACCCGTGCGAAGCGCCTGCTGGTCGAGCGCTATCGGGGCAACCGCCTGAACAGTCCGAACGATGTCGCCGTCGGTCCCGACGGGTCGATTTGGTTCACGGACCCGCCCTACGGGTTGGAGGGTCTCGATGCCTCGCCTCTCAAAGAGCAGGACGCGAACGGCGTCTACCGGCTCGCCCCGGACGGCCGCCTCACAAGGATAGAGTCTCGCCTCGCCTTTCCCAACGGCCTTGCCTTCGTACCCGATGGGCGCACCCTCTACGTGTCGAACTCCGATCCGAAAAATCCGGTTATCATGAAATATCGACTGAGCCGTGACGGACGAATCCTGTCACGGAGTCTGTTCGTCGACTACTCAGCCGCCGCGAAAGCCGGGAAGCCTGGCCTGCCGGACGGAATGACCGTCGATGAGCATGGAAATCTCTGGGCGACAGGACCTGGCGGCGTTCACATTCTCAGTCCAGTTGGGCGGGAGATCGGCCTGATCCGCCACCACAAGGCGATTTCGAACTGCACTTTCGGCGGCCCGGATGGACGGACGCTCTTCATGACCGCCAGCGACCAGGTTCTGGCCTTGCGAACCAGCGTGCACGGAGGACCGGTGAGGATGCCACGCATTCAACAAAGGAGCGGTCAGCGATGACAACGGAGATTTCACGCCGCGGCTTGATGGGATTGGGAATAGGCGCGGCCCTTCTGCCCGCAGTTTCGCGAGCTCAGCCCGCCAAGGCAAAGGACGGCGTAGGGTTCGCGATCGTCGGCCTCGGCAGATTGTCCGTGAGCCAGCTCCTTCCCGCGTTCCGCAAAACGCGAAATGCGCGCCTCGCTGCCCTGGTCAGCGGGCATCCCGAAAAGGCTCACCGGATCGCCGAGGAGCATCGGCTGCGGCCGCGATCAGTGTATACCTACGCCGATTTCGATCGGATCGTCGCCGACCCGGACATCGAGGTCGTCTACATCGTGCTCCCGAACTTCCTGCACGCCGAATATACGATCCGCGCGCTGAAAGCCGGCAAGCACGTACTGTGCGAGAAGCCCATGGCGACGACCATCGGCGATGCGGAGCGAATGATCGCGGCGGCCCGACAGGCCAACCGCCATCTCATGATCGCTTATCGCTGCCATTATGAGCCTCTGAACCTAGCAGCCATGCGTCTGCTGCGTTCGGGAAAGCTCGGGAAGCCGAGGCTGGTCGTCACGGACATGGGCCGGCAGGCGAGCCTCGAGGATCCGTCGGATGTCTGGCGCCTCGACATGATGAAGTCGGGCGGCGGTGCGCTGACCGACATGGGTATCTATGGAGTGAACGGCGCGCGCTACCTGCTGAATGAGGAGCCGCTCGAGGTTCAGGCCTGGTCGCAGACCGACAGGTCCGATCCGCGCTTCCGCGATGTGGAGGATTTCTATTCTTGGCAGTTCCGGTTTCCCTCAGCGGCGATCGGCATCGGTTCGACTTCGTTCAACTACGCCGGGACGATGTCCTGGCACGTGATCGGTGAGCGCGGGAAAATGAAGGCGGACCCTGGCTGCTTCTACAGTGGCAATCGGTTGACCGTTTCGGAAGGTATGGATCCGGAAATCCACGAGATCGATCAGTTCGCTCGTGAGATGGACTGGATGGCGGACGTCGTTCGCGGACGAGCCCCAATGGTATCTACCGCCGAGGAGGGTCTCCAGGACATGCGGCTGATGGCCGCGATCATGGAGTCGGCGGCACGTGGCGGTGCGACGATTCCAACCAATTTCGGATTTCGCCGTCCGGTCGATCCCGCGGCGGTGGTCGACGTCGTTCCGGCCTGAACAAGGGAAGGGGGGAGAATGCGTGTGCTGAAAGCCTTGCTGCTGTGCGCTGCATCAATGGCGACTGCTGGCCCTGCCAACGCGGATATCATCGACGATCTCATTTCAAGGATGACGATCGAGGAGAAGGCTGCGCAACTTCAGGACAATGCGCCCGCGATCCCGCGGCTCGGAATCCCGGCCTATTCCTATTGGAACGAGGCGCTTCATGGCGTGGCGCGCTCTGGGGAGGCGACCGTCTTCCCGCAGGCGATTGGAATGGCCGCGACCTGGGACAAGGCTCTCCTCCATGCCGAGGGCGAAGTCATCGGAGACGAGGCGCGAGCGAAATACAATCAGGCGCAGAAAGAAGGGAACAGCGGCCGCTATTTCGGCCTGAATTTCTGGTCGCCGAACATCAACATCTTTCGCGATCCGCGCTGGGGCCGGGGGCAGGAGACGCTAGGCGAAGACCCGTATCTGACCGGTCTCCTCGCGACCCAGTTCATCCGCGGTCTTCAAGGCGACGATCCGCATTTCCTGAAGGCCGCGGCAACCGCGAAGCATTTTGCGGTGCACAGCGGCCCCGAGCGGGACCGGCACCAGTTCAACGTCGATCCGTCGAAACAGGACCTTGCGGAGACTTACCTTCCCGCATTCCGCCGCACTGTGACCGAGGGGAAGGCGGAGATCGTGATGTGCGCCTATAACGCGGTGGACGGAAAGCCGGCGTGCGCAAGCGAGCCATTGCTAAAGGACACGCTGCGCAGGGCCTGGGGCTTTGCAGGCCATGTGACATCGGATTGCGGAGCGATCGACGACATCACGACCGGACACAAGTTCACGAAGAGCAATGTCGAAGCTACCGCAGTCGCGGTGAAGGCCGGCACCGACATGAACTGCGGCTTCAAGAATGAATATTTGGATCTACCGAAAGCGGTCGCCGCGGGGCTGATCAGGGAAGCGGAAATCGACACGGCGCTGCGGCGAATGCTCGCAACGCGCGTAAGGCTCGGGATTCTGCCGACGACCTCGAAAACGCCGTGGTCGGACATGCCTTACACGGTGAACCATTCGCCCGTGAACCGGGAGGTGGCGTACCGGGCCGCACACGAGGCGCTCGTTCTGCTCAAGAATGACGGCATCCTTCCGCTGGCTTCCGGCAAGACGATTGCGGTCATCGGACCGACGGCCGCCTCGCTGATTGCGCTCGAAGGGAACTATAACGGCACGCCCGTTGGCGCCGTTCTTCCGATCGATGGAATGATTGCCACTTTTGACCCTAACCCCGTGCATTACGCACAAGGCTCTCCGTTCGTGGGCGAGCTTCCACTCCCGGTTTCGCGCAGCGCGCTCGGAAAAGGCGTGACCG
>JBKPKE010000088.1:0-14983 GCA_046730955.1 Pseudomonadota bacterium
ACGCCCGGACGACCGCCTTGGTGCCCTCCTGCTCGTCGGGAACTCGCACTTCGATCATTGGGCCTCGACCAACTCTAGAATCCCACCAGGCGGTCGATCTCGGCGCGGATCCGCTCGATGGTCGGAAGGGCCCATTCCATCAACTTGGGATGATGCGGGCTGGGAATGTCCGGCATGGTCACGCGAGCGATGGGCGCATCGAGATCGAGGAAGGCTTCATCCGCAACCACGGCTGCGATTTCTGCTCCGAACCCGCCGGTCCGCAGGTCCTCGTGAACGATGAGGCAGCGGCGAGTTCGCCGCACACTTTCCAGGACCATATCCTTGTCCCACGGCATGAGCGTGCGCAAGTCGATGACATCCGCGCTGATGCCGTCCGCGGCGGCTTCGCAACGCGGGACCATCGCACCCCAGGCCACGATGGTGATCCTGTCGCCTTTGCGCGTCTTCTTCGCCTGGCCGAAGGGCAGGACATATTCGTCCCCCGGCCACGGACGCCGCGCCCAGCTGTCGTCCAGCATTGCGCGATGCTCGAAGAAGAGCACCGGGTCATTGCCGCGCAAGCTTCCCCGAAGGAGGCCGACCGCATCTTCGGCATTCGACGGCACAGCAACTTTCCAGCCAGGGTTATGGACGAACTGCACCTCGTTCGTCTGGCTGTGCCACGGGTCGCCGCACTTGAAGAAGCCGCCGGGCACACGGAGCACCATCGGCGCCGCGTACCTGTTGTTCGTGCGCCAGCGCATCGTGCCGCAATCGTTGATCTGCTCGGTCGCAGGCTCCGCATATTTGCGGAACTGGATTTCCGGCACCGGCATCAGGCCGGCGAGCGCCATGCCGACGGCCCGGCCGACAATGCCCTCTTCGTTGAGTGATGTGTCAAACACCCTGTCGCGCCCGAACTTTTCCTGAAGGCCAAGCGTCACCGCGTGGACGCCGCCCTTTGGACCGACATCCTCGCCGAACACGCAAACGCGTGGATTGCTCGCCAATTCCTGGTCCAGAACCCGGCGGATCGCGGTGACCATGTTGATGCGCTGGCCTTCGGGCTTAGGCTCTTCTGTCGACTTCGGCGGCTTATACCCAGCGTTCCAAAGGCCGCCGACCTGCTGCAGATGACCGTCATAGAAGACGTGGTCAGTCACGACTTCCGGAGAGGAAATGCCGCGCGCCTCCGCCTCGGCGCGGGCTGCGCCAACTTGCCAGGCGACCTCGCTTTCGAGCCGGTCCCAGTCCTCATCGCTGATCCGGAACGCCGCACAATGGTCTCGCAGTTTCGGCAACGGATCGCGGGTCCATTCCTCGGCGACCTCGTCCTCGGACTTGTAGCTCTGCGTGTCCTGGAAACTGTGACCCTCAAGCCGTGGCACGGTCAGGCGAAGCAAAGCAGGCGCTCGTTGCGTGCGCACATGCGCCACCGCGTCGCGAACCAACTGCGCCGCCTGCTCAGGCTCGGTGCCATCACCATTGAAAATCGTCAGACCCCGGAAGCTCGCCAGATTGGCTGCGATGTCCTTGCCAGGTGTCTGATATTCCGAAGGAACCGAGATGCCGTAGCCGTTATCCTCGATGTAGATGAGGAGCGGCAATTGTTGAGTCGTGGCAATGGTTAACGCGGACCAAAATCCGCCCGTTGCACAGCTCGCATCGCCGCCGAGGACTAGAGCAATCGCGTCCTCGGGCCCTTCCTTAACGACCTTCGTCTTATAGTCGATCGCCTGCGCCCATCCGGCTGCCGGCGTGTACTGCGCGCCAACCCCGCCGCACATCGGCAGGGCATGGGCGCCACCCGGGTTCGGATAATTGAACACCACGCCGATATCGCGGCCGTCAGAATAGCCGCCGGCAAGACCCATTCCCGATCCGAGGGCATCCGCGAGCGGAACACCAAGCGCGAGAAGAAGCGGACGAGACCGATAATAACCGCACGCTGCATCGCCGTCCTTGAGCTCTAGCCCGAGCAGCACCTGCGCCATATCGTGGCCGCGCGCGCTGAATTGGTAGAGAACCTTTTTGGCGGGAACGAGCTCCTGCTCTTCGAGCCGGTCCATTTCCCGGCTTGTGAGGACCAGTCGCGCGACCTCGCGCCAATTCACTTCTGCGGATACCCGGCCCGGATCGCGATCAGCCATGGTCAGGCGTCCAGAATGCCGACCACGGCGGAGATAAATCGATCAACCTGATCGTCGCTGAGCCCAACTACGTTGAAGCGCCCGCTGTCCGCCATATAGATTGCATGATCCTTACGCAGCTTCAGCACCTGATCCTTCGAGATCGGAAGCATCGAGAACATGCCGTACTGATCTGCGATGTACGCAAGGCGTGAATCCGCGCTTGCAATACGTTTGCGCATGGAATTGATACGGTCGCGCATGACGGCAAGCTCGCCCGGCCAGCGTTGCCGTAACTCCGGAGTGTCGAGCACCAGCCTTACCGCGGCCGCGCCGTGGTCAGGGGGCATCGACCACATCTCACGGGCACGCTGGAAGACATGGGCCATCGCGCGTGCAGTCGCTTCGGCGGAGCCCGTCTTCAGGAAAAGCGAACCGACACGGTCGCGATACACGCTAAAATTCTTATCGCAGCTTTGAGCGACTATCACCTCTCCGCACGACCGAAGCATCAGCCGCACGCCCGCTGCATCTTCCTCGAGGCCCTGGCCAAAACCCTGGTACGCAATGTCGACGAGTGGCAGCAGCCCTCTATCTGCACAAACGCTGGCTACGGAGGCCCATTCGTCGGGACTGAGGTCGGCGCCAGTCGGATTGTGGCAGCAGCCATGGAAGAGAACGACGTCGCCGGCGCGCGCATCGTCTAGCGCCGACATCATCTCGTCGAAGCGGACCATTCCGGACTGCCGGTCGTAATATGGGTATTCAACTATCTGGAGACCGACTGCCCGGATGATCGGCGGGTGGTTCGGCCAGGTGGGCGTGCCCACCAAAACACGTGCCTCGGGGTTCGCCGTCGCTATCAGTTCGAAGCCGAGCCGAAGCGCGCCGCAACCGCCGGGCGTCTGAACGCCGGCGATAGAATCACTGTCCGCCAAGTCGCCCAGCAGGATCGGTCGAATTAACTCCGCGAACCTTTTGTCGCCCGCACTGCCAAGGTACGACTTCGATTCCTGCGTATCGAGCAGGATGCGCTCCGCGTCCTTGATGACCTTGAGGATCGGCGTGTTGCCCTGTCCATCGCGGAAGACGCCGACACCGACGTCGATTTTCTCCGGCCGCGGATCGGCATTGCACAATGCGATCAGCTGCAGGAGCGAATCGCTCTCGACTTCAGGAAGATCGGCGAGCCCCCTCACCTTCGCATCAGTTTCGGTCAGCATGGAACGCGCTTAGCGCAACTTAGGCGTCGTAATCCACTGCGACCCCATCTCCGACGGGAACGGACTGGCAGGTCAGCACATAACCTGCCGCAACCTCCTCATCCGTGAGGCCGTAGCGGGCGGCCATTTCGACCTTGCCGCTCGTGACTTTCGCCCGGCAGGTCGCGCAGACGCCCGCCTTGCAGGCGAAGGGAGCCGGGAGCCCTCCGGCACGCGCACTGTCGAGGATATTGGCCTCGGTGAAGGCGACCTTGCGAGTGCGGCCGTCGAGCGTCACGGATATGGCTGCGCCGGCCGCCTCCGTCTGAAGCTGCGCCATTTCCGCAGCGAGCGCGGCCGACGGCCGATCGGCGGTGAAGCGCTCAATGTGGATGCGGTCCCTGTCGACGTTGCGGTCCAGAAGTGCGCCTTCCGCGGCGTCCATCATCGGCCCGGGGCCGCAGATGAACCAGGCGTCGACGTCTGCCGGGTCGCCGACAAGAGAAATGATCGCCTCGTCGCAGCGGGCACGGTCGAGCATGCCGTTGAAGAGGTCGATGTCGCCTTCTTCTTCGGCGAGGAAGTGGTGGAGCGACAGGCGGCCGAGATAGCGGTCCTTCAAGTCGGCCAGCTCTTCGAGGAAGATTATCGAGCTGCTGTCACGATTGCCGTAGAGAAGGGTGAATTGGCTCTCCGGCTCTTCCTTCAGCGTCGTCCGTAGAAGTGACATGACCGGAGTGATGCCCGAGCCGCCGGCGATACCAACGATGTGGCGCTTTGCGCCCTGCGCGAACTCCGTCGTGAAACTGCCGTGCGGGGGCATGACCTCGACCACGTCGCCGGCTTTCAAAGTATCGCCGACCCAGTTGGAAAAGACGCCGCCGGCGATGCGCTTCACCGTTACCATCCAGTCCTGCTCTTCCGGCGAGGTGCAGAGCGAGTAGTTACGGCGGACTTCTTCACCGTTGACGGTGGCTTTGAGCGTCAGGTGCTGCCCGGCTTTGAAGGCGAAAGCATCCCGAAGATCAACGGGGATCTCGAAGCGGATCGAATTGGCCTCGGCGGTCTCGGGAACGATCTCCGCGACCTTCAAGGCATGGAAATGCTTATCCATTACCAGGTCGCGTCAGGGTACGTGCGCGGCAGGAATTGCATCACGGCAAGCAAATGGCCGAGATGCTCGCTATGATGGCCGCGCCGGCCGCCGACGATCGGTCGCTGGTCTGCGGGCACTTCCAGCTTCGCTTCGGCGAGCACGCCGGCCATCGTCGAGCGATACTCTTCCTCGAAAGTGCGCGGATCGGGGGCGATTCCGCCGTCGATTGCGCCCTGCAGACTTTCGTCGACCTCGAACAGCTCCGGCATGAAACGCCAGTTCCAGTCGAGGCCTTCGGCCATGCGGCGTGCACTCTCCTCGGTGCCATCGCCGAGGCGGATCGTCCATTCCGCCGACAGTTCGCGATGATAGGCGACTTCCTTCACCGCTTTTGACGCGAATTCGACGAGGAAGCGGTCGCTCGACTGAGTCAGCCGCTGGAACAGCATATGCTGCCACGTGGTGTAGAGCAGGTGCCGGGCGATCGTCCGAGCGAAATCGACGTTCGGCTGCTCGACCAGCAGGCAGTTGCGGAAGTCGAGAACGTCGCGGTGGAAGGCCAATTTGTCGCCGTCGCCTGCCGCATTGAGCAGGAACGTGGCCTGTCCGACGAGGTCCAGCGCCAGGTTGGCGAGGCTGATGTCGACCTCGAGAACCGGCCCGTGCCCGCACCATTCGCTGAGCCGCTGCCCAAGCACCAGCGAGTCATCGCCAAGCCTGAGGAGGTAATCGGTCCGTGGTTCCAGCTGTTCCCCGGCGAAGGCCGGGGTCCAGGGCGCTGCGACAGCAGCGCTTGCGCGCTCCTGGGCCCCGGCCTTCGCCGGGGAACGCGCGGTCATATGTGCTTCACCTCGTCCGGGATGTCGTAGAAAGTCGGGTGCCGGTAGATCTTGCTCTCTGCCGGTTCGAACAGCTCGCCCGCCTGCTCAGGGTCGGACGCGGTGATTTCCGTCGAGGGCACGACCCAGATGCTCACCCCTTCCTGTCGCCGCGTGTACGTGTCGCGCGCGTGGCGGAGCGCGAGCTCCGCGTCAGGAGCATGAACGCTGCCAAAGTGGCGATGCGCAAGGCCGCCCTTGGTACGGACAAAAACCTCCCAGAGCGGCCAGTCATGGGTCACGCCGCCTTCCTCGCCCGACGCTTCTCTTCGTGCGCTGCGGCCGCGTAGCGGACCCAAGCGCCGTCCTCCCAGGCTTTCCGGCGAGCCTCCATGCGTTCCTTCGCGACCGGGCCCTCGCCGCGGACGACCGAGTAGAATTCCTCCCAGTCGATCTCGCCGAAGTCGTAGCCGCCTTTTTCCTCATTCCACTTCAGGTCGGCGTCCGGCACGGTCAGGCTGAGGAAGTCCGCTTGCGGAACGGTGATATCAACGAACTTCTGGCGGAGCTCGTCATTGGTTTCGCGCTTGATCCGCCAGCGCATCGACTGCGCTGTGTTCGGGCTGTCCGCGTCGGGCGGACCGAACATCATCAGCGAGGGCCACCACCAGCGGTTCAGCGCGTCTTGCGCCATGCGCTTTTGCGCGGGCGTACCGTTCGCCATGGCGATCATGATCTCGTAGCCCTGGCGTTGGTGGAAGCTCTCCTCCTTGCAGACGCGCACCATCGCCCGGGCGTAGGGACCGTAGCTCGTCCGCTGCAGCGGAACCTGGTTCATGATCGCTGCGCCGTCGACCAGCCAGCCGATCGCGCCGATATCCGCCCACGTCAGTGTCGGGTAATTGAAGATAGTCGAATACTTCGCCTTTCCGCTGTGCAACGCCTCGATCATCTCCTCGCGGCTCGTGCCGAGCGTCTCCGCAGCGCAATAGAGGTAGAGCCCGTGTCCCGCTTCGTCCTGCACCTTGGCAAGCAGGATGGCTTTACGGCGAAGCGATGGCGCACGCGTGATCCAATTGCCCTCCGGAAGCATCCCGACGATCTCGCTGTGCGCATGCTGCGAGATCTGCCGAGTCAGCGTGCGGCGATATGCCTCCGGCATCCAGTCCTTCGGTTCGATGAATTCATCCGCCGCAACGCGTGCCTCGAACGCCTCGAGCAGCTTGGGGTCCTCGAGGTTCTGGATCTTGCCTGTCTTCGATAGCTCGGTCGTGTACATGGCGTGCGATGTAATCCGAAGGCTCTAAACGATCAAACGGACAAACGGACAAACACCGCGTGATAGCGCCGGTTGCCTGCGATTTCCGCTGCACCTACCATCTTCAGCGTAATGAGCGCCCTAGCGCGCGCATCCAATTTCATAGAATTAAGAGAAGTAATGCGCCTCAGTAGATCCTTGCTCCAGCTTCCGATCCGCTTCGACGCGGAAAGGCTGGCGACCGAGGTCAATGCCCTCCCCGCATCGGCCTGGATGCCGCATCCTCAGCACATACCGGGAAACGAGGCGGTCCCGCTCGTCTCCGCCGGCGGTAGCATGAACGACGATCTGGAAGGCCCGATGGCGCCGACTGAGCAGCTTGAGCGCTGTTCATACATCAAGGCTCTCATGCGGGAGTTGGACGGCGTCTGGGGACGAAGCCGTCTGATGGGACTGGCTGCGGGCAGCGAAGTGCCGCCGCACGTCGACGTCCATTACTACTGGCGCACACATCTGCGGATACACATTCCGGTTATCACCAACCCGGGCGTGATCTTCACGTGCGATGGCGAGAGCGTTCACATGGCGCCCGGCGAGTGCTGGGTGTTCGATTCTTTCGCTCCTCATGACGTCCAGAACACGGGCCCCGAGCGCCGCATCCATCTGGTTCTCGACACGGTCGGGAACGAGCATCTTTGGGACCTCGTCGAGCAGGCATCTGCCGGCGTGAAGCCGCCGAAGGACGCCTGGCTTCCGAAGGGCGAGGCGGATCCCCGACCGTTGACTTTCGAGCGCTGGAACATCCCGAAGGTCATGTCTCCTTGGGAGATTCGACAGCACTTTTCGTACATCCTCGACCATGCCCTTCCGAATGACGGGTTGGAGAATGCTACGAAGAGACTGGATCGCTTCGCGACCGCCTGGGAGGCAGCCTGGTCGCAATACGGATGCTCTGACTTGGGATTTTCGATCTATCGGAGCCTCATCGAGAATATCCGTGCCGAGCTGAAGGGCATGGGTGCGGAAGACATGCTTCTCCGCAACCGGCTCGCCGGCGGCCTCCTCTACACGCTCGAGAACATGGTGTTCTACAACGCCGTTCGTCGGCCGGAGGTATCGGCTGAAGCTGCGCTTCCAGGCGACTTGGACGATCCCATGCGTCCTCCAGCCGAACCACTCGCGTCCATTTCATATCGTGAGAAAATCGAACGCCCGATTTTCCTTGTGAGCAGTCCTCGTTCTGGTTCGACGCTGCTATTCGAAACGCTGGCGCAGGCGCCCGACCTCTTTTCCCCCGGCGGCGAAAGCCACTATTTGATCGAAGATATACCCGAACTGTCGGTGCCCGCGCATGACTGGGATTCCAACCGGCTGACCGCTGTCGATGCGGCGCCTGCCACCATAGAAAAGCTCGCCTCCGACTTTTACAATGCGCTTCGCAATCGCGACGGACGGCCTGCACAAGGCCCGGTGCGAATGCTGGAAAAGACGCCGAAGAATGCGCTGCGGGTGCCCTTCTTCGACGCGGTCTGGCCGGATTCCGACTACGTCTTCCTCTATCGCGATGCGCGTCAGACCCTCTCGAGCATGATCGAGGCGTGGATGTCCGGCGGTTTCCGCACCTATCCGACATTGCCGGGATGGAAAGGTCATCCCTGGTCGCTGCTGCTCGTGCCCGGCTGGCGTGATCTGCAGGGTCTGCCGCTCCCGGAGATCGCGGCTCGGCAATGGAAGATCACGATGGAAACGCTGCTCGGCGACCTCGCTGGGGTCCCGCGCGAACGTGTTCATTCGATCGATTACGATGAGTTCGTCGCCGAGCCGCAGCCGGCCATCGCCCAATTGGCCGCATCTCTGGGGCTGGGTTGGGACCGAGCTCTCGGAACGACGCTGCCCTTCTCGAAGACGACCGTATCAAGACCGAGCGCAGACAAGTGGCGCCGCATTGAAAGCATCATTGATCAGGTTTGGCCCATCGTCGCCGACGTGGACGCGAGCGCCAGGGCCTTTGTCGAATCCACTCGCCTCACTCGTCGAGGATCGGACCACCCAAGGTACGCGAATAGCCGGTGAATTCCGCAATGGCCCGGCCGTCCCCAGTCCGCACGGTGACGCGTGTAACTCCGCTGCGGCCAGCGCGGCTTACTTCCTCGCCTTCAGCGATCAGTACCTCCCCTAGTTTGACGGCATCGAGGAAGACGATGCTCGCTTGAGCGGCGACGGTGCGCTCGTTCCGTCCGTTGCAGATGTAAGCGAAGGCCGTGTCGGCCAAAGAAAAGACCATGCCGCCGTGCGCCGTCCGGTGACCATTGAGCATGTCCTCGCGAAGGGTCATGCGCAGCCGGGCATAACCCGCCCGCGCCTCCTCGATGGCGATGCCCCATGCCGGTCCGGTACCCTCTTCGGCGAGCATTCTCTGCGCGACCCGGTACGCAAGTTCATCTGCGTTCACGTCCCCTCCTCTTGACCGCGCAAGCGCCTTCTCCTCATTGCGGCATCATTGGGGAGAGTGCCATGGCCGATTACGAAACGATCCTCTTCGAACGCGACGGACCGATTGCCCGCATTACGCTCAATCGCCCGGACCGCCTGAACAGTTTCACCGCGCAGATGCATGGCGAAGTCGCCGACGTGATCCGCGGACAGCTCGAAGACTCGCGCGTCATCGTGCTGACCGGCGCTGGGCGAGGCTTCTGCGCAGGGCAGGATCTCAATGACCGGGCCGTTGCGGCGGATGACCACCCGGTCGACCTTGGGATGACCGTGGAAACTGCGTGGAATCCTTTGGTCCGAACGCTCACGAATCTGCCACAGCCGGTGATTGCGCGCGTGAACGGAGTTGCAGCAGGCGCCGGCGCCAACATCGCGCTCGCCTGCGACATCGTCGTCGCGGCACGTTCCGCCAAATTTATCCAAAGCTTTTCCGCAATCGGCCTCATCCCGGACAGCGGCGGCACGTGGGTGCTGCCTCGCCTCGTCGGCCAGGCGCGCGCGATGGGTCTGGCGCTCACGGGCGATCCGCTACCAGCCGAGAAAGCCGAGGAATGGGGTCTTATCTGGAAGTGCGTCGATGACGACGCATTGGGCGCCGAGGTCGACGCGATCGCGCACAAACTCGCCGCGCTTCCTCCGCTCGGCCTGGCGACTATCAAGAAGATGATGCGCGAAACATGGGCTCATACGCTCGATCAGGAGCTGCACCATCAGCGCGACGCGATGCGCCGCCTGGGCTTCACGCAGGATTATCGTGAAGGAGTCGCCGCCTTTCTGGAGAAACGGCAGCCGAGCTTCGTGGGACGCTGATCGAAGGCTTAGCCCTCGATGATCACCTCCGTGCCGAGCTTGGTCAGTCCGAAGAGCTTCTCCGCGAATTTCATCGGCATGCGTACGCAGCCGTGGCTCGCCGGATATCCCGGATTGTCTCCGCCATGCAGGGCGATCCCGTGATCGTCGATGCGCTGCATGAAAGGCATGGGTGCATTGCCGTACTTCTTTGAACGGTAGAGCACCTTCTTTTCCTCGACCTTCCAGAAACCGAGCGGCGTAGACATCCCGGTCTTGGCACTCGAGATCGAAGCGGCGCCGACCAGCACGTCGCCTTGATAGGCGTAAGCGGTCTGAGTCAGCAGATCGATAACGATCTTGGGGCTTCCCTCGGTCGGGACGGTCTCGGCCCACAGGTAATTACCAGGAGTAAGCCATGCGCGGCCGAAAGTGTCGACCATCGCCTTATGCGCCTTCTCGGCATTTCCCTGGGTCCACTTGTAGGGCAGCGGTTGCCCCGCCGGTTCCGCCACTCGCGGCGCAGCAGGTGGCGGCGCGGATTCGCATGCGGCCAGCGCAGCCGCGCTAACAATCAGTAAACCACTGATGAGTTTACGCATTTTCGCCCCACTCCCCGAATTTCCTCGAAAGGATTGCCGCAAGTTTTCGCGATGTTCAAGCCGCTATGACAGGCCCTCAGGCGACCGCGCGACGAGTCTTCGGAGAAGCACGATGATGAGAACGACTGCAGCCGTGTCCGCCATCCAGTCCAGCGGGTCGCCGTCGCGATGGAGGGCCGGGATCAGTTGCAGAGTCTCGATGACTGCCCCGAAGAACGATAACCCAGCGGCCAGATACATCGGCCTGGTTTGCGGATATGCGAACGAACCAAGCGCTCCGAGCACGAGGAACGCCGCGATATGCTGGATCTTGTCGGAAGGCTCTCCGGGCAGCTGCGGTGGATGCAGCAGCAAGGCCATGACCAGGGCAATCGCCGCAGCAATCCAGAATGCGAAGCGAACAATGGTGAGGCGAGGCTGATTCATGTCTGACCATTACGTCATGCTGAACTTGTTTCAGCATCCATTTTGTTCGTAGGGCAGCGGCAGTTTCCGAAATGGACCCTGAAACAAGTTCAGGGTGACGAGGAAGATCATGAAGACCGCGCAGCTTCTGAATTATGCATTCGACCGCTGGATGCCCGGTGAGGGCCAGCTTGCGGAGCTCACCAGCGCGATCGATGGATCGCCGGTAGCCAAGACAGGTTCGGGCGGGCTCGATTTCGCAGGCATGTTGAAGCATGCCCGAGACGCCGGAGGGCCGGCGTTACGGGAAATGACCTTTCACGAACGGGCGCGAATGCTGAAGGCGCTCGGCCAGGCTATCATGGCCCGCAAGGAGGAGCTGTACGAGCTCAACTATCTGACTGGCGCCACGCGCAAGGACGGCTGGATCGACATCGAGGGCGGCGCGGGAACGCTCTTCTCCTTCTCCTCCAAGGGACGTCGCGAGCTGCCGGACGCGCATGTGCTGATGGACGGCGCGCTGGAGCCGCTGTCGAAGAACGGTACCTTCGTCGGCCAACACATCTACACCTCGCTTCAGGGCGCTGCGGTACACATCAACGCCTTCAACTTCCCCGTCTGGGGCATGCTGGAGAAACTTGCCCCGACTTTGCTCGCCGGCGTGCCCGCGCTCGTGAAGCCCGCCTCGGCCACGGCCTATCTCACCGAAGCCGCTTTTCGGGTGATGATCGAATCCGGCGTCCTGCCAAGGGGCGCGGTCCAGCTGGTGGTCGGCGGCGTCGGCGACTTATTCGACCATCTGACGGGCCAAGACGTGGTCAGCTTCACAGGCTCGGCCTCGACGGCGCTCAAACTTCGCACCCATCCGACCGTGATGCGCGAATCCGTGCGTTTCATCGCCGAGCAGGACAGCCTCAATGCCTCAGTGCTGGGGCCGGATGCCGCGCCAGCCACCCCCGAGTTCGACCTGTTCGTTCGCGAAGTCGCGATTGAAATGACGGTGAAGGCCGGTCAGAAGTGCACGGCCATCCGCCGCGCAATGGCTCCCGCGCAATATCTCGACGCAGTGCAAAGTGCACTCGCGGAGCGCCTCGCCTCGACGAAGGTCGGCGATCCCCGTTCCGAGGACACGCGCATGGGCGCTCTCGTTAGCACGGCCCAACGTGACGACGTTCGGCAGAAGATCGCGGAGCTCGAAGCTGCGGGCGCGAAAGTCGTTGCTGGCGATCCGTCGGCCGATCCGCCTGTCCCCGGCGGCGCATTCCTTCCGCCCGTGTTGCTGCGTGCCGACGATCCCTGGGCGACGAGTGCCGTTCATGACGTCGAACCGTTCGGCCCCGTCTCCACGATCATGCCCTATCGCGACATGGACGACGCAATCGCTCTCGCGAATCGCGGCAAGGGAAGCCTGGCGCTTTCATTGTTCACGCACTCGCCCGAGGCGGCCCGCGACTTCATCCGTGGCGCCGCGGCCTATCACGGGCGGATGCTGGTCATTGACCGGACCAATTCGAAGGAATCGACTGGCCATGGATCGCCGCTGCCGGTCCTCGTACATGGCGGCCCGGGCCGCGCCGGCGGCGGCGAGGAGATGGGCGGAATCCGCGGCGTGAAGCATTACATGCAGCGCACCGCGATCCAGTCCTCACCGACGATGATCGCCTCGATCACGGATCAGTATGTGCCCGGCGCTCCCAAGCACTTCATCGACGTGCATCCGTTCAAGCGAAAGATGTCCGAACTGACAATCGGTGACACGTGGAAGACGCCGAGCCGCACGGTCACCATCGAGGACATCGAGCATTTCGCTGAATTCACCGGCGACAAATTCTACGCCCACATGGACGAGGAAGCCGCCAAGGCTTCGCCGATCTTCGAGGGTCGCGTGGCGCACGGCTATTTGATCTTGAGCTTTGCCGCAGGCCTGTTCGTGTGGCCTGACCCGGGTCCAGTGCTCGCCAATACCGGGCTCGAGAACCTGCGGTTCCTTACCCCGCTATACCCCGGCGATTCCCTGCGAGTGGAGCTCACCGTCCGCGCGAAGTCGATCAAATCCGAGGAAACCGGACAGGTTCGCTGGGCAGTGGAAGTCTTCAACCAAAAGGACGAGCTGGTCGCGACGTACGATCTTCTGACGGAGAACGTGCCCTAAAGACTTCGGACGAGCTTTGTGGCGACCGCGATCCATGGCGGATTTGCGACCACTTGCTGACGTCCGCCAGCCCCTGGCGGAAGCAATTGCAGGCGACCTTCGTCCCGGTCGATCAGGCGACCAAAAAGAAACCGCCCCGCGGGCCTGGGCACGAGCACGTCCTTGTTTAAGGCACTCCCAAAGCTTTCTGGCTCAACCGTGTCGCACCAGATTTCATCGCCTGCACGGTAGTCACCATTGCTGGCGGATACGGTAATCGCGACCTGTCCGCCTTTCGGACGGGGCGCGACGACCACGCCGGTCCTCTTCGGAGCCGTTGCTCCGTTCGCGGCCAGGGATGCCACCACCGGAAGCTCTCCCTTCTCGCCACCTGTTTGGACCAGGTCGGCCGCGTCGACACCAAGAGCCTCAGCGATGCGATTTAGCCAGCCGATCGATACAGTACGCATCCCGGTCTCGAGCCGCCCGATCGTTTGCGGGGTTGTCGGGGGGCTGCAGGCCTGAGCGACGCCGTCGAGCGTCATTCCCCGCGCGCGCCTAACCTCGCGAATTCGCGTAATCATCGTGCCCCCTCGTCGATTAACTAACCAGAACGGTTTCTCTCTGTCCTACAGTTTTGCCGGTATGGCAAGCCCTAGCCGAATCGAAGCGAGGAGGATGATTTGGCTGAGGGATGGAACGGGCGACTGTTGGCGGAGCGGGCGATCGACGTGGAGGATGCGCCGAGGCATCCGAAGGACGGGCGGCGCCCGGCGCGCTCCGTTACCGTAAATCTTGCCGAGTCTCCGCTGGGCTGGCTGCTATCCCGGGGACTGGTGACGGAACGACAGTTCAATGCCGGCGAACGGCTGCGCGCAGATTGGGAACGGGCTCAGCTTGCCTCTCGAGTCACTATGTCGTGGGACGCTGCTCCCGTCAGCAGCAGAAGGGGCGGCTCGACAGCCGCCATCGACCTCTGCGGGTCTCAATTGGACGCAAAGCGGCGTTTCCATGAGGCGATCGCCAACGCCGGCCCCGGACTTGCGGACATCCTCTGGAGAGTCGTCTGTTCTGGCGAAGGAATGCGCGAGGCGGAGAGCGCGCTTGGCTGGCCCGCCCGCGCCGGCAAGCTGGTCCTGACTCTCGCGCTCGACCGGATCGCGGACTATTATCGTATCCGCTGACGGCTGCGGAAATTGCCGCGTCACCGTGAACATTGGGAACATTCGAAGGACGCCAGCGCCATGATTCTCTACGGCTCCACGCTTTCTCCATTCGTCCGCAAGACAGCCGCCTTCCTGCGTGAGAAGGGCCTCGAATTCGATATGGAACCGACGGGCTTCCCCAATCCCTCGCCCGAGTTCTGCGCCGCCAGCCCATTTAAGAAGATGCCGGCGTTCCGTGACGGAGACTATTGCCTCCCGGATTCAAGCGCCATCTGCCACTATCTGGAGGCGAAATACCCCGAGCCGCGATTGATCCCCGCCGAAGCGGAAGCTCGGGGAAAGGCCATCTGGTTCGATGAGTTCGCGGATACAATTCTTGCCGGCTGCGGCGCCAAGATGTTCTTCAATCGGGTCGTGGCCCCGCGCTTCATGGGACGTCCGGGCGACGAAGCAGCCGCCGAGGCTGCCGAGCGCGACGAGCTCCCATCGATCCTCGACTATATCGAGACAGTAGTTCCGGAATCTGACGGCTATCTGGTCGGCGACCGACTGACGCTCGCCGACATTGCTCTAGCCTGTCCGTTCGTGAATCTGCAGCATCTCGACATTCAACTCGATCAGAATCGTCACCCGAGGACGATCGCCTATGTCGAACGGATTCTCGCCCGTCCAAGCCTCGCTCCACTCGTCGAAAAAGAGACTGCCTTGCTTGGGCGAACGGCCGCCTAGATTTCTTTTAACGCATTTTTAACGGCCGGCTGACGGTGATCTGACGCTCACTCCGTAATTCCGCGCCCAGCCGGTCGATTTCATCGGTCGGTAAAAGCGAGAGACAGGAGTGGAAAATGGGAAAAACAGTCGTTCTTCTTGGATCGTTGCTGTTCGCCTCAAACAGCGCGTTCGCTCAGCCTC
>JBKPKE010000089.1:0-10763 GCA_046730955.1 Pseudomonadota bacterium
GGCCCAGGCCGGTCCCCAGCCCCGAGTGATCCGCAGCCATTCGTAAAACATTCCGGCCGCAATGGCGGCCGCAAGAACGGCAAAGGTGTAGCCTCCAACGACAGCAGCGCCGAGGGCGACGGCGATCATCGCGACTGCCGACAGGATACGGGTCGTCAGTTCGCTCACCTGCCGCCGAACCGCCTCTCGCGCGCGGCATATTCGGCAACCGCCTTGCTGAATTCCGCTTCCCCAAAATCCGGCCACAGCGTCGGAGTGAAGATCAGCTCCGCATAGGCGGCCTGCCAAAGAAGGAAATTGGACAGCCGCACCTCGCCGGAAGTGCGGATCAGCAAATCCAGCTCGGGCAGGTCCCGCGTCTGTAGCTGAGCTTCGATCGCGCTTTCATCGATGCCTGACGGGCTCAGGGTGCCGGCAGCCGCCTTGGCCGCAAGTTCGCTTGCCGCCTTTGCGATCTCGGCTCGCGATCCGTAATTGAGCGCGACGACCAGGGTCAGACGGCTATTCCCCTTGAGCTGATCCATCGCGCGCTCAAGGCGCTGCGTCAGGTCCGGACCGAAAGCGCCGTAGTCCCCGATCAGGCGAAGCCGCACGCCCTCCTTGGCCAGGGAGTCCAGCTCCCTCTCGAGATAAAAACCGAGCAAGCCCTTGAGGTCGGAAACCTCTTCCTCCGGCCGACGCCAGTTTTCGGAAGAAAATGCATAGAGCGTAAGGACTTCGACACCGTTCTTAACTGCGGCTCGAAGGGTCAGGCGAACGGCCTCCGCCCCGGCGCGATGGCCGGCCACGCGCGGCAGGCCGCGCTGCTTCGCCCACCGGCCGTTCCCATCCATGATGATGGCTACATGTCGCGGCACCGCTCCAGTGCTGGCGCTCCGCGCAGTCGGTTCCGGCGAAGCGGCGGAGGTCACTTGCCCAGGATTTCCTTTTCCTTGTGGCTTGCCGCCTCGTCGATTTCCTTGATCGTGTCGTCCGTCAGCTTCTGCACATCATGCTCGAGGCGCTTGCGCTCGTCCTCGCTGATCTCGTGTTTCTTCTCGTCGGCCTTGAGGTGCTCCATCCCGTCGCGGCGGACGTTGCGAACTGCAATCTTGGCCTTTTCCGCATATTGGCCGACCAGTTTCGCAAGCTCCTTGCGGCGTTCTTCGGTCAGCTCGGGGATCGGAAGACGGATCATCTGTCCGTCGGTAATCGGATTGAGACCAAGTCCGGCGGAACGGATCGCTTTCTCAACGGGTCCGACATTCGACCGGTCCCATACCTGCACCGACAGCATGCGCGGCTCGGGTGTTGAAACCGTCGCGACCTGGTTAAGCGGCATGTTGCTGCCGTAGACCTCGACATGAATCGGATCGAGGAGCGCCGTCGAAGCGCGCCCGGTCCGCAACCCACCAAGATCGTGCTTAAGCGCCTCTACGGCGCCATGCATGCGGCGCTGGATGTCCGTTTTGTCGATGCTCGTCGCCATTCCTACTCCCCTTGGACGATCGTCGCCGTTCCGCCGCCCTCGATCACCTGCGCGAGGTTTCCGCTCTGACGGATATTGAAGACCACGATCGGAATATTGTTGTCGCGGCAAAGCGCAACCGCCGCCGCATCCATCACCTTAAGATCGTCGCTCAACACCTTATTGAAGCTGACATTCTCGTAACGCTTGGCGTCGGCCTTCTTCTTCGGGTCAGCAGTGTAGATGCCGTCGACGCTCGTTCCCTTGAACAGTGCATCGCAACCCATCTCTGCCGCGCGCAACGCTGCTGCTGTATCGGTTGTAAAGTATGGGTTGCCCGTGCCCGCGGCGAAGAGGACGATGCGGCCCTTCTCCAGGTGCCGGAGCGCACGACGGCGGATGTACGGTTCGGAAACGCTGGCCATGGGGATCGCGGACATCACCCGCGTGTCCACGCCCTGCTTCTCTAGCGCGTTCTGCAAGGCCAGCGCGTTCATCACCGTCGCCAGCATGCCCATGTAGTCGGCCGTTGCCCGGTCAAACCCCTTTGCGGCGGCAGCCATGCCGCGAAAGATGTTGCCTCCGCCAACGACCAGGCAGAGTTCGTGGCCCTTTCCCTTGGCGGCCGCAATTTCGCCGGCGAGGCTCGCTGCCGCATCCGGGTCGATGCCGAACTGGCCCTGCCCCATCAAAGCTTCGCCCGAGAGCTTCAGAAGGATTCGGTTGAAGCGGGGGCGGGTCATTCGCGAGAACGTCCTAACGGATATGACAAGGGCGGCCACGCCTTTATGGCGCAGCCGCCCCGTTGCCAACTGCTAAGCAGTTGCGAAAGGGTCAGGCGACCGGTTCGGCCTTGGAAGTGCCGGCGGCCGCAGCGACTTCCGCTGCAAAGTCGTCGACCTTCTTCTCGATGCCCTCGCCCAGCTGGAAGCGGACGAAGCTCTTGAGAACAATGCTCGTTCCTGCGTCCTTCGCCGCCGAAGCGACGACTTCCGCGACGGGGGTCTTGCCGTCGATCACGAATAGCTGGGACAGAAGCGCGTTGTCCTTGCGGAACTTGGCAAGGCCGCCTTCGACCATCTTTTCGACGATGTTCTGCGGCTTGCCGCTTTCCTTCGCCTTTTCCATCGCGATCGAACGCTCGCGTTCAACGAGGTCTGCATCCAGATCATCGGAGGTCAGCGCCAGCGGGTTTGCGGCCGCGACGTGCATCGCGATCTGCTTGCCCAGCGCGGTCAGCGTGTCAGCTGGAGCGTCGCTCTCGAGAGCGACGAGGACGCCTATCTTGCCGAGGCCCGACACAACCTGGTTGTGGACGTAGGGAACAATGACGCCCTGAGTCACCTCAACAACCGCCGCGCGACGCAACGACTGGTTTTCGCCGATTTTGGCGATGTTGTCGGTCAGCTTCTCGGAAACCGTGCCGCCTTCCGGATACTGAGCTGCGCCGAGCGCTTCGACATCAGTGCCGTGCTGCAGGGCAAGCGCTGCAACGTTGCGTACGAAGTCCTGGAAGATCTCATTCTTGGCGACGAAGTCCGTCTCCGAGTTCACCTCGACGACTGCGCCGCGGGTGCCCTCGACGGCGACGCCGACGAGTCCTTCGGCAGCCGTGCGGCCAGCTTTCTTCGCGGCGGCAGCAAGGCCCTTGGCGCGCAGCCAATCGATTGCAGCTTCCATCTCGCCATTTGTTTCAGCGAGCGCCTTCTTGCAATCCATCATCCCGGCGCCGGTGCGCTCGCGGAGTTCTTTCACGGTGGCGGCCGTAATCTCAGCCATGTCTTTCATCCCTCTAACGCCCCGAGAGAGGGGCTCATCCAAGCTATGATGTAGGTACTGGCTCCCCGGTTCGCGAGGAGCGCAGGATCAAGCTTCCAGCGCGGCTTCTGCCGGCGGTTCGGCCATCGCACCGACGTCCTCACCACGAGACTGGCGCTCACCCGTGCGGCCGTTGCTCACGGCTTCCGCGATGGCATCGCAATAGAGGCGGATCGCGCGGCTCGCATCGTCATTGCCCGGAACCGGGAAAGCGATGCCGCTCGGATCGCTGTTCGAATCGAGGATCGCGACGACGGGAATGCCCAACGTATTGGCTTCCTTGATCGCCAGCTCTTCCTTGTTCGTGTCGACCACGAACATGATGTCCGGAAGTCCGCCCATATCGCGGATGCCGCCCAGCGAATTCTCGAGCTTGTCGCGCTCGCGAGTCAGCTGGAGGACTTCCTTCTTGGTGAGGCCGGCAGTGTCGCCGGAGAGCTGCTCCTCGAGGCTCTTGAGACGCTTGATTGAGTTGGAGATCGTCTTCCAGTTGGTGAGCATGCCGCCCAGCCAGCGATGATTGACGAAATGCTGGCCGGAGGTCTTCGCCGCTTCGGCGACTGGGTCCTGGGCCTGGCGCTTCGTCCCGACGAAGAGAACCTTACCGCCCCGCTGGACGGTCTGGGTGACGAAATCGAGAGCGCGCGCAAAGAGTGGCACGGTCTGCGAAAGGTCGATGATGTGAACGCCGTTGCGGTCGCCGAAAATGTACGGCTTCATCCGCGGGTTCCAGCGATGGGTTTGGTGGCCGAAGTGCGCTCCGGCTTCGAGCAATTGCTGCATGGTGACGACCGTGGCCGCCATAGTCTTTCTCCTTCCGGTTCTGCCTCAGTGGAGCCGTGTCACCGACCTTACGATCGGCACCGGTATGTAAGCTCCACTTGTGGGATGGCGGCGCCCCTAGCCGAAGCGCCGCCTGCTTTCAAGGGCTTGGCCCGCTATAGAGATAAGTCCGAAACGGCTCTTGACTAAGAAGAACAAAAGAGGAACATTATTCCGTCCCAGCAACTTCGGCTCAGCCGGAAGCGGAACAAAGCGTGTCCGTTACGGTTGTGCCGCCCAAACAAGGGACGATGCCATGATAGCGCCATTCGCCACCCTCGCCTTCCTTGCCGTTCTGTGGATTTCCGCGCTCGCCTTCGCCGAGGCCCTTGGACGCTCGGGCTCGCGTATCCTCGCCGCTTTGCGCGGGGAAGCGCCCGCCCAGGCCGTCACCGTGACCTTAAGGATGCGGCCTACCCGTGCGGCGAAGTCGCGTCGACCGCTGCGTGCGCAGCCGCAGCTGCGCGCCGCCGCTTGACCCGCTGATACGAAGCGAAGGCAAACGGGAGCATCAAAAGATAGAGGAGCGCCACCGCTAAGAGCGATATCCAGGGCGCCACGATCAGTGCCGCTCCCAGTAAGGCGATGCCGGCAAGGGCGAACAGGCGCCAGCCGCTGCGGATACGGATGCTCGACCAGCCGTAGGTCGGTAGGCTGGAGATCATCAGCGCGGCAATGAAAAGCGTCCAGGCCATGACCAGCTCCCATTCGCGAAACCATTCATTGCCGGTGATTAGCCAAAGGAAAATGGGGACGAACGCGAGGCCGGCCCCCGCTGGTGCGGGGACACCGGTGTTGAACCCTGCCGACTTGTGAGGCTGCTCGGCAACGTCGATCCGGGCATTGAATCTCGCCAGGCGCAACGCACAACAGACCGCAAGTGCAAGCGCCGCGATCCAGCCAAAGCGCGGCGCATTCTGTAGCGACCACAGGAAAAGAATAAGGGCCGGAGCAGTACCGAACGCGATATTGTCGCTGAGCGAGTCCAGTTCGGCTCCAAATCTGCTTTGAGCTCTCAGGAGACGGGCGATCCGGCCGTCGAAACCGTCCAGGACGCCTGCGAACACGACCGCGCCCAGTGCCTTTTCCCATTCACCTTTGATCGCAAGGCTGACACCGGTCAGGCCGAAGCAAAGCGCAAGCGCCGTGATTGCATTCGGAACCATCGCGCGGAAGGGGATGCCGCGTGCCTCGCGCTCCGCGATCACTGGCTGAATCCGACCAGCTCCGCCTGAGCGCCAAGTTCCGCGATGACGGTCTCGCCCGCAATGGCCCGCTGGCCGAGAAGCACCTTCGGCCCGGTTCCCGCCGGAAGGTACACGTCGACACGGCTGCCGAAGCGAATAAGGCCGACGCGCTCCCCGGCTTCGACGACGTCACCTTCCCGAACGAAGGTCAGGATCCGGCGGGCAACAAGGCCTGCGATCTGGGTGAAGCCGATTCGTATCCCTGTGGTTGTTTCGACGACGACGTGCTGACGTTCATTGTCCTCGCTTGCCTTGTCGAGGTCAGCATTGACGAACTTGCCCGGAATGTAGGCCACCTTTCGAACGCGGCCACTCACCGGCGAGCGGTTAATATGCACGTCGAAAACGCTCATGAAGATCGAGACGCGGGTGTACTCGCCTTCGGTCAGACCTTCAGGAACGGCGAGTTCGCGCGGCGGAGGTACCTTGGTGATCATCGTGATCAGGCCATCCGCGGGCGCGACGATAAGATTGTCACCTCGAGGCGTCGTGCGGATCGGATCGCGAAAGAAAGCGAAAACCCAGATCGTGAGGCCTGCAAGGAGCGCGGCCACGAACCCCCAACCGAGGAAATAGGCGAACAAAGTAAGCGCCACGGCGACGACGCCGAACTTGCGCCCTTCCGGGTGGGTGGATGGAAAACGCCATTTGACGGTGGAGGTGGTCAGATCGCCACCGGGCTTGTCCAGACTGGGCATGGGCGCACCTCTTAGAGAGGCTGTTTGCCACGCACAACGCCGCGGTTGCCTGTTTCGGGGCCGCGTCCTAAGGCGCCCGCCGAACCCGAAAACCCGAAATATGCAGGAAGGCTAATGGCCAAGATCAAGGTGAAGAACCCTGTCGTCGAGCTCGACGGCGACGAGATGACCCGCATCATCTGGCAGTGGATACGCGAGCGGCTGATTCTCCCGCACCTCGACGTTGACCTCCTCTACTACGATCTTGGCATCGAGAAACGCGACGAGACCGAGGACAGGATCACTGTCGAGGCAGCCGAAGCGATCAGGAAGCACGGCGTCGGCGTGAAGTGCGCCACGATCACGCCCGACGAGGCTCGCGTCGAGGAATTCAAGCTCAAGAAGATGTGGAAGTCGCCTAACGGCACGATCCGCAACATCCTCGGCGGAACGATCTTCCGTGAGCCGATCGTCATCGCGAATGTTCCGCGGATCATTCCCGGCTGGACCGACCCTATCGTCGTCGGCCGTCATGCCTTCGGTGATCAGTACAAGGCGACGGACTTCAAAATTCCCGGCCCCGGCAAGCTGACGATTAAATGGGTGGGCGAGGACGGCCAGGAGATCGAGCACGAGGTGTTCGACTTCCAGTCGGCGGGCGTCGCCATGGGCATGTACAATCTGGACGATTCCATCCGCGACTTCGCCCGGGCCAGCTTCAACTACGGAATCAACCGGAAGTGGCCCGTTTACCTGTCGACGAAGAACACGATCCTGAAGGCCTACGACGGGCGATTCAAGGATATCTTCCAGGAGATTTTCGACAGCGAATTCAAGTTACAGTTCGACGAACTTGGCATTGAATACCAGCACCGCCTGATCGACGACATGGTTGCATCCGCCCTCAAGTGGAGCGGCAAGTTCATCTGGGCCTGCAAGAACTACGACGGCGACGTCCAGTCGGACCAGGTCGCACAGGGATTCGGCTCGTTAGGCCTGATGACCTCCATACTGATGACTCCGGATGGCAAGACGGTCGAAGCCGAAGCGGCGCACGGTACCGTCACCCGCCACTACCGGATGCACCAGCAAGGCAAGGCGACGTCGACCAATCCGATCGCGTCGATCTTCGCCTGGACGGGCGGCCTGAAATTCCGCGGCAAGCTCGACGAGACACCTGACGTGGTGCGCTTCGCCGAGACTCTCGAGAAAGTCTGCGTCGACACGGTCGAAAGCGGCCAGATGACCAAGGATCTCGCGATCCTCGTCGGTCCCGATCAGCCGTGGATGACGACCGAGCAGTTCTTCGACGCGATCGTGAAGAATCTCGAGACGGCTATGGCCGGGCAGTCGCAGCCAGCGGAGAGCGAACCCGCTCGCGCCTGACGCCGAGGCCGATGATCCGGCCCGGAATACGACGGAGCACAGGGAACCGGTCCAGCAGACGCACTAGCGATGGGGCGTGCCGGATCGGTTCGTTTCCTTGAAGCAGGCGGCCGATAACCCGGTCCTGCGCTAGTTTCTGACCGCCTTGAATGACGCGCGTCGGAAACATGCGCCGCTCCTGCACTCGCGACAAAAGCGGACCGACGTCCTCACCTCTCGCCAGAGGTCCTGCCAAAGCGTTCGCGGCCGCCACTGCGTCCTGAACAGCAAGGTTGATTCCAATCCCACCGATCGGCGACATTGCATGAGCGGCATCGCCGATCGCGAGCAACCCGGGCCGCCACCAGCGCGTCAGCCTGTCGAGCTTGACCGTGAGGAGGTGGAGGTCGGTGATCTCATCTAGCTCGGCGAGATCGAGGTCCGCCGGAGCAGCTGCCGCGACCTCTTCGCGGATCGCTTCGATTCCACGCGCCTGATAGGCTTCGGCAGCGCCTTTCGGGATGAGGAAGGCGCATTGCCAATAATCGCTACGGTCGATCATCACGAGCAACCGTCCTCGCTCGACATTCCCGCGTAGCGCTCCCCTCTCCTGCTTCGGCTTGGCGACCCGGAACCAGAACACGTCCATCGGAGCGCCCAGATCTTCCAAGGGGAGCATTCCGCGTGCGATCGATGAGCGTCCATCGGCGGCGATCGTCAGCGGCGCATGAAGCTCGCCGTCTTGCAGCCTGACGCCGGTAATGCTGCCTTGATCTTCCACGAACGCCTCGACGGGCGTCTCCATTCTCAATTCGAAGCCGGGAAAGACTTTCGCCTCTTCCCGCAGGAAATCGAGGAAGTCCCATTGGGGCATCATTGCGATGAACGGCGCAGGTGTATCGAGATGCGAGAGATCGCCAACGGTCCATTCGCGCCCGGCAAGCTGCAGCTGCGCCTTATCGACCCTGTTGTGCGGGCGCTCAAGGAAGCGCTGGAGCATCCCAAGCTGATCGAGGATTTCCATCGTGGAGGGGTGGACCGTGTCGCCGCGGAAATCCCGGAAGAAGTCTGCATGCTTCTCGAGCACCAGAACTTTGCAGCCGGCCCGTGCGAACAGGAGACCTACCATCATCCCTGCCGGGCCGCCGCCGACGACGATCAGGTCCGCATCCTTGCGTGACGTCATGCCGTCGGCTTACAGCCGCAAGTCTCGGAAGTCAGCGCTTGGTTAGCGCCTGGGGCTTGTGGGCCGCCCACTTTCCTTCCTCTGTCTCGACCAGATATTCCGGATTGTCCTTTGATGCGGCGACCTTGTGACCCTTGATCTCTGTCTCGGCCGTGAGTTTTCGCACCACCTTTCCTTGCGCGGTACACCCGTGCGATTTCCAGGAGACGCGATCCCCTGGCTTGAGCTTCTTGGTCATCCGAATCTCCTGCAAACCGGCAACGAACGAGCTCGCCTTCGGGGTGACACTCACTGACCCACCTGCTCTAAAGACCGTATGCAGAATAACTTCAGCACATCGGGATTCAGCGATGCGCTGGTGATTCTCGGCGCCGCCGGAATCGTGATTCCGGCCTTCGCGAGATTGCGCATCACACCAGTTATCGGCTTCATCATCGTCGGGATGATCGTCGGTCCGGCCGGGCTGGGCGGCCTCACGGGCCGAGTGCCCGGTCTCCACTACCTGACTATCTCCAACCCGCATGCGATCGACCCCTTTGCGGAGCTCGGGATCATTCTGCTGCTGTTCTCGATCGGTCTCGAACTGAGCATTCGGCGGCTCATCGCGATGAGAAAGGCGGTCTTCCGAATAGGCGCTGCCGAATTGTTGGGCAGTACGGTCCTGATCGCGGGGGCGCTCTACCTCGTCGGACAACCCTTGCAGAGTTCCGTGGCGCTTGGATTCGCCCTTGCCATGTCCTCGACGGCGCTGGTCCTGCCGATCGCAGGGACGACCAGCCCCGTCGGCCGCGCAGCCTTCGCGATGCTCCTTTTCGAGGATCTCGCGCTCGTTCCCTTGCTCTTCGTTTTCGGTACCGCCGCGGCTGCTTCAGCACTGGGGCTTCTGGATATCGCGTGGAAGGGCGCGATCGTCATTGCGATCCTGCTCCTCGTGGGTCGCTTCGTCCTGCCCTTGTTGTTCGCACAGGCAGCCCGGACGAAGAGCCCCGAGCTTTTCCTGGCGATCAGCTTGTTGGTGGTCATCCTTTCCAGCCTGGCTACCCGAGACGTCGGTTTGTCGCCCATCCTCGGGGCCCTGATCGCCGGCGTGTTGCTTGCGGAGACCGAGTACCACGCCGAGGTCGAGGTCGTGACGGCACCTTTCCGGGGCCTGGCGCTGGGCATTTTCTTGATCACCGTCGGTATGCGCATCGATTTCCGGCAGATCGCCCACATCTGGCCTCAGCTACTCCTGGCATTGGTCGGAGTGTTGCTCGTTAAAGCGCTCGTCACCGGCTCTTTGCTACGCATGAGCGGTTCGCGCGTGGGAGTGGCCGCCGAGACCGGGCTTTTGATGGCGTCGCCATCGGAAACCACACTCATTCTACTGGGCGCAGCGGCAGCAACCGGCGCCATATCTCAGGGGACGGCAACTTTCTGGCAGGCAGCAACGGCCGTGGGTCTCACGATCACGCCGCTATTGGCCGACCTTGGCCGTCTTGCGGCTCGAAGAGTCGATCCCACAGGCGAAATCCCGGATGAGGATCAGCTGAAAGGCCGCACGATCATCTTCGGGTTCGGCCGCGTCGGAAAAATGGTTGCCGATATGCTCCAGCAACACCAGCGGCCCTACATCGCCGTCGACAGCGACATCGATACCGTTCTGGCTGCACGGAGCTCTGGTTACGAGATTCTCTTCGGAGACGTGTCCCGCAACGAACTCGTCGAAAAGCTCAAGCTGGGCAACGCCGCCGCGCTGGTTCTGACCATGGACGATCCGGTCCTCGTGGCGCGGATCGCCCGCATGGTCCGTGAATGGTCGCCCGGCCTCGCGATAATTGCACGAGCCAGGGACACCGATCATGCTGCGAAGCTTTACGAAGCCGGGGTGACCGACGCCGTCCCGGAGACGCTCGAAGCGTCGCTACAGCTATCCGAAGCCGTTCTGGTTGACCTCGGCGTAGCGATGGGCCCCGTTATCGCTTCCATCCATGAGAAAAGATCGGAGCTGCGTTCAGAGATCATGGCTCAGGCTGAACTCGAGGCCGAGCCGCGGCTGGGCCGGCGGCGCGCTCGTGATTCAGCACAACGAAAGTCCAGCGGCGGTTAAGGCCGCCGGGGTAAATCAACCTTCAGTTCGGCATCGCCTCGAAACGGAGTACGCCTGCGGTGTAGGTCGTATGCGTTGGATTGTCCGACGGATGGCGGTTGCCGTCGTAGAC
>JBKPKE010000090.1:0-20800 GCA_046730955.1 Pseudomonadota bacterium
ATGTCGGCGATGTTCTGGACGTCGCGCACCTCGTCGGCGCCCCGCCGGACCTCAAGCAAGGGATTGTAGCGAGCCGACAAGGGATTGGTCGGGTCGAACAAGAGACAATGCGAGAAACGCGCCCGCCAGCCCGCGGTCAGCGCCCAGTTCTCGCCCTTGATGTCGTGAATGACGGCCGAGCCGGTCCAGGATAGCAAGGTCGGCACGACAAGCCCGACCCCCTTGCCGCTACGCGTTGGAGCGAAGGCCATCACGTGCTCGGGGCCCGAATGGCGGACATATCGGCCGCCAAGCGCCCCGAGGAGGACCCCCTCCTTTCCAAGCAACCCTGCCCGCTCGACTTGCCGGTGGGTCGCCCAGCGGGCCGACCCG
The DNA here is from genome assembly GCA_046730955.1 of Pseudomonadota bacterium. Lineage (GTDB taxonomy): Bacteria > Pseudomonadota > Alphaproteobacteria > Sphingomonadales > Sphingomonadaceae > Sphingomicrobium. Next base: position 373 of record JBKPKE010000090.1, read on the forward strand.
TAGGTCGTGACGTTGCCCACCTGGCGCGCCCGCCACAACGAACCGGCAACCGCGGCAGCGCAGCCGAGGAACCCGCTCGCGCCCGCAAGCGTGCCGGCCTTGTCAAAGACGTTGGGCGCGTAAGCCTCGAAGGAATACCACCAGGCGAAGAGCGCCCAGGGCCGGTAGAATGGAAAGCCTCCGACGGTGAACCAGGCTGCGCCGAGTTCCGGCTGGTAGCCAAGCATCGCCGCGGCCCATTGGCTTGCGGTCCAAACACCCAGGACCATGATCGAAAGCACCGCCAGCATCTGTCCGATGAGGAACTTGGTCGGCGTCATCCTTGCTCCCCGCTCCCGCTTCTGCTGCAGCCGCTCTTGAGATGCGCCGCGACGCATATTGCCGCGAGCGTGCGGCCGACGAATCTCGCGGCAGCGAGCGGAAGCTGATCGCGACGCGGAGCTCGCGTGGCACTCTTCCGTTCAATGGGTCTGCTCCGGCCGCCAAGTCCAGTTCCCGGATCGGGCAGAATCGAACGCCGATCACAGCTTTTTACGACTTCATCGCATGGCCCGAAGGCGCCCGGCCAACGAGCGAGCCCGCTCTGGCGTTCGTTGTCGTCCTGGACCTAGTGCGGTCCTGGCGAATGCCTTGGAACGCCGAAATCGAGTGTGACCCAGTCGCGGCGCATCAGTGTGTGGAACTCGGCCGCTCCGGTCCCGGGCCATGAAGCCTTCGGTCCGTGACTGCGATACCTCGTGATCTGAGCCATCCAGCTTCTTGCTACCGAAGGATGCATCCAGCGGGCGAGTGCTGCCTGGGCAGGATTGATCGCCGACATGGTTCTTGCCTTTCCGCCCCCTGTGCAGACGTCGATGCTGTCAGAAGGGCGGGAGCTTTTCGCCGACGCGGAGCCCGCTCGCCAATCAGTTTGCGTGAGAATCCGTTGAAGCTCGTTGCTCCCTTCGCAGGCAAGGGCCAGCAGAGCGGGACCGGCGCTTGCCGGCCTGCGCAGACCTCCATTCACCAGGAGAACAGCTCGGGGGCGGTCACTGCGCCGGGGCCCAGACCGACGATGACGAGCAGTGCCGCAATCGCCAGCGTCTCCGGAAGATAGAGAAGATCGTCGAGCCAGTCAGCCTTGTCGATCGGCCGATAGGAAGCGATCCGCTTCCAGCCGTCGGTTGCAACTGCAACTACGCACTCGACGGTCAGGGCGAGCGCGGCCAAGGGCGCAAGGATGCCGGCGACGAGCGCAATCCCGCCCAGCAGTTCGACCGCAGGAACCCACCATTGATTGATCCGTACGAGCGGGATGTGGCTGCTTTCCAGGGTTACGACCAGCTGCGCGTGACGTCCTTTGTTGAAGAGCTTGTGGAAGCCGCTCATGGCGAAGAACAGGCCAAGGAAGAGCCTGTTGAGGAGCAGCGCAAATGCTCCCGTGGCGGGACCGAGGCCGGACTGGAGCACGGCGAGGATTTGATGATGATCGGACATGCGGCCGCTAGCGCCAGTCCTTCAGGCGGCGACCAAGCGACGCCTCGACATGCGGAATCTGAACGGCCGGGACACTCACCAAACCGGTGCTAGCCGGATGTCCATGAGGGCATCTTTCAAACTCGTTCGGGCCTTTTAATAATCGCCCGGTCTGGAACTCGGAGGAACATTGAGGGCAGGATCCTCCCAGTCGAGCGCGGGGGTGACGCTACGCGCGCACCTCACGCCTTCTCGCATCGTCTGCTTTGACGGCGGAGGCCGCGCCCGGAATTCTTGGACGAACGAACGGACGCTGCTTCAGCCGCGGACTGGGCGCGATACAGCCAGGAGGTTTCAAAGAAATGCTTGCATTCCGGGACCGGGACGCGCGTGGCAGGGCCGAACTCGGGTGGCTTTCCAGCCGCCACACCTTTTCATTCGGACATTATTTCGATCCCGCGCAGATGGGCTTTCGCGCGCTGCGCGTGATCAACGAGGACCGCGTCGCTCCGGGCGCAGGGTTCCCGATGCACGGTCATTCGGACATGGAGATCATCTCGTACGTGCTCGACGGCGCGCTTGAGCATAAGGACAGTCTCGGCACCGGGGCGGTCGTCCGTCCTGGCGAACTGCAGCGGATGACCGCGGGCGCTGGCGTCTTGCACAGCGAATATAATGCATCGGGTGAGGAGCCCGTGCATTTCCTGCAGATCTGGATTGAGCCGGGGGAAACCGGGCTGCAGCCGGGCTACGAGCAGATCGTCCTCCCGGCAGGCGCCGAGGATGAAACGCGGATCGATCTCATAGGATCGCCCGACGGCCGCGAGATATCAATCACCATCCATCAGGATGTGCTTCTCTATCGCATCCTGATCGCTGCTGGAGCATCGCTTACGGTCCCGCTCGATCCGGGACGTTACGCCTGGATCCAGGTGATCCGCGGGACGTGTGCGCTGAATGGCGGCGAACTTCGCGAAGGCGACGGCGTTGCCGTCAGTGACACGTGGGACCTGCATTTTACAAGCGGAACCGGCGCCGAAATACTCCTGTTCGATCTCGCCTGACCCTCATTCCGACCCCGGAAGCACTTTCGCAGCGAACCAAGCGAGGCGCTGGTCCGCGAGGCTCCCTACGTGTTTGGGAATTGGGCCTGGATCATCGTCCCCGCGGGGAGCTGGCATTGCCCCAGACCACCTCCGGCCATTCCCGAACTCGGCCTTGCAAGGGTGAAGTTGCACCGCATGAAGCCCCCCGGGCCTTGCAAGTTGGCGAGTACCTGCCCCGTATAATGGGTGATTGTCTCGTCGTTCGGCCCCCAGGGACCCCAGCCAGCCCAACCCCATCCCCAGCCGGCCCACGGGCGATGCCAGCCCCACCCGGCGCCCCATCCGGTCCACAGCGGCCCGTAATCGGATACCTGGCTCTCCTGGGTGATCTGGAAGAAGGGGCCTTGGAAGACCTGCCCGTTGGATAGGCTCGCGACCATCGTTCCGCGGACTGCACCCGATTCCGTCCAGGTGAAGTTGGCGGTGAGCTTCTGATCCGGGGCTTCCCCAGTCCCAGTTCCCATTGTCGTACAGGCCGCGGCCCCGAAAGCGAGGAATGGGGCCCGAGCTCTTGAGAAGGCGGACAGACAGCCTCGCGCAGGTCTTGCAACCCCATGCGTGCGGTCCTTGGATGCGAAGTTGAGCATTGCGGCTACTCCATGAGGACTGTCCTCGACCATAGGATGCAGCGACGCTCGGCTCTTCCGCCAACCGCACCGCTTTTTGCTCATTCGCCCGTCCGCGGGCGGCAAGGGCCTGTCTGGGCTCGATGCTGTTGGGCAACGGCGGTTCGTTCCGGAAATACCGAGCGCCCGGACCGCAATTAGCATCCCGGTTTCCCGACTTCGAAAGGAGACCCCATGATCCGGAAATCGACAGCTACCAGGCAGGGCAGCGGACGCAACGGCAAAGGCACAGTGACGACACAGTCAGGAGTCCTTTCAGGCACGGCCTTCGGCTACTCGAGCCGCTTTGCGGACGGACCGGGCACCAATCCCGAGGAACTCCTCGCCGCCGCCCACGCCGGATGTTTCACAATGGCGGTTGCCTTCGGCCTGCAGCTCGCCGGCTTCACGGCGGACAATCTCGAGACAGAAGCCGAAGTGGCGCTCGAGCCTGACGGCGAGCATTATATGGTGGCCCACTCCATTCTAACGCTGCGCGCTCGAGTGCCCGGGATCACCAACAGCCGGTTCCAGGAGATTGCTCATGAAGCCGAGCGCAATTGTCCGATCTCCCGGGCACTCAACACAAAGGTCGGCCTGGTCGCGATCCTGGAGCCTCAGCCGGAAAAGGCTGCGCTCCCGGCTTGAATCCATCGATCGGCACGCACTGGCGCAGGGAATCCGCCCGGGCTTCGCTTCATGGGCTGATCGTTTCCAGCCACGCCGTGACGGTTTCAAAAGCAGGCTTCGTGAGCGTAACGAAGCGTCTCCTCCGGTCCCGCGCGTCCTTCGCGATGGCGATTAGCCCTAGTCCCGAAAATGCGGCAATGCGGCGTGCCGCAGTCGCGTGCGGAAGGCCCATCGAGGAGCCGAGGCTCGACACCGTAACCTCCTCGCCCCGCACTGCAGCGCAATAGAGAAGGAAGAGCATCTCGCACCCGCTCTCGCCTGCGACATCGTCCGGAAGCAGATTGCGCGCATCGCGAAACACAAGCTGCATGCGCTCCGCGAGTTCGACCAACTTCCTCGAGGGTTCGGCAGGCGGCGGGGGGACGAGCTTCACGAGGACCGCCCTCAGCAGGCGGGCCTCCTCCCGTTTCAGAGTGATCGTCAGTCGGGAATCAGCCGCTGCCACCCCTTCAGGCCTGTGTCTTATGGCTGGATCTTAGGCACATGCGCTCGAGCCGACTTTGCCTAGGCGTCTTTTTCAGGAGCGATCACCTTGCGATGCTGGCCGCCGTCTGCCCATCGCATCTCGTGGAAGATGATCGTCGCGGCCCTCTCGACCGCCGCGAGTGCCTTGGGGGTGGGCCTGACCACCGCGCGCCGCTGATCCTGCTCGTCCCGCACGCGATGCACCAGCCTGTGCGTCTCGAGTTCGGCCACATGGCGGGCCGCGGTGCTCAAGGAAACCCCGGAGGCGTAGCTCAGCGAACTGACGGGAATGTCGCGCTGGTTCTGCTCCGCGACGTAAAGCTCGAGGAGCATGTCCCATGCCGGATCCCTGAATAGCGGCGCTTCGAACAAGTCGTTCCGCCGCAGCCGCATGTTGCGGACCCGATCCGCCCATAGCGCAATGTTCGGCGGCTCACTGTTGCGGCCAATGACGTTGGCCAAGACGACATTGGACAGGCGCTCTATCGCTTGCGCGGGAGTGCACCTGTCCTTTTTCGCAAACTCGAGGACGAGCTCCAGGAGGCTGGCGACGTCGTCGACCGTGAGTCCCGGATATCTGCTCATCGAATGCCGTCCTGGCGCGCGCACTGCTGCACGTCATTTCGGCCATCGCCTCCCGCATCAAGCCAATTCGCTCCCAGATTGACGTCCAATATTCCCAATCTGAACGGCAGGACTCGGCGAGTCAGCGCAAAGGCCCGTCGCTCGGCTCGCGCCCGGGGAGAGTCGGCGGCGTTAGAAGCGGTATTGGCCTTCGAGGCCCACCATATGGATCGTCCTTGACGGTCCGGTCTGTTCGATGAAGCGGCCAGCCTGGAAGAGGGAGTAGGAAGCCGTCAGCGAGAGGGCCGGATTGGGCTGCCAGCCGAGCACGACTTCCTCCTGCGTGCCGATAAATCGCGCGTGGCTGGCGCCACCGCTTCGGGCGAGATGCCCGGAAATGTCGTAGACCCCGTCCCGCAGGCTCTGTCTCCAATATGCAGCGCCCGCGAACCCAAGGTCGAACCCGTGTCCAAGGTCGAGATCGATCGACGGATTCACATTGATGATGTTGTAGGGGCCGATCGGGGACAACTCGCCGAAATATTTGGCTTTCGGGAACATCGGGTTGAAGGTGTTCAATGCTCCGTCGGCCGGATCATCGTCGCCGCTCGCAATGTTGGCGCGCAGGCGAACCGAGGGTTTCAAGGGAAATTTCGGGAAGGCGCGCGAGGTCTCCGTCGCGATCGACCAGGCGCGAATGCGGCCTGCACCGAAGCGCCCGCGCTGCAGCATCGCCTCCCAGTTCCATTTCCACTCGCCTGCGCGGCCGAAAAAGCGCGTGCCGAGCGTCCGCCGATTTTCCACGCCCGCGCCCTGATCGAATTGGGCGAGCTCGCGATGATAATCGAGGAAATAGGCGTCCAGCCCAGCCTCGTCGCCAACCTTCAGCGGCACCGTCGAATAAATGCCCTGGAGCCGGCGCGTTTCGTCTGCATGGTCGTCAAAGTCGTGACGTCCGATCCGGACGGGACGCACTCGAAACGCATCGAGGCGCGCGGATCCGATGCGCAGGCTTGCCTGGAATCCGTCGAATGGCTGCGGGATGTTGGTTCCGTAGCGGATGCCCACGAGGCGCTCGCTTCCAAGAGCGATCAACTCCCGCCCGCCCCGGAGCGTCAGGGAAATGTCGGGCGAGAGCGGAACGCGCACGTCGGCGAACCCCTGCAACAGGTCGATACCGGTTTCGTCAACCGGTCCGGGGCCGCCGGCGAGTCCCCGCGAGAAGCCGGCAATCCCCTGCACGAAGACGCGCGCCGGGCCGACGTGAAGGTCGGCGTGCGGCATGAGGCGAAGCCACAGATAGCCATCGTCCGGCTCGGCGGCGGAGCCCCAGTTGTTCCCCTCGAAGCCTTCGAACCGGATGCGCGAATCGATCCCGAAACTCGCCCAGGCCGATCCGCTCGGGTCCAACGGCACATATTTCGCCGGAAGCCACCACGGCGGATTATCGACCCGGGACGTGCGCAGCACCGACCAGTCCTCGTCATAGCGCCAATTGATCTGGTCAACGGGAAGGTCCTGCGCACCCGCTGCGCTCGACAGGAGGAGGATCAAGGCTGCCGCGGAGCGCACAGGAGCGTTCCACCGAGCACCAGCAATCCGGCGAGGAAAAGGGCGATCGCGATTCCTGGTCCGAGGACAAGGAACGCACCTGCAGCGGCTCCCGCGAACATCGCGACGATGCTTGCAACGCGGCGCCCGAAATTGGGATTGGCACCGCCGGCGATCGTGGAGTCGGATGCCAGACCAGTGATGGTGAGGGTCAGAACCGTCGTGGTCATGTCCGGGATCTGAAGGCGCCGGATGGTGCCGTTGCGGAAGCCCATCGCTGCAGCCGTCAGGACAATGATGGCGTACACCGGGAGGCCCGACGTCGTCTCGTTGCGATGATATGCGGTGATGGCGATCAGCGCGGCGAGCCAGACGAGCGTCGTCTCGATCGATGCGGCCGAAACCATCCAGGCCCGGAGGGGTGCCACAGTCTCCCGGATCGCGACACGTCCTGCGGCTACCGCGCCCGTGAAGAACCCGGCCAGCGCGAGGATGTAGAGCGCGGGAATGAAACCGGGAGCGCCGCCAAGCGCCAGCGCCAGGAAGATGACGTTGCCGGTCATGTTGGCTGTGAAGACCTTGCCGAGGCCAAGGACGCTGACCGCGTCGATGAGGCCCGTTGTCAGCGAGAGGGTCAACATCAGCGGAACCAGCCCGGCCTTGGCGGCGCCCACCGTCGCAGCGTCAGCCATTGCGCCGCTCCGCCAGCATTGCGGCAAGGACAAGGCCTCCGACGAGGCCGATATGCTCAAAGAATGCGTTGGTTGCCATGAAGCGCTCCTGTCCGTGCATCGTCCAGAAATTGTTGGCGGTGACCGCCGCGAGGACCGTGAACACCCCGAGCATGCCGGCACCGAGCCACACCCATCGGCCGGTCAGGATCAGCAGCGGACCGGCCAGCTCGACGAGGATGGTCAGGGCTGCCCAGAATGCCGGCGGATGCATTCCGAAATGGGCCTGCTCGGCGACTGCCGCAGGGAAATCCGTGAGCTTGACGATCCCGCCGAGGAGGTAGGCGCCAACGAGAGCCAGCTGCGCCAGGAAGACCGTCCAGCGCCAGTCGAGAATGGCGTCGACGAACGGCGGGTCACGCCTTGCGTCGATGGCCGAAGGCCAGACGGAGGGCCTCCCTTTCATACGGCCCAGCACGCACAACCGAACGCGCCCCAGAAGCTCGATGGATCGGAGACCGGGACGCTGGCGCAGAGAGCGCGAGCATGATCGTGCCCGTGAACCGCGCAGCCACCACGACAAGCGCAGCTCGACGCCATCCTTGCCCGGGCCTCGGCACTTTTGTGATAGCCGCCAAAGGAGGCGACCGGTGACCAGTCGGGAAGCGGGCGCGGAAGCTCGGGCGCCAGCGGCGCGTACGTCCCTTCACCATGGACCACCTTGCCGCCGACGATGGTGAGGACCGAACGCAGTCCGACGATCTCGTCCTCCGGCACTGAGAAGTAATCGTCGCTCAACAGGGCAAGGTCGGCGAGTTGGCCCGTCCTGATCTGCCCCTTCCTGCCCGTCTCGTTAGAGAACCAGCTGTTGCGCTCGGTCCAGAGCCTCAGGGCGGTGTCGCGGTCGAGGCGGTTGGACGGTGGATAGAGCCGGCGGCCGCCAACCGTCCTCGAGGAGACGAGCCAGGAAAGGCAGACCCAGGGATTGTAGCTGGCGACGCGAGTTGCGTCGGTTCCGGCGCCGACCGGAAGACCCGCGTCCAGCATCCGCTTGATTGGGGGTGTGCGCCCGGCGGCCTTGGCCCCGTATCGTTCGGCAAAATATTCGCCCTGGTAGGCCATCCGGTGCTGCACCGCGATGCCGCCCCCGAGAGCCGCAATGCGATCGATGTTGCGCTCGCTGATGGTCTCGGCGTGATCGAAGAACCAGTTCAAGCCGGCGAAGGGCACGTCGCGGTTGACCTTCTCGAAGACATTGAGCGCGCGGCTGATGGTCTCGTCATAGGTCGCGTGAAGCCGCCACGGCCAGCGCCGCTCGGCAAGCAGCCTGACGACGGGCTCGAGGTCGCCTTCCATATTGGGTGGCATCTCGGGCCGGGCCACGCGGAAGTCCTCGAAGTCCGCGGCTGAATAGACCAGCATCTCTCCGGCCCCGTTCAGCCGGTAGAGATCGTCCCCCTCTCCCGGGATCGCCTTCGTCGTCCAGTTCGCGAAATCCTTCAGCTCCTCCTTCGGCTTCTGCGTGAAGAGATTGTAGGCAATGCGCAGCGTCAGCAGTCCTTCGCGGTGGAGTTCCTGGACGATCTCGTAATCCTCGGGATAATTCTGGAAGCCGCCGCCGGCATCGACCACGCTGGTCACGCCCAGGCGGTTCAGTTCCCGCATGAACTGGCGCGTCGAGTTCTTCTGCTGATCGGGTGGCAGCTTGGGGCCTTTGGCAAGCGTCGCGTAGAGGATTGCAGCATTGGGTTGCGCCAGGAGAAGCCCGGTTGGATTGCCGCCTGTGTCGCGGACGATCTCGCCCCCCGGCGGGTTTGGGGTGTCCCTGGTGTATCCGACCTGGCGAAGAGCCGCGGCGTTCAGCATCGCCCGGTCGTAAAGGTGCAGGATGAAGACGGGTGTCTCGGGCGCCGCCGCATTCAGCTCCTCGATGGTCGGCAGCCGCTTCTCCCGGAATTGAAGTGCGCTGAAGCCGCCGACGACCCGTACCCACTGCGGGCTTGGCGTCCTCGCGACCTGCGTCCTGAGCATCGCCATCGCGTCAGCGAGGCTGGGCACCCCGTCCCAGCGCAATTCCAGATTGTAGTTGAGACCGCCGCGGATGACGTGGATGTGGCTGTCGATGAGCCCTGGAATCAGGCGGCGCGAACCGGCGTCGATGACGGTTGCCCCGGGCTCTGCGACCGCGCGCACGTCGGCCTCGGCGCCGACCGCGAGGAACTTGCCGTCGCGGATCGCGACCGCGCTTGCGGCGGGGTTTCCCCGGTCGAGAGTGCTCACCTCGGCGTTGATGATTATGAGATCGGTCATTTGAACCTTTTGCGCATGTGCGATGAGGGGATGGCTTAGAGCGGCCGCGCCTGCGGCGGAGCTGACGGCTTCCCGGCGCGTCAGTCCGCTCACCCGTCTTCCTCCCGGATGGAGTTGCGGACGTGCGGTCCAAGCACCTGCTCGGCCGCGTCTCGCCGCGTCGAGGCAACGGCGCCGCTGCCGGCGAGCACGGTTTTGAGGACCGGAACCGCCTGTTCGCCGAGAAGAATGCCGAAGAGCCCGATCAACGCAACGACGGGAGGCGCGGGCGAGCGAACCCCCAGCATCGAATAGACGAGCCCGACGAGGATTCCGGCACCAAGGGAAAGCAGATAGGGCTTCATCGGGCATTTCCTTCGACATTGGCCGATGGATCGGGGGCGCCGCGCAAGGCGCCCGAGAGCCATCTCACTTCGAACTGGAGCCGACCTCCCGGGCCTTGAGATAGCTCTCCATGACTGCTGCGTAATTGGGAGCGGCCAGCGCATAGAGCTTGGCCAGTTCGGCCGCTTCGGGCCGCGCCCAGGTGCGGTGCATTTCCGAGAGGAGCGCGTTGGTCGAGATCGGGATCACTCCGCCCTGGACGAAGCGCGCAAGGGTGGTACGCGAAGCGATTTCGCTGGGATCGCCCGAAGCGTCGGTCACTGCATATACGTCGAACCCTGCGGCCCTGGCGTCGAGCGCCGGGAACATGACGCAGACGCTCGTCCAAACGCCCGCCATGACGAGCGTGTTGCGGCCGGTCTCTCGAACGGCGTCGACAAAATCCTGGTTGTCCCAGGCATTCACTTCGCCTTTGCGCGCAACATAGCGCGCGTGCGGAGCGTCCCGCTCGATTTCCGGCATGAGGGGCCCGTTCGGACCTGTCGGCTCGGATGCGGTGGTTATCACCGGAATGTCGAGGAGCGTCGCAAGCTTAGCGAGCATTTCCACGTTTCGGCGAAGATCGGCGACGGGCACGTCCTTGACCGTCTGGAAGAGGCCGGACTGGTGGTCGAGGAGAAGGAAGAGCGTATCGGCCGGATCGATCAGCATCCGGCCACCGCCGGTGGGAAGGACGCTCGTTTTCTTGCGTGGGGCGGTCATGGGTACTCCTTGGTGACGGATCGTGACGCTGGTGGGTTGGGTATGATCGCTGCCCCGCCCGGCCGGGCGGACCGTGACCATTCCGCCTGCCCGTCCTTGAACGATGGGGGATCGTAGGGGCGGGCGGACCCTGCCCCAGCGCAAGGCCGATGCGCCCGCGGTGACCATGCGAAATCGGACATTCCGGCTCATGACATTGCCGGCGGGGCAAGTGGTGCCGGGGCGAAGGTCCTGCGATCGATCTTAACCGGATTGTCGCTTCCGGCGAGGGCTCCCAGGGGGTGACTCCAACCTGAGCGGGATTGATGAGGGACATGGCCTCGCCTTTCCTTGCCGGAGAGGTCTGAGGGTTTGCCCTCCGGCAAGCTCTTGCGCCTGTTCGCTCCATCCGGCGGGCAAGGCCAATCAGATGGCGTGAGAATCCGTTGGAATCCGGCTGGCGGGCGCCCTTCGATCGCGTCCGCCTACTCGCCTGGTGTCCGAGCGAAGCACCGGACCCGGTCGGCGGCAAAACCCGAACGAGATCCCGCAGCCGTTGGGACCCAGGATTGTCGGCGGGCACGCTTGCAGTTCAGAGTGTCAACGACGTCCGCAAACCAATGACGAAGGCCGAATCTGGCGGCGGGCTGGAGTTCGGTTCCCTTGTGAGGGCGGACGCTGCCGGATGGAGGATCCATTGCGCGTTCGGCTGCAGATAGGCGGTCTTGTCGACCATGAACCTGTAGCTGACTTCAACGGCGGCTTCGGAGCGAGGGGGTCTGCCGGCATCGTTCGAGAGATCCTCCCGTCGCCGGGGCGAGGACCTTAAGGGAGGCGAGATTCGGGCAATCCCGATCGCCAGCCCGAGGGTGTCGTCCGGACGTTCGCGAAGGAGCCCGGAAAGCGCGAAACCGGCGTCTGCATAAAGGTCGATCGGGTTGCGGTCCGAGGGGCTGGCCGAGGCGCGAATGAAGCCGTGGAGCGATCGCCCACCTTTCGACCAGATCCGAGCATCGAGGATCCCGTACGCAGCATAATCGCGATCATGATGCCCTCGCCCGGCACTATCGTCGAAATGCCCGAAATGAATCCACCCTCCGGCCGTCAGCGTCAGCGAGGGGGAACCGCTGCCGAAGTCGTGGGCGACCTCGGCGATGACGAACGGGGGTCCCGTCAGTCTCATTGCGTTGAAGCCGTGAAGGTCCCGCCGCTGCGGATCGCCGGTCCCTGGCCCGGCGGGATCGCCGGCGAAGACTGCCGACCGAACCGTCGTCCGGTCCCCTCTCTCGGCGGCGATGCGGATGCCGGGGGCAGCGAGCGGATAGGCGGGGCCGCCACTCGGGAGATCGGTTGCGAAATTCCCCGGCCATCCGAAAGTCGAATTGACGAACAGTGCCGCGGTATTGCTGACCATGAACTCCTGGCCGGCGGTGAACTGGCCGACACGCATGGAAGCTCCAGGGCCCAGCGGCTGCTCGATCCACAGGTTGAACAACCGAAACGCAGGCTCTGCTTCGATGCCGCTGACCGTGAGAAGATTGCCGACGGCGTGAGCGGAAAGCCCGCGACCATTGATCGCATGGATGCTCGCGTGAAGCTTGGCCCCGCGCCAGCCGGCGATCTGCTCAAGATCCGCGTCGGCAATGAGGCCGACTCTTTGCAGATAAGCTCCTCCCCTCCTCTCGCCGCCGGTGAGATTCGCATTGAGGTCGCTGTTGTAAGTCAGCGTCCAGGACACAGGCGGCGATTGCCGGTCCTCTGGCCGGGGCGACGTGGCGCCCGCCTGCTCCGGCGCCGCTGGCTCGGCTCTTGCTGTGCCGGCCGCCAACAGGGATCCAGCCACGAGGGTCAAGGTCGGGCGCGTCGGCCGTCTCCCACGAACAGGACTGTCAGGGCTGCTGGATCTGCACGATCCGTCCAGGAGCTTCGGTCGTGCCTTCGCGGATCGCGAGCCAGCGACGGTCGTCGGCCTCCCTGCCCTGGACCAGCTGGCGGATGGGGCCCACCGCATTGACGATGGCCGCCCCGGCTGGATTGGCCGCGAAGCCGGCAAGGGGGTCCACGTCTCCGGAGCCGTCGGCCGTCCTTGCAAGCACGAGCTGGTAGGCCCTCTTCGGGACCAGGCCGGCAACGGATGCCTGGAGGACCTGGACCAGGCCCTGGTCGAACAGGGCGACGGTGGTCAGGGGGCGTCCGCCGCTCCCGAGGGTCAGACGGATATCGTTGCCGGCAACTCCCAACGGCTGGAGGTTTGACGCGGCGGCGCCGCCGTCGCGCACCGCATTGGTCACGTAAGCGATCGCCTGGGGCGCCTGGCCGATGGAGACCTTGCCGATAAGCCTGTTCGTGGCGGTGTCGATGATGGCGAGCGCATCGTCGTTTTCCAGGCCGACAAAGACCCGGGTTCCGTCACCGGACGGCCAGACCCCGTGCGGGAGCCGGCCCACCGGAACGCTTGCCACCCGTTCGAAAGTGTCGGTGCGGAAGACCTGGACTTCATTCCGGCCGCCGACGCTTACATAGGCGAAAAGGCCGGCGGCGGTTCGGGCGAAGTTGACGTGGTTGGTGATCGGTCCGGTGCGGATAAGCTTCTTCGTGCCGAACGGCGGGGCTGCGTCCACCGCCACCACGGCCCCGATATCCTTCAGCGTGTACCAGACCTGCCGGCCGTCGGGGCTTGCAGCGATATTCGGGCAGAAGGCACTCGGCTGCGGCACGCGCGCGACGATGTTGCGGCCCTTCACGTCGAAGATGACGAGTTCGGGATTGAACGAGGAGCAGACGTAGCCATAGCGCCCGTCCGGCGAGAAGATCGTCATCCCGGGCCCGCCCGGGGTCTTGAGACGCTCCCTCTCCTCGTACGTCCCGCCATCGAGGACGGAGACATAGTCCTCGCCGCGGACCGTGACCCAGACTTCGGCGCCGTCAGGCGTGAAGAACGCCTCGTGGGGCGAGCGTCCGACATAAGTCGTATGCTTCACTCTGTTCGTCGCCGTATCGATGAAGGTCACCGAGTTCGAGCCCGTCGACACGACTGCCAGCGTCCGCCCGTCGGGCGAGAATCCGAGGCCGTGAACCAGCAATTGGCCCCTGTAGAGCGGGCTCAGGCTGGCGGGCTGCGGATCGCCCAGGCGAATGACTCCAAGCAGCTTCGCGGAGACGGGGTCGGTCACGGAGACCGTGTTCGAGAATTGCTCCGCCGCATAGACGCGGTCGCGGTGAGTGGCGGGCGCATTCCGCCCCCAGGGAGCCTGCTGAGCGGGCGCTTCCGGGACCGCGATCAGCATTGCTGCAGTGGCCAGGATGATCGGGCTTTGCGGCCGGACTTCCATCTCAGAGCGCCTTTGGGGAGCCATGGGAGCAGGCTTGCGTCGGCGCAGGCCCCGGCTCGGTCAGGGGCGACTGACCGATCGCGGCATCCATGGCGGCAATCTCCTGCTGCTGGTCGACGACGATCTCCTGCGCGATCCGCTTCAGCTGGGGATTGCTGCCATAGCGAAGCTCCGCGACCGCCATGTCGATGGCGCCTTGGTGATGCGGAACCATCATCTCCACGAAGTCGCGATCGACATCGCCCGAGGAGTGGCCGTGCATCGCCGCCATCATCCGGTTCATGGCCGCGGTCATTGCCGAATGGTAATTCTCTTCGGTGGGCGGCTCGGCCGCGACGAGAAGCGCCATGGATGCATTTGCAGCCAGATATCGGAAGGAGTTCATGATCCGCATTTCGTTCTCGCTCGTTCCCGGCCCGCGCCTCAGCTCGATCTGGCCCTCGTCTCGGGGTTCATTTCGTAAGATCGCTGAACAAGATCCGAGCGCCGGCCGACGCCGTCGGCGCTCCTTCGGCTCCAGACGAGCTCGGACTGCTCGCGGACACCGGCGGCAAGATCGGCAGTGACGATATTGCGGAACAGCGGACTCTTGCCGGCAATCACGTCGGCGATGCTGCCGAAGGCGGCCGCGGGGTCAAACTGCTCGAAGGGAAAGGCAAGCCCGTCATAGTCGAACAGGCGCTCGGAAGGCGCATCGTTCCAGGTCCTCGGCGTGAGGAATCCGGAATCGTTGAATCCGGTGAGGAATGGTCCCGGGTTGATCACTGCGACCTCGATTCCGAATTCCTGCAGCTCCATCGCCATCGTCTCCGCAATGGCTTCGATCGCATGCTTCGAAGCAGCGTAAGCTCCGACGAACGGACCGGTCAGAATGCCGACGACGGAGGACATGAAGACGATCCTGCCCCGTCGCCGGGCAGCCATCCGCCTTGCAATGGCCTGAGTCAGGAAGAGAGGGCCAAACAGATTGACTTCGAACTGCCAGCGCAGATTGTCGGACGGGATATCGACGAGGGCACCGCCCTCGAGGATGCCGGCGCCGTTAACGAGGACATCAACATCGAGAGAGGCTGCGCGCCTGCGATCCCCCGCCCGGGTCACATCCAGCTTCTCGATGCGGATGGGAAGTTCCAGCTCTTCGATCTCAACCTCGAGCGCGCGGAGCTGCGGGTAATTCTCGACGCAGGCGATGACGTCGAACCCTCGGCGGGCAAGTTCGAAGGCGGCGCCCTTGTTGAGACCGGTGCCGGCGCCCGTGATCATGACCGTTGCCATGCGCGAGACTCCAAGACTTGAGGAGTTGCGCAGAAGCGCCTGTCTCCCCTTGCGGACAAGTGAGTTCTGGTGGGCGGGCGCGAGATCGGGTGAGCTGCCGAACGGGCCCCCGCCCGCGACCGCTGAGCGTCACTGGTGCAGCCGTTCCCCCCTCACTTCGGAGTAGCGGAAGAGCACGTCGCGCACGCGCGGCTCTGCCGACTTGAGGCACTGCTCGAGTTGTCGAAGGAAATCCAACTCCCCATTGTCGTGGGCGGGGGTGAGCGTAAGCGCGACCAGGATCCGGTTGGGCCCCAAGTGCAAGGAGGCCACGTCGGTCACACGCCCGGCTGGATCCCGGGAGCGAGCGGCCGACCAGAGTTCTTCCAGCACCGGCGGCGCGACGCCCTCGCCGGCGATCAGGCTTCTGGTCGCCAGGAGTATGGCGGTTCCATTGCCCATCAGGATGCAGCCGATGGCAAGGGACGCGAGTCCGTCGGCCTCCGCTACGCCGAAATAGGCTGCAAGGACGATCCCCGCGAAGGCGACCGCAAGCCCGGCAAGGGCGGCTCCATCCTCGAGCAGGCTCTCGTAAAGGCTCGGATCCTTGGACCATTTGATGAACTGGATGAGCCCGGTGCGAGGGCCCGGTCTTCGATGCCTTTCCTCGACAGTGCGATACTCGCGATAGGCGATCCGGAAGGACGCCCCATCGAGCGCTGCGGAAAGTACGAGGACAAGCAGGCTCAGGCCCGGCCAGCTGATTGGCGATGGATGCAGGAGCTCCTCCACCCCCTGGATGACGGAAAACGCGCCGCCCCCGAGCAGGACGAGCACGGCTACGACAAACGTCCAGAAATAGATCTCCAGCCCATAACCGAAGGGATGCGTATCGTCCGGCGCCCGGCGCGCACGACCAACTCCGATGAGAAGCAGGAACTGGTTGGCGCAGTCGGCGGTCGAATGGATCGCTTCGGTCAGCATGGCGCTCGAACCGGAGACCGTAGCGGCAGCGGACTTGGCGGCTACGGTCAACAGGTTGCCAGCAAGAGCAGCATAGACCACTCTTCGGGAAGCGCCCGAAATCGGCTCAATCTTCCGACCGGGGCGATGTGGAACCCGCGCGCGCACATGGCCCTGACGGATGTCCGGCCATTATCCGCCTCTTCCATGCCGCCGTCTCTCCAGATCTAACATCTATCCACGCTCTCCTGTCCCTCGCAGCGGCTAATCCTCCCATCGAAGCAACCCATCACCCACGGAGAAGCCGATGGCGCGAGTCCTCGTTCTTTATCATTCGACTTACGGGCACATCGAAGCGATGGCCGAGGCCGAGGCCGAGGGGGCCCGAAGCGTCCCGGGAACTCAGGTGGACGTGAGGCGCGTGCCGGAACTCGTGCCCGATGAAGTTGCCGAGGGCGCAGGGTACAAGCGCGATCAGGAGGCCCCGCTGGCCTTGCCGGAAGAACTTGCCGATTACGATGCAATCATCATCGGCTGCGGGACGCGCTACGGCCGGATGGCGTCGCAGATGGCGAGCTTCCTCGACCAGACCGGCAGTCTCTGGGCTCGCGGCGCGCTCAACGGGAAGGTGGGCGCCGCGTTCAGCTCCACTGCTACCCAGCACGGCGGCCAGGAGACGACCCTGTTCTCGGTCATCACGAACCTGATGCATCTGGGACTGGTGGTCGTCGGCCTCCCTTATTCCTTTGCCGGGCAGATGACCCTCGACGAGATCACCGGCGGCGCGCCCTATGGCGCGACGACGATCACGGGCGGCGAGGGGCAGAGGATGCCTAGCGTGCTCGAGCTCGAGGGAGCCCGTTTCCAGGGCCGACTGGTCGCGGAGACGGCCGCGAAGCTCCACGGCGCGTACACTCCGGATCTCACCAGGGAGCCGCCCGAGCGGGAAGCGCGGGCGTGGGAGCAGCCTGCCCGTTGAGCGGCCGCGACCCCCGTGGGGCGCCCAGGCGATGGCGCGCGTGCCTCGCAAGGTCTCGCGTCGACTCGCGAGCATTTCGGCCGGGCGCACCAGAGAGATGCTGAACCGCTACCTGCCAAGGAGTTGTCCCATGGCCACGCTTCCCAGACCCGACGAAACGGCCATCGTCTGGTACGATTTCATTTGCCCCTTCTGCTACCTGGGTCAGCAGCGGACGGGGATTCTCGCGGACGCGGGACTGACCATCGTCGAGCTGCCGTTCCAGGCGCATCCCGAGATTCCCGTGGAAGGTATCACAGCGGGTATGCGCTCGGGTGCAATGTACGATTTCCTGTCCGCCGAGGCCGCGGCGCTTCGTCTTCCCCTGAAATGGCCGCCGCGCCTGCCCAACTCCCGCCTTGCGCTTGCTGCGGCCGAGTGGGTTCGGCGCAATGAAGCCCCTGCATTTCCGGCGCTTCGCCGCGGCCTGTTCGAAGCCCATTTCGTCCAAGGAGAGGATCTTGGGGATCCCGGAACGGTCGATCAGCACCTCAGCAAGGAAGGCCTCGACCCGACGCGTTTCTGGCAGGCCATGGACGACGGAAGCGCCGAACAGGCAGTCGCCGCAGCCGAAACAAAAGCACGCGAGACCGGTCTCCATGGAACGCCCGGCTGGCTCGTTGGCGGGACTCTGATCAGCGGACTCCAGCCGTCCCCCACGTTCGAACGGCTCGCCGGCGAGTTACAGCAGAAGCTCTTCTAAAGCGGGGCAATTCCGCCGACCTCGATCTGAAGTTCGGCGATTTTCACCCGCTCGTACAGACCCGCGTGCAGCGCCGGACTTTCCAGCAAGTGGGACTTGGCTTCCGCGAAATCTGCCGCGTCCACGACCACCAGATTGCCGAGGCGCTCGCCATGCTCCCCGCGAAACACCGCAGCGAGACGCGGCGCGGCCATAAGCTGACCAAGAAATTCGTTCACGTCGGGGGCGATCTCGAGGAGATGGTCTTCCGCACCCTTGCGATAGATGCCGATCAAAGCGAACAGCACTGGTTTCTCCTTTGAGCTCGATCTGCTGAGCCGCCGGGGGGCGGTCCTAGAGCGCGACCGTCGAGCCGGCGCCGATCTCCCTCAGGAACCAGACGCGGCGCTCGCCCTCGTCGATGTAGTTCTCGAGAATGCCGGCGGTCGCGACATCCCGCTCGCGGTCGCATAAGGCGTGAACGTCGATCATCTCGCGGACGAACTGGCGATTGTCGTGAAGCAGCTGGCTTATCATCAGCGACGCCTCGAGATGCGCATTCTCGCTGTCGCTGACGCGCTGGAGACGCTGGATCTCGCCGATCGATGTCAGCGTCGGGCTGCCGAGCTTCCGGACCCGTTCCGCGAGCACGTCGGTCATCGCGAAGATCTCGGCCGCCTGTTCGTCGAGCAGCAGGTGATAGTCGCGGAAGTTCGGGCCGGAGACATGCCAGTGGAAGGACTTGGTCTTGAGGTAGAGCGCGAACGCATCGGCAAGCAGGATGTTGAGCTCGCGTGCGACCGCCTGGGGCTCGTCGGCGAAGACCGAACCGCTGCTCCGCGCGCCCGGCTTCGAGGTATTGATCTGCATGTCCTTGCCTTTCCTGACATTCCGGGGCGTACGTCCGGCCGGAACCACCCCTCTTTCGATTTCGAGCAATCTGCTCAGGCCAGCCGCTGGGCCTCACGCCACCTCCCGGGCGTTTCGCCAAGAAGACGCCTGAACACGGTGGTGAAATGAGCCTGGGTCTGGAAGCCCACGCTCAGTGCCACTTCCACAAGCGGCATGCTCGTCGAAAGCAGGATCTCCTGCGCCTTCTGAATCCGCCGGCGAACGACATATTCGTGCGGCCGCATGCCCGTCGCGACCCGGAACTGTGCGGCGAAATGCATCCGGCTGAGCCCTGCCGACCCCGCAAGGTCGGCAAGCGAGAGCCGCTCGGAAAGCTTTTCCTCGATGTAGGCCTGGACGCGCTTCAGCCGCCATTTGACGAGGCCATGCGGTGCCCGAACTTCCCGGGCACGGCTGCAATCGAGCAGGCGGCTGACGATCCCGACCGCCAGCCCGTCGACATATTGGTCTGACATATGCATTTCGCCCGCTCCGCCGCCCTTGAGGAGGAGCCAGGCCAGGCGTTCAATCAAAGGATCGGCCACGCCCGCCGAGCATCGTCCGGCGTCGTCGGGCATCCTCGCTTCGGCGTCGCCGCCCGCGATCTCCCGCAGCCGCTGTCCGGGAATGAACAGGTGAAGCAGGTCGCATGGCCCGCGCAGATGGATGGTTGCAGCGACCCCGGGCGCCGTCAGTGTCGCGAAGCCTGCAGGAACGGGTCCGTCGTGCACAGGCTCGCCATCGACCGTCAGGCGCGCCTCGGTCGGCCGCAGTGCAATCGCAAGCACTGCGTAACGGGCATCGGCTGCCTTTGCATATTCACGCGGCCCTTCCGCATCCTCTTTCCAGCGCTGCGCCAGGATCCTGCGAGGTTCGCCATGGGGGAAGCGCTGCGGCATCTCGCGCCAGCAGCGCTCCAGGCCGATGCCTTCTCTTCGCCGCTCGTCATCAGGTGACGGGACAGCGACCAGATTGAGGTGTCCATGGGGTGCGGCCCGGACCCCCGGCCTCCGGGGGGCCGTCCACCGCGCAGGGATCGGTTGAGCCTGGTTGATTGCCGGCATGGCCTCTCCTTCATGGAAGCCTCCGGGCGTCGATCGCCAAAGGCCTGCGCCGGCTTGTCGCTCCGCGCAAATGCCGTTCCCAGTCAGATCGCGTGAGTTCCTGTTGGACGTCGTTTTCAGCGGACAGTGCTAAAACACAAAGCTGCGTTCAGGGACGGAAGAACAGCAATGCAGGGTTCCCTACCCTCGTCCTCTTCCGCCGGGTGACACGTCGCCAGGCATCGCCGCTACAGTGAGGAGCGATCATGGACCAGCGTTTCCGCCAGGTTCGCCGTGATGCCGGCAACGCGTCCTTGAGTCTCGCCCACGACTTTCGCAACATGCTTCAACTCGCGACCAGCGGATTAAGCCTCGCCAGGCGGGAATTGCTGTCCAAGCGCGACGTGCGGCTCGCGTCCGTCCTGCGCGGAGCCATCCAGGCCCTGGAGCGGGCCAATCTTCTTGCGCAGCGCCTGGGAGGGTCCGGCTCGAGCGAGTCTGCTCGGGAGGAAGTTCTGCTTCAGCAGGCGGTGCCCGGGCTTCGCGGCCTGCTGCGCCAGGCGATCGGCGGGACCATTGCGTTCGACAGCCTGGTTGCGGACGACCTTCCGCCCATCAGGTGCGACCCGCTCGACTTGGAGAATGCGCTGCTGAACCTCGCGCTCAATGCGCGGCACGCAATGCCCGTGGGCGGCACGCTGATGATCGAGGCCGAACGTTGCACGGATCACCGCAATTGCGCCACGCTGAGCGTCACGGACAC
>JBKPKE010000091.1:0-7366 GCA_046730955.1 Pseudomonadota bacterium
CAGCCCATTTCCGGACTAATCGACTGCCCGTCCACAATTCCATTGCGCGAGCCTCAAGCCAACGCTCTGCGTTAGCGATAGCGGCATCATCGCTGTCAGCGTCGTAGGCGTGAACGGCATCGATGTGATGGTCGCCCCCCAAGAGGTACAGTCGGTAGTGCGGCACGTGCCTAAGGTAACATGAGCCGGTGAACTGAACCACGAGGCGGAGGCAGCTGCGGACCAGAGGTCCACACTAAAGAAGGAGTGATCTTCCCGTCTACGAGGGGGCAACCTGCGACCCCTACGAACCTCACTCCTATGCCGTCCATCGACTTGCAGTCCCTTCCAATATTTGGCGGAGCCGGCTTCTAACACTCTCGCCCAGGATTGGGTGTTGGTGACTTCGCTGACGCAATGCCATCCCAGCGATGCACCTTTCGATGCTCCGACCAGAGTTCCATGGGAGTGAGCCGTCGAAAGCCCTCGGCCCGAGCAATTGCTTCAACATCGTCGGTTGCCTCGAACTCCTCGAAGGCCGCGACTTCGTTCTTGGGACCGTGAAGCTGATACAGTCGATAATACGCCATAGGTCACCCCTTGTGATGCCTATGGCCCCACGCCTTCCGTTCATAGAAACAGGAATATCATTAATAAATCAGTGCTTTAACCGAGAGCGCCCTAGGGAGCAGCGGGTTGGCGACGCAGCGTGGCGCAGACTGCGACGTATCTCTTAGCTTCGTAAGCCTGGCGAAACTCAGCCTGGGCCAACAAGCACGGTGAGCTGCTCGATAACGTAGGGCCGCCGCCGCTCGTCGCTACGGCTAACGAACGATGGCAAATTCGACTTAGCGATAGCGTTTGGCTTGCATGATGGACGCGGAACACCTGCGCGGCCGAGCGGAGCATTGCCGCGAATTGGCGGACCAGACAGATGATCCTGTAGTGAGGGACACACTGCTGCAACTTGCGGACGACTTTGAGGAGGAAGCCAGGCAGGTCGATAAGGCTGCGTCCTAAATGCTCGAAGTGGCGGCCCTTGGCGTCCTCAAGAGTTCTTAATCTCAGGCGTCGCGAAGTTCCGGGAGGCATACCTGGCCCGTTTTGGCTAAGCCGTTGTTAACTTTCCCTTATTCCGGGCGCAGATTTATGCTATCCGACTCAGGTCAAAGCGGAATCGTCCGCATGACATTCGTACAGGGGAGTCAATCATGACTGACCGTGAATGGACCGCACCGACTCTCGAAGAACTGAGCATTCCGGGCGGAACCGCCAGCGGCAACGCTGACGACGCCAGCGATGCCGGCAGCCCGGACGACGGCGCTACCGTTTCCTGAGCAGTAGCGGTTGGCTGCCTGGCGTTCGCCTGGGCGTGCTCAACCGACTTAGGTCCTCTTCAGGATCCAGGAACAACGCGTCTTCAACTTTAGGCGTGTTTTTGCCCCACAGGCAGCGCCTAAGGGGTGGTCCGGTTTGGCGCTGACCGGGCCGCTTCCCGCGCGCCGCGCTGAGCTGGGCGTGTTTAAGGAGTATAGCCCGTGAAACCGTCCCTGCTGACGTACTTGCCGCTTGCAATGACACTCACCTCATGCGCCAGCCTTGGATCGGGCGCTAATCCCGCCAAGCGCACCGTCGCCGGAGCGAGCGCGGGCGCCGCCATTGGCGCCACCACCGCTGGTATCAGCGGGGCTGCGGTCGGCGCCATGGCAGGAGGAGCGCTCGGGGCCTTGGCTCCCGGGACCATCATTAACGGGCGGCAATACTATAAGGACAGCCGGGGCTACTGCTATTACATCGATCGGAAGGGAAAGGCGCGACCTACCCGGCACGTGAAGTGCTGACCCGACGATCGGCGCGCACCGTCTGGACCAAAGCAGATTTTGCCGGCCCACGAGCCAAATGCCTGCTTCCGTGATGGACCCGTGTGTCTAGCGCTATCCTGCCGCGCGGGCCTGAAGCTGAAGTGGGCTCTGGGTCGAAACCGGACAATATCCATGAGCCAGGCCAACTGGGCTTTGCCTCCGCCTCACGCTTACGTAAGCAGCCGGTCGGATTGCCAATTCTCGGAGGGGAGAGAGGCTGTCCCGGCTCGCATCGCGCCCCAGCGGTCGGGCCGTTCGTAACGGCAAGTGTCTCGGGGCCCGGTTGGTGTAAGCCCAAAGCAGCACAAACTCTGGGGATCAGGTATTAGGCCGTGGCCTGCGCAAAGTCTGCTTCGATCCATTGCGGACATTCGCGTCCGCCTGATACAAGATTACATGCCGCGCGGACCATCACTCCGGGAACGGCTCGATAGAGCGACACTGGAAAAGCTCTACACTGAGGCGGGCCTATCATCGGTGCAAATTGCCAGCCGCTACAGTTCGAACTCGCCAGCCATTCTGAAGCTCATGGAAGAATACGGCATCGAGCGCCGTTCGACGGGCGCGGGCAAAACTTAACCTAATCTGTGCCCCACGACTGGGCGCATACTGAATCTCATGCTTGTCCGTTAGGCTGGAACCCCTGACGACCCCTTCTCGCTTATGTCGCTTTGGTGGAGAGGGACACTAGGGCGACCGGAGGCCAGCGCCTCGTCGCCCGAACAATATTCTTTTAAAATCAGGAACATACGTCGGAAGAGCGGGTTGGAGGTTTGCCGTCCCGGCCCGGAGCTTTCCCAAATGTTCATGCACAATAAGCGCCTTCAATACACCGTCCGCGTCGCAGAGCCCAACCCGGGCCTTGCCTCCCTGCTACTTGAGCAATTCGGGGGGCCGGATGGCGAGCTTGCCGCAGCGATGCGTTATTTCACGCAAGGACTAGGGGAGTTGGACCCAGGCCGGAAAGACCTTCTGCTAGACATCGCGACTGAGGAACTGAGCCATCTGGAAGTGATCGGCTCGATTGTCGCCATGCTCAACAAGGGCGTGAAAGCAGAGCTTTCGGAGGCAGCCATGGAAGAAGCTGATCTGTACGTGGCAATCAATTCAGGCGGTAACAGCCACACACAGTCGCTCCTCTACGGTGGAGGTCCATCGCTCACCAACTCCTCAGGCGTGCCATGGACAGCCGCTTATGTCGACACGAAGGGCGACCCGACATGCGACCTTCGGTCGAACATCGCGGCGGAGAGCCGAGCAAAGATTGTCTATGAGCGCCTGATCAACATCACGGACGACCCGGGAATCAAGGAAGCTCTTGGGTTCCTGATGACCCGGGAGATCGCTCATCAGAAATCATTCGAGAAAGCGCTTTACGCGATCGAGGACAATTTCCCGTCAGGCAAGCTTCCGGGCATTGAGCGCTACGCTAATGTTTACGTGAACACGTCGCAGGGTGAGGGCGATGTCGACGGGTCATGGAACTCCGGTGACCAATGGGATCGTATTGACGATCTCGATCAGACGATGCCGATGGACGGGGGCGATGGCCTCGCTTCCGTGACACTTGATGAGGATAGCTTGGCGGTTGTCGAGAAGTTGGCAACGCGTACTGCGTCAGACCCAACCGCTGATTCCGCGACCGGCGCTGATCTTGGAGCGGGTCCAGGAGCGGGCCTGGTTACCGGCGAGGACAAAGGCGGCGCCAAAGACATCAACGAGGCCGCCGAGATGGCGCAGGCCATCTGATCCGTCGGACCAAGCAAGCCCACACTCAAAGAGGAAACGCAATGCTGCCGGCGATCAAGCAACACATCGATCTATCGAAAACGGTTACGTACCTGATCATCCATCTATCGATCGGATTTGGGGTCGCGTATCTCTTTACGGGATCTGTTGCTGTCGCCGGCGGCATCGCTCTGGTCGAACCGCTCGTCAACGCATTCGCGTTCTTCTTCCATGAGAAGATTTGGAAAAGGGTCCTTGCCGCGAGGTGCTGCGTTTCAATCAGTTGCCATGCGCCCGAGCTCGTTTGACGGAGCGCACCTATCCGACAATGTCTGCAGTGGCTTTGGAAGCTGACCCACGCAGCTAATGTATCGGAGTGATCGAAAGCGGGCGCAAGTCGCTAACGTCTCAAACGGGGGGAACGCGGGCGGTGGGCAGACCGTGCGCTATTTGGATCTCTTCGGCAGGCTATCCATGAACGGCTTGAACTCATCTTCGGATATGAAGTCCGTATAAGCGCTCATCGCCTTGTCGACCTCCTTGCCGTTCGGGAGCTCTTTCATCGCGGGTCTCGCCCAACCCCCTACCGACCTCCCCGAATGCGTCTTGGAGATTTGCGGCAGCGAGAGGGCACTTCGCCAGCGCAGTCCTTCGTGAGCGTCAATTGTGGTTTGCGCAGCCAAAAAGGAGGCGGAGCTTCGGTCGTCCAAGTGTGAAAGTGCATATTCAGAGGCAGCCGGTCCGAAGTCCGCGAGCCTACCCGACAGGGTCCAACGCGGTACCGTGAACTTCGACATACATTGCAAATGAGCCGCATAGACTGTCGGCAGCGGCTTGTGGGCGTATTCACGAAGCAAATCTGTGTCCGACTGCTGCGGTTCGCAGGTCGTGTCTCCGCATGCAAAGAGGCTGAAGCAAAGGGCGCATGCGGCTAGCAGCTTGGTCACAGTCCGCCTCTCATCGCTCGCCGTCGTACGAATCTATCTAATGTCTGCAAGGGGTCGAAAGCGGACGCTATTTCTTCTTGGGTGTTGAAAACTCTACGAGGGCGTTCTGCACCGATGGGACCCGGTTGCCGACAGGGTCTAGCGCGGGGACGGCTTTGAAGTTTTTCATTATCTGCTCGCACGCGACTGCAACCAAGGCGGGATGGTTTTCCATGCGCTTATAAAGGGCGCGGCGCGTGTCGTCTGACACGCAGGCTGACTTTGCGCCCATCGAATCCACGGCGAATGCTACTCCGACGATATTTGGAGACGTGACGCCCTGCGGAAGATGCTCGACAGTGTTTTGGATATCTGCGCGGCTCAACTTCGAAGTGTCGAAAGGAGCGTTTGCTACGGCCCAGAGAATGGTCGTTCGGTACACGCCGAAAACCGGAAGCCCATCGATGCTCGCGGGTCGGAACTTCGAACGTCTAAGCATGATCTTACATGTGAGCTTGTTTAATTCTCCTATCCCGCTGGTACCTTCGAGTTCACAACCTTGCACGGACCCAGTCGGCGCCACGATCACGCGGATTGGCACCTGCCAAACGCCAGGACCCTCTCTTACCAAGTACGAAGGGGTATCGTCGCCGAAGAACCATTCCGTGGGGTTTTTCGCTACCGGGGCGACGATTTGAGCAGCAAGAGCAAGCAACAGCATGAGATCAGTCTGTCGCGTCAAGCTAATGTCCGCAATGGGTGTAAAGCTGCCGCTAGCCGATCACACTCACCAAGGCCCAAATCATTCCCGCTGCAAGCACGGCTAACATCCAATTGAATTGCCTGTACGCCCAGAAGCTTGTGCGTTGATCGGCCGGAGTCCGGCTCGCGAAGCGACCGAATGAAACGGCAATGCCGCCCGCTACTACCGGCAGCCCTATCGCAAGCCGCCACTGCCAGCCTGTGACCAAGCCAGGTTCCCAAGCGACA
The DNA here is from genome assembly GCA_046730955.1 of Pseudomonadota bacterium. Taxonomy (GTDB): domain Bacteria; phylum Pseudomonadota; class Alphaproteobacteria; order Sphingomonadales; family Sphingomonadaceae; genus Sphingomicrobium. The sequence continues at coordinate 5,486 of JBKPKE010000091.1, forward strand.
GCAAACATCGCGAGAAACAGGGCCATAACCAACAGCCAGACCGTGACGATGTAGCGGCGCAGACTCAGCCGAGAATCTCCTCAAACAAGCTTGGCGTTTGGGTGGAGAGTCCGCAATGGGTGGAAAGCGGTCATTACTGGGAACGCTCGAACTCGGCAGCCACTTTGGATTTTGGGAGCAATGCTAGAGCCTCCCGAAAAACGACCCTCGCCTCGGCTGCGGCTAGTGTGCTGCAACTCTGGGGGGTGGGTAACTCGACGAGGCCAACTTCGTCGTCGTCAATGCCAGGCTTTGGACCCTCGTGGATGAAGCCGATTGCGATTTCCCCAAAATCGTGGGGTCCTTGCCTTTCACAACCTATCGGGCGTGCTGGCCACTGCTCCAAACCTTCCAGCTTTGCAGGACGTAAGCGCCAAAATAGCTGTCTGGCTTGTGCCGCGACGGGTGGCGCAACGCGAAGGGTCTCACGTCCTTTGACCGTTTTGAACAGACGGTAGTCAGTGAACGTGAGCGTAATCGTCAATGAGCCATCAGGAAGCCATTCGTAAGTAAGGCTGTCATCCCCACCATCCGGGCTGCCTCCACGGGTGATGTAGATTGTTTCTTTGGACAGAACCTCCGCAGACGGAAGAACCGTCGCGCCAACGAGACTTTTGGGAGATTGAGCTTCCCAGTTACACCCCGCCAGCATCAGAGCCGCAGAAGCTCCAAAAATAATTACATCGGCTTTCATGCCCGCAGTGTTACGACCCCGGCTAATGACCGCAATGGGTCGAAAGCAGACGCTGCGCTAATGTCCGCAATGGGTGGAAAGCGGACGCTAGCTGGACTGAAATGCTTCCACGATTTCGGACGCGGCGAACCCTTCTTCCTCAGCCCATCCGACTAGGTAATCGGCTAGGTGAAAGTCCACACCCTCGTCCGGTCGCAGCAGGGACACGACGATCCGTCTGCCTCCTTGCTGTCCGACGGGCAGGCTCTCGATTTCTGACCAAAGTCGCGTCGAGAGATTTTCGTTACCGACCGAGCTGCCTTCGTCGAACGCACGAATAACCTCGACTGAAACGGCGGATGGCTTGGACAGGTGACCGGCTAGGACCCTGCAAACACGGTGAGTTCGCGGACGCAGTTCTCCTGCGTCAATTCGCTCGATGATGCGCTCAGATAGAACGGACTGCATCAACGGAGCCTGCCCTGACGCTTCAATGTCCGCAATGGGTGGAAAGCGGACATTGGCTCATAGGCTGGCAGATCGTGCTTTGGGGCAAATCTTGAGCACGTCGCTGCGCCTCATCCGAAAGATCGTGCGGTTGTAGTCTCTTGCGAATCGCGTCGCCGACCGCATGCGTGCCAGCTCTTCTTCCGTATACCGCACACTCTCGGAATAATCTGCGGCGTCGACGTGCTCGAATTGGGAACGCGCCTGCTTGGGAACGTCGTAGCGCTCCGGATTACAGTTGATCAGACCCGGCGTACGCAATTCAAGTCGCTCGCCAGCAATACCTTGTAGGTAGAGTTTGACCGGTCGTCTTTTGCCAATGTCCACGAGCGCTTCTGCCTCTCCGGAGCGGCCGGCCCAGGGGTCGCTCGGCGCGGCTGCCGCTGGAACGTCGCCGGTGGCGGTCAGAAGCAACAAAGCCCACACACGGAGCAGTATTCAGCATGTCGTTAATGGCTGCAATGGGTCGAAAGCTGACTCTACGATGCGTCGACGAATTTCCTCACAGCAACGCCTTTGAGACGGTCTCGGTCGTCAAAGGCCCAGAATGAATCGATGTCCGTTCGAAGCGGCGCATAATAGTGGCCAAGATCGACCCATACGACCTGCGCACCGTCTATTCCGCCCCAGTCGCTATGCTCCGGAGGCCGATTTCCGGCCCA
>JBKPKE010000092.1:0-25841 GCA_046730955.1 Pseudomonadota bacterium
CGGCAATGATGGTCGTCATCATCGTCATGTCTGTTTCCCTTTTCACGCAACAGGATTGCTGCGCCGGAAACATTCCAAGAATCGTGCCAAAACGGAGACGGACATATTATCAATGGCTTAGCCGTCCGCCGAATTCAACTATTCGGCATTGAGTGCCATATGTTCGTAATACACCCCATGCCGTGGGGGCTCAGCGCGTGAGTTCGAACTGCATCGAGACGCTGACGCCGAGGTTCAGCTCGCCGGGCGAGACCGGTGCAGGAGGCGGCGGGGGAGGAGGCGGGGCTCCGCCGTAGCCGATGCGGCTGCCGGTCACGACGATGGCTTGCTGGACGGGATAGTAGCCACCCGCCTCGCTGACAGAGAGGAGCCGCGCGACCCGCATGCCGGTTGCCTGGGCGTAAAGATCCGCTCGCTGCCGACCGACCGCGATCGCTTCGCGGCGAGCCTCGTCCATCGCGCCACGGGGTTCATCAAGAGTGAAGCTGGGGCCGTCCACCTGGTTAGCTCCCTCGCTGATCAGCGTATCGATGGTCTTTCCCATTTCGCCGAGTTTGCGGACACGGATCTGGACGGAGTTGCGGGCTTCATAACCGATTATCTTCGGCGCTTCGGACGGCGGCGTGTACGGTCGCCCGGTCGTGCGGGCGAGCATCTGCGCGTCGCGCTCCGGATCGGAGTAGCGCGGCTGCAGGCTGATCGCTTGCGTCTGGATGTCGCGCTCGGCGATTCCGGCGCGTTTCAGTGCCGCGATCACCCGATCCATCTTGCGGCTGTTGTCAGCAAGAGCTTCGCTGGCCGTGACGGCTTGCGTGACGACACCCGCATTGAACAGAGCGACGTCCGGAGTCCGGCGGCTTGTACCTTCGGCATTCAGGCTCAGCAGGGCGCTGTTAGGGCCCAGCGGCGAGATCGAAACGGAAGCCGCAGATTGAGCGGTGGCGGCAGTGCTCGCCAGCGAGAGAAGTACGAACGCAACCAATCTTCCCATGACAGCCTCCTTTTGAACCGGAGGCGTAACGTGAGTGCGGCCGTTCGGTTGCCTAGGCCGGCGGCGCGGCTTCTCCGACCAGCAATTCTTCGATGTCCGGGATCGGCCGGTCCGTCATTTCCTTGTTGATCGTGAGAACGATCCTCTTTTCGACCTCTTTGTGCAGGCACTTCTTGAGATAGCCAAGCGCCTTGGGCGGAGCGACGACGGCAAGCGCATCGAAGTCATTGCGGAGAGCGCGTTTCTTCAGCTCGTCGGCGGCGTCCTTGATCCAGCGATCTTCTTCCTGCTGCTGAAAGTCCGTCTCGCCCATCATCGGACGGAAAACCTCGGCGCCGCCCGATGAAGCTCTGATCGCGGCAGTTCCAGTTGCGTCGGTCTTGATCTCGCGATCCTTCCGGTCCTCGCGCCTGTCGTGGGCCTCCGTTCGAAGGTCGATCTGGTTCTGGTCGCCGTGATTGCGAAGGAACAAGGCTTTCGTTCCGTCGGCGACGAGTACAAGCGCATTGTGAGGAAGGGCCATCTTGTTCTCCTTTGGACTCTCCAAAGCGAACGCTGACCGCCTTGCGGCCGTTCCCACCGTTTGTCGCGAGATTGGACCGGAAGGCGTTACTTCTCGCCGGGCTCCGGATCGGCAGGCCGCTCGAGCTCGCTTTCTCCGATCACCGCGCCTTCTTCGGGCGCTTTTTCATCGCCCGCGTCAAGCTCGATCTCGTCTTCGTCGCTCTCGTCGATCTTCGCGACGCTGACGACATGCTCATTGTCGGCGACCTTAAAGATCGTCACGCCCTGCGTGTTGCGGCCCGCGATGCGAATGTCGCCCACTGTTGTTCGGATCATCTTCGCCTGGTCGGTGACAAGCATTAGCTGTTCACCCTGCTTCACCGGGAAGCTGGCGATGACACGACCGTTCCGCTCGGACGTGTCGATGTTGGTGATGCCCTGGCCGCCGCGATTGGTGCGACGATACTCGTAGGCCGAGGACCTTTTGCCGTAGCCGTTTTCCGTGATGGTCAGGATGAACTGTTCCTTTTCCGCCAATTCGGCGAAGCGCTCGGGCGAGAGAGAGCATTCGACGTCTTCCCGGTCGCGCCACGGCGGGCAGCGGAGGTAGGCTTCGCGCTCTTCCTGCGTGGTGCCGACGCGGTGGAGGATCGACATGGAGATGACCTCGTCGCTGGCGAGCAGGCGCACGCCGCGAACGCCTGTCGAGGTACGCGACTGGAACTCGCGAACGTCGGTCGACCGGAAACGGATGGCCTTACCGTTGCGGGTGGCAAGAAGGACGTCGTCCTCTTCAGTCAGTAGCTCCACGCCGATAAGCCGGTCGGTCGGATCCGCCTGCTCGTCACTGTCATCAGACCCGTTCTCGACCTCTTCGACGGCAGGGGCGCCGAAGCGCATGGCGATCTTCCCCGCCGTCGGGATGTTGGTGAAGGCCGTCATGCTGTTGCGGCGCACCGTGCCGTGCGCGGTTGCAAACATGATGTGGAGGCCGCCCCACTCATTCTCGTCTTCAGGCAGCGGGAGCACGGTCGAAATCGTTTCGCCCTCCGCAAGCGGAAGGAGGTTGATCATCGGGCGGCCCTTCGTGTTCGGCCCGCCCTCGGGCAAGCGCCACACCTTCATTCGGTAAACGCGTCCGAGATTGGAGAAGAACAGCACCGGGTTGTGGGTGGATGTGACGAAAAGGTTCGTGACCGCATCCTCGTCCTTTGTCTGCATTCCGGACCGGCCCTTGCCGCCGCGCTTCTGCTCGCGGAACACGGCGAGGGGCGTGCGCTTGATGTAGCCGGTCATGGTCACGGTCACGACCATGTCCTCGCGCTCGATGAGGTCCTCGTCCTCGATTCCCTCGGCGGCGGGCGCCAGCTCGCTGACGCGTGGGGTCGCGAACTCCCGTTCGACCTCGTCGAACTCTTCGCGCATGACCTCGTAGAGGCGCGCGCGGTTTGCGAGGATCTCCAGCAGCTCGCCGATCGACTCCGCCAGCTCCTGAAGCTCTTTGCCGATCTCGTCGCGCCCCAGTGCCGTGAGGCGGTGGAGGCGAAGCTCGAGGATGGCCTTCACCTGGGCTTCCGAGAGCTGGTACGTGTCTGATTTGCCTTGCGGCTCCACGGCTTCGACGAGCGCGATGTAGGGCCGAATCTCGGCACCCGGCCATTTCCGGGCGAGTAGTTTCTCGCGAGCTTCGACCGGGCTCGACGATCCCCGGATCAACTTCACCACCTCGTCCAGATTCGTGACTGCGACGACCAGGCCGAGCAGGAGGTGCGCCCGCTCTCGCGCCTTCAGCAGCTCGAACTTCGATCTGCGCGTAATCACTTCCTCACGGAAGCGGACGAAGCTTTCGATGATGTCGCGGAGCGTCAGCGTCTCCGGACGCCCGCCGCGGATCGCCAGCATGTTCGCCGGGAAGCTCGATTGGGCCGGCGTGTGCCGCCAAAGCTGATTAAGAACGACTTCCGGAGTGGCGTCACGCTTCAGGTCGATGACGACGCGGACGCCCTCGCGGTTGGATTCGTCGCGGATGTCGGCGACACCCTCGATCCTCTTGTCTTTCGCCGCTTCGGCGATCTTCTCGACCAGGCCCGACTTGCCAACCTGGTAGGGGATTTCCGTAAGGACGATCGAACGGCGGTCGTTCCGGCCTTCCTCGATCTTGTAGCGCGAGCGCATCATGATCGACCCGCGGCCCGTGGTATACGCGCTGCGGATTCCGGACTGGCCGAGGATGAATGCGCCGGTAGGGAAGTCCGGACCCTTCACATGCTCCATCAGGCCTTCGGTCGTGACGGCCGGATCGTCCATGTAAGCGCGGCATGCGGCCAGGACCTCGCCCAAATTGTGCGGCGGGATGTTCGTCGCCATTCCCACCGCAATGCCGCCTGCGCCGTTCACCAGCAGGTTGGGGAAGCGGGCGGGAAGGACCTGCGGCTCGCGTTCCGAGGCATCGTAGTTCGGCTGGAAATCGACTGTGTCCTTGTCGATGTCCGCGAGGAGGAAGTTGGCGACCTTGGCCAGCCGCGCTTCGGTGTAACGCATGGCCGCAGGGGGATCGGGATCCATCGAACCGAAGTTCCCCTGGCCGTCGACCAGCGGCACGCGCAGGGACCAGGGCTGCACCATCCTGGCGAGGGCGTCGTAAATCGCGCTGTCGCCATGCGGGTGGTACTTACCCATGACGTCGCCGACGATGCGGCTTGATTTGCGATACGGACGGCCGGCGACATAGCCGGCTTCCTGGCAGGCATGCAGGATTCGCCGATGCACCGGCTTGAGGCCGTCGCGCACGTCGGGCAGAGCGCGGCTGACGATCACGCTCATGGCGTAATCGAGGTAGGAAGTCTTCATCTCCTCGACGATGGAGATGGGAAGGATGTCGCTTCCGTCCGGGCTATTGGGATCGGTTGCTGCGCGGTCGTCGACCGGCGGTTCAGTGGCCAAGAGGTAAGTCCTGCAGGTTCAATACGTTACGGATACAAATGAAGAATGCGCCCGAACAGGCGCCACCCCCCATATGGGTACCGACTAGCCCAGTTTCGACAGGCGCGCCAGACCGCGCGCACGCGCTCGCGCGCGAGGACGCGGGAAAGTTCAATTGCCGTTCAGTCTCCCTTGTTCAGCAGCCTTGGCGATCCACCCGCCGAGGTTTATTGCGGCCGGGAATTTCATATAGGCGCCAGATGGATGGCGGACGGGAGACCAACAGTGACACGCACGACCATGATGCTCGGCATCGCCCTACTGGCTACAACCTCCCTTGCTACCGCAGGGAACGCGCAGAGCGGAGCAGGCTATGGAGCTCCAGCTCCCCAGCAGCAACCTCAAGCCCGCGGAGAACAGCAAAAGCAGCAAAAGCCTTCGAAGGGCGGAGCGACAGTGATGCTCGGAACCAGGAAGGTCTCGCTCTCTGCCGATTTCGCGAAGATATATAACGATCTTTCGAAAGCGCTCGAGGCAAACTCGGCCGCAGACGTCTCCGCCCAGATCGCCGCTGCTCATGCCGCCGCAAAGACTCCGGAGGAGCATTACCTCGCCTATCAGCTTCAGCTGAAGTCCGGGATGGGATCGAAGAATGAGGCAGAGATCGCCAAGGCAGTCGAAGGCATGCTCTCGACGGGGGCTGCCCCGCAGGAGCTTCAAGGCCCGCTCCATCTCGCCGCCGGCAAGGTGAAGTATAACGCGAAGCAATACGCCGAGGCAGCGGCGGAATTCCAGAAGGTACTCCAGATCGACCCGGCAAATGCCGAGGCGAAGTCGCTGCTTGCTCAATCACAGCTCACCAGTGCCAGCCCGACCGACCAAGTGACGATGCTCCAGAAGCAGATCGTTGAGCAGAGCGCTGGGGGCCAGAAGGCGCCTGAGGACCTGTATAAGCGGGCGCTGCAGGTGGCCTACAAGGCGCAGCTCCCTGCGGCAGCGGACATCAGCCGGCAGTGGGTTGCCGCTTATCCGACGGCCGGCAACTGGAGCGACGCGATTCGCATTTATCGCAACATGCACCAGGTCGACGATGCGACGACACTGGACCTGTTGCGGCTGGCTCGCGCCGCGGGCGCGCTGAAGGGCGAGGCGGACTACGACCGCTATGCCTATGCAGCGCTCATGAAAGGTTATCCGGGGGAAGCGCTCACGGTTCTCAACGAGGGCATCAAGGCAGGCGTCGTGAACGCCAGCAAGTCGCCCTTCAAGGAGGAGTTCGAGCAAGCCAAGCAGAAGTCCGCTGGAGAGGAGGCCGGCCTGGATGCTGCAGCGAAGTCGGCGCTCGGCGGTGGAACGGCCAAGGCTGCGACGGCGACCGGTGACCTTCATTACACCTACGGCCAATACGCGAAGGCGGCCGAAATCTATCGGGCTGCGCTGAAGAAACCGGGAGCGGATGCCAGCTTGATCAATCTGCATCTTGGCATGGCCCTTGCCCGGGCCGGCGACAAGGCGGGTGCGACGTCTGCGCTTAACGCAGTGACGGGCCCTCGTGCAGACGTGGCCAAGTACTGGCTCGCCTACGTCTCCACCCTGTCTTGATAATCTGAGTTTATGGGGCCGGGCGCCGAATAAGCGTCCGGTTCCAACGCCTGAGTGGAGCGTGCCGAGCCTGTCCCAAAGCGGGATAGTTACGCACCACCCCCTATCTTAGGAGCGCGCACCACGAGATCGGGGATCGACCGGTCTTGAAGGAAGCGGATGCCGCGGTGCGATTCGACGATCGCCTGAACACAGTGCTGGCCCAGCCAGCCGCCAATCCGCACGACCGTGCAATCCGCTGGCGTCAGCTAGTCGAGCTGCTCGCTCGGGCCGATGACCTTTCTTCGCCGTCTGCGCAGCTTGCATTGCTTGAGGTCCGTAGCGAAGCGGTCGTAGTCGATCCCCAGGTACGGGCCGCAGCGGCCCGCGCGATTGCCCGGCCGAAACTTCCGATCGAGCTGATCTACGCCTTTGCGGCAGACGCGATCTCGGTGTCCGCCCCCATTTTGGCGGCTGTTGAACTGCGTGACCATCAATGGTTGCAGGTCATCGACCGGGCGAGCTCGGAGAGCCGGCGATTCATCCGTTCCCTCCATCCGGACATTCCGGATCTGACCTCGGTGCCGGTTGCTGCGCCTTCGCCGCTCGTGGTCGAACCGGCCTTCGTCGAGGAGCCGGCACCGGCAGAAATTCGGCCCCAGCCGGAGTCGATAGAGCCCGAACTTCCGCCGCCTCCTATTCCAACTCCCGCCCCTGCCATGCCGATTCCCTCGATCAGCGAAGTGCTCGCCCGGATCGAGAACCTTCGGCAGGATCGGCATTTCACTCCGTTAGAGCCGGCGCCAGCTTCGTTGGCCTCCGCGGCTGGGGCACCCCGACTGCGCCGTTCGATTGAAAGCGCCGCGCCCCTCTTCCGCTGGGAATGCGGTCCGTCGGGCGAGATCGCCTGGGTCGATGGAGTTCCCCGGGGACCCTTGATCGGCCGGTCGCTCGCGCAACCCGGCGAACATAATGGCGTCGATTCCCGTATTCAGCGCGCTTTTTCGGTGCGGGCGCCCTTCCGCGATGCGGTTCTGACGGTGGGAGGAGAGGGGCCGGCGGCAGGCGAGTGGAAGTTGAGCGGCGTTCCGGCTTTCGAGCCGATGGACGGACGCTTTGCAGGTTATCGCGGTGTAGCGATCAGGGCAGGCGAGACAGCTGCGGAAGACCTTCAAACGCATCGCAGTGAGGAGGTTGACCAGAATGCCGTTCGCGAGCTGGTCCACGAGCTGAAGACGCCGCTCAACGCAATTATCGGTTTCGCCGAGATCATCGACGGTCAATATCTTGGCCCAGCCGAGACGACATATCGTGAGCGGGCTGCTGAAATCGTCTCGCAGGGCCGCCTGCTGTTATCCGCGATCGAAGATTTGGACATCGCTGCCACGCTGAGATCGTCTTCCAGCGCTGCAGAGGGTTCGACCGATCTCAATGCTCTGCTCACTGCATTGCTTCCGGACTTCAAGGATCGAGCAACGCGCCGTGGGGCCCAATTCGACGTCAACCTGTCTCGGACTCCCGCGATCGCAGGCCTGGACAAGGCAGTACTCGAGCGCCTGATGCGTCGCTTCTGCCTGGCGCTAATCGACGTGGCGGAGCCGCGCGAGCGATTGTCGGCGAACGTTGACTGTGACGTCGGCCAATGCCTCGTATCCCTGACCCGGCCTGAAGCTATGAGGACATGGTCCGACGCTCAGTTGTTCGGGCGTGACGCCGAATCGAAGGATGTGTTCGCCGGTGGTTTCTCGCTGAAGCTTGCGCGCGGCATTGCCCAGACCGCCGGGGGAGATCTTCGCGTGTCGGGCGACAGGCTTGCGCTCGTTCTGCCCAGGCGCCCTGGCTGATTTCGCAGTGCGAGTCAGTTGCGCTGCCGCCCATGCTGGCGCTACGCGTGCGCAGCCGGGGCAGGGCCTGTAGCTCAACGGTAGAGCCGGCCGCTCATAACGGCTAGGTTGGGGGTTCGAATCCCTCCGGGCCCACCATCCCGTCCCGTCTGGCGGTCAACGCGCGAGCTTAGTACAGCGCTGCGGGCGGGAGAGGTGATGCGACATATTGCAACAGCCGATGTTGGAGGAACGCACGCGCGCTTTGCGATCGCCGGCATCGATGGGGGTCACGTAACCGAGTTGGGCGAGCCCGTCACCGTGAAGACGAGCGAGTTCGCCAGCTTCCAGCATGCGTGGCAGGAATTCGGTCGCAGGATCGACGAGCCGCTGCCGAAGGAGCTCGCGATCGCCTTTGCCGGTCCCGTGGGCGGCGAAGTCCTAAAATTGACGAACAATCCATGGGTCATTCGACCTGCCCTCATGGAAGAGAAGCTCGGGGTCGAGCAGTTTGTCATCGTCAACGATTTCGCGGCGGTCGCCAATGCAGTCGCCGAGCTGCCTTCTTCAGCCTATCGCCACGTGTGCGGGCCCGAGCGGGATCTGCCGAAGGCCGGTGTCATCAGTATCGTCGGACCCGGTACGGGTCTGGGTGTCGCCAGCCTGCTGAAACGAGCCGACAGCTATGACGTCATTGCCACCGAAGGCGGGCATGTCGACTGGGCACCGCTCGATCCGCTGGAGGACCGGATTCTGACGCAGCTCCGCGAGAATTTCAGGCGGGTGTCCGTGGAACGACTGATATCCGGGAGGGGCCTGCTCAATATTTACGAAGCGCTGGGGACGATCGAAAACCGTCCCTACACCTTGAGGGACGAGAAGGACCTTTGGGCCGCAGCCCTTCAAGGAACGGACTCCCTAGCGGCGGCAGCACTCGACCGTTTTTGTCTGATATTCGGTGCGGCGGCGGGCGATTACGCACTCGCGCAGGGAGCCCGCGCCGTCGTGCTAGCGGGTGGCCTGGGGTTGCGACTTGTTGATTATCTGCCGCGATCAGGCTTTCAGGACCGCTTTCTCGCAAAGGGCCGGTTCGAACGAATGATGGGGGACATGCCAGTAAAGGTCATCGTTCATCCGCAACCTGGCCTGTTCGGCGCTGCGGCTGCGTTCGCCAGCGCCCATCGCGACTTGTAGTCGGGCGGGTTAATGATCAGCACAAGTACACTTGCCGACCGCCAGGGCCTCTGGGCCTTCATCCTTGGTGTCATGCTCGTCACAGCGGGCGTTCTGATGCACGCGCCGATGTTCCTGATGGGACGGCACAATCATTTCATGCTTTCGGGAATGCCCATCGGCTGGGACATGGTCGTCGGCATGGTCGCCATCGTCGGCGGATGCGCGATCGCCGCCTACGGACTCCTTCCCAGGAACATCGCCAGGCAGATCGCCGCGTCGCAAGACATTGTCGTCTCCCCTCCCGAAGACGCACCCCTCGGCCGGGCGCACTGGCTGCTGATGTCCGTGCTCGTGATCGCTCTCATTATCGACATCATGAAGCCCGCGACGCTCGGCTTCACTTTGCCGGGGATGATGTCCGAATATCAGGTCGACAAGTCGACGGTATCTGCATTCCCATTTTCGGCACTTACGGGAACAGTGATCGGATCGATAATCTGGGGCGTGCTTGCCGACATTTACGGGCGGAAGGCCACAATCCTTCTTTCGGCCGTGATGTTCGTTGGAACGTCAATTTGCGGTGCAATGCCGTCGCTCGCCTGGAACGTCGGCATGTGTTTCATGATGGGTGTCGCCGCAGGCGGGATGCTGCCGGTGACCTATGCGCTGCTGGCGGAGATGATGCCCAGCAAGCACCGTGGCTGGGCATTGGTCCTCGTGGGCGGTTTGGGCGCCGTAGGCGGCTATTTCGCAGCCAGCGGCTTCTCGGCTCTTTTACAGCCGTTCTTCGGCTGGCGAATCCTCTGGGTCCTCAACCTGCCAACCGGCCTGTCGCTCGTACTGCTGGGCGCGCTCATTCCCGAATCCGCCAAGTTCCTCCTGTCGCGCGGGCGGAACGAAGAGGCGCAGCAGGTCATGAAGCGATTCGGTTCGAGCGTACGGCAAACTCGCGTGGCGGAGCAGATCGCTCTCGATCGCGGTCCGTCGGTGGCGCTGACGGGTCGCGCTTTCTTCGGCAAGCTTTTTGCGCTCAGCCTCGCGGCGATCTGCTTCAGTCTCGTCAACTTCGGACTGCTGCTCTGGCTTCCTGCGGATTTGATGGCGAAGGGCTACAGCGTCGGAGTTTCAAGCAGGCTTCTCGCCGAGTCTGCTCTGATCGCCTTCCCGACAGTCTTCATCGTGGCCTATCTCTACAGCCGCTGGAGCACGAAGTGGTCGGTCGTCGGTTCGATTACCGTGACGCTCGCGGGTCTTGCCGGCGTTCTCGCGCTCGAGTTCGGAGTGGTCGAAGATCCCGTATTCCCGGTTGCTTTGCTCATCATCGGAACGAACGGTCTCATCGCCATGCTGCTTCCGTATGCGGCCGAGAGCTTCCCCTTGCGGATCCGCGGGCGAACGACGGGCACGGTTGCGGCCTGCACGAAAGCCGGCGGCATGTTTGCGCAACTGGTCGCAATGTTTGCTCTCGTTCCGCAGCTCAGTGTCGTCTCGATGATCATTATCGTGCCGACGGTGGGGGCATTGATCCTGGTTGCCTGGTTCGGAAAAGAAACCCGCGGTCGCGACTTGCGCGACCTTGACCCCGACGCACGCACATTTGCAGCGACGGGAATGTAGGATCTACGAAGGGTGGCGTTGCGATGAACTTTGAGCCGAAGCTGGTTTGGGAACTAGAGAACGAGCTTGGCGAGGGGCCTGTGTGGGTCGAGCGCGACCAGGCGCTTTGGTTCACCGACATCAAGCGGCTCAGAATCTATCGCTACGACCCGGAAATTGGCGACCAGCAGAGTTGGCATGCGCCGGAACAGGTCGGGTTCGTCTTTCCGGCGCAAAGCGGCGGGTTTATCGCTGGCCTGCAGAGCGGACTGCATCGCTTCGATCCAGAGAAGCGCACCTTCGAGCCGCTCGTCGCGGTGGAGCCGGACCGCCCGACGAACCGGCTCAATGATGGCGTTGTCGATCCGAAAGGCCGGCTCTGGTTCGGGACGATGGACGACGGCGAGCGCGAGAAGAGCGGCGCCTTCTATCGGTATGAAGGCGGCAAGCTCGCGAATACGAACCTAACAGGCATCAGCATCACGAATGGGCCCTGCGTGTCGCCGGACGGAAAGACGCTCTACTGGGTTGATACGCTCGGCGGGACCATCTCGGCCTGCGAGATCTGCGAGGACGGTGAGCTTGGGCCTTCGGAACTCGTCGTGAAGATCGATCCGAAGGAGGGTTATCCGGATGGCCCGACGATCGACAGCGAAGGCTGCGTCTGGATCAGCCTGTACGCAGGTTGGGAAGCGCGGCGTTACTCACCGTCGGGTGACCTGCTTCAGCGCGTTCGTTTTCCAGTTGCCAACATTACGAAGATCGCGTTCGGCGGCGCGGACCTGCGGGCGGCCTATGCGACCACGGCGCGGCAGTTGCTGAAGCCCGAGCAGCTCGAGGCGCAGCCGCTTGCAGGCGGTCTTTTCGAGTTCCGCGTGGAAGTGCCGGGCGTGCAGTCTCCGCCGGTTGCGGACTGATCAGGCGTCGATGCGCCGTCCGCGAGTCTCGGGCAGGAACAACACCCCGACGACGACCGTGATCGAGGCGGCAATCACCGGATACCAGAGACCAGAATAGATGTTCCCAGTCGCCGCCACGATGGTGAATGCGATGGTCGGCAGAAAGCCGCCGAACCAGCCGTTCCCGATGTGATAGGGCAGCGACATCGACGTGTAGCGGATTCGTGCCGGGAACAGTTCGACCAGCAGCGCCGCGATCGGTCCGTAGACCATCGCCACGAAGATTACGAACAAGGTCAGAATCGCCGTCGCCGCAAGCCAGTTTATCTGAGCCGGATCGGCCTTGTCCGGATAGCCTGCGATGCTGAGCTGCGACCGAGCGTCGTTCTGGAAGGTCTCCAGGCTGTCGCTGAAGGGCATGAACTCTGATTGCGCGTTCGGATCGGGAACGTCGATCAAAGTTTCCCCGATGCGCAATTTGGCAGCGCGGCCCGCCGGTGCTGCGTCGCTGGAATAAGCGACGCCGGCCTTGGCTAGGAACGACTTAGCGATGTCGCACGACTTCCGGTCGAACTGTGTTTTGCCGATCGGATCGAATTGCAGCGAGCAGTCCGCCGGATCCGCGATGACCGTCACCGGGGCGTGAGCTTGAGCTGCATACAGCGCGGGGTTCACTGCTTTCGACAGGGATTGGAACAGCGGGAAATAAGCGAGGGCGGCAAGTAAGCAGCCGGCAAGGATGATCTTTTTCCGCCCCACCCGATCGGACAGCCAGCCGAAGAAGACAAAGAATGGCGTTCCGATGAGCAAAGCGACGGCGATCATGATGTTAGCCGTTCCGCCCTCGACCCGCATCATCTTCTCAAGGAAGAAGAGCGCGTAGAACTGACTGGTGTACCAGACGACCGCCTGGCCAACGACGGCGCCGAACAACGCGATGAGTACCAGCCTGGCGTTTGGCCAGGACCCGAAGGATTCGGTCAGCGGCGCTTTCGACGTAGCGCCCTCCGACTTCATCTTCTGGTAAACCGGGCTCTCGTTCAGGTGGAGCCGGATCCACAAAGATACCAGCAGCAGGACGATCGAGAGAAGGAATGGCACTCGCCAGCCCCAGTCGATGAAGGCGATCTCACCGATCACCGAGCGGGTGACGATGACAATGATAAGCGCAGCGAAGAGGCCAAGCGTTGCGGTCGTCTGGATCCAGCTGGTGTAAAAACCCCGTTTATCGTCAGGCGCGTGCTCGGCGACATAAGTTGCGGCGCCGCCATATTGTCCGCCAAGGGCGAGGCCCTGAAGCAGGCGCAGGGCGACCAGCAGCGTCGGGGCGAGGATTCCCGCGGTCGCATAGCTAGGCAACAAACCGACCGCGAAAGTTGAAAATCCCATGATGGTCATGGTCAGGAGGAAAGTGTTCTTCCGTCCGAAGAGGTCGCCGACACGTCCAAATACAATGGCGCCAAACGGTCGAACGGCGAACCCGGCGGCAAAGGCGGCGAGCGCCAGAATGAAGCCGGTCGTTTCGTTTACGCCTGAAAAGAACTGGGCGGAAAGGATCGTCGCAAGCAGGCCATAAAGGTAGAAATCGTACCACTCGAAGATCGTCCCGAGCGATGATGCCGCAATGACACGCGTGATGCGCGAACGTGGGGTAAGGCCAATCGAATCTTCACTTGCGGTGATGCTCAAGCGTTCCTCCCCCGAATCGCGCTGACCGGCTCTGCAATACTAAGGTCGATTCTCCCGCGGCTCGCGCGAATTGCAACAGCGCGACCGTTGAGTGTGCTGATGATGGTCGGGGAGACAGGATTCGAACCTGCGACCCTCTGCTCCCAAAGCAGATGCGCTACCAGGCTGCGCTACTCCCCGACGGCGGGCCTGCTACACGGTAGGGCGGAGGGTCACAACCGGCGTTTTGTCTACTGATTGTTGGTGGTCGCGTGATCGCTGTCGTTATGGCTTACGTTCACGTCCACATCGACATCTCCGACCTTGTTCTGAACCTTGTCGGCGGTGTTTTCGACATCGTTGGCGATGATCCCGCCTACGTTCTCTGCAAAGTTCCCTGCGTCGGCAGCGGCGTTTTCGGCAACGTCCTGATTGAAAGAGACCGTTGTGGAATTATCGTCCTTAGTCACCTGGCACGCACCGAGCATGAGCAGTGGGACCGCGAAAAGAATGCGCATGATTTCCTCCCGTCTTCGGTCTTAACGCCGTTTGACCCGTTTCGGCTCCGGCTCAATTCCGCCCGAAAGCACCGCGAGCATCGCGGTCCAGGCAGCAACGTTCTGGCGAAGGGCCTCCGGATCGACTTTATCCAGCGTGTCGTCCGGCGTGTGATGCAGGTCGAAGTAATAGGTGCCATCCTGGCTCAAGGCGACACCGGGTGCACCCGCGTCCAGCAAGGGTTCGATGTCCGATCCATCGGCCTTGTCGAGCACGCCGGGCACGATCCCGAGCGGGGCGAGCGCGCCCTGGAGCACCTTCGCTTCATCCTCGCGCTCCTTGCCGAGACGGCTGTTGACCCTCCAGACGCGATCGGCACCGAAGTCGCTCTCAGCAACTGCGTAATGCTGGTTTGCCGGATAACGCTTGGAATATTCGATCCCGCCGAACAGACCGACCTCTTCCGCTCCGAACCAGACGATGCGGATCGTCCGCAGCGGCCGTCCGGCGTCCATGATTCGCTTCGCCGAGGCAGTCGTAATGGCGACACCTGACGCATCGTCGATCGCACCCGTTCCGAGATCCCAGCTGTCGAGATGCCCACCCACGAGGATCGGCGGCGCGGTCGGATCACGTCCAGGCACCTCTGCAATGACATTGCCGGATTTTCCCTGAGTGACCTGCGAGACGAGAGTCAGGTGCATGGTCACCGGCTCCTTGGCGCGCTTGAGGATACGCTGAAGCTGTTCGGCATCCGGAATCGCAAAGGCCCCCGCTGGAATAGGCTTCACTCCGTCGGCGAACCTTTGGACGCCCGCGTGCGGATTGCGGTGATGGTCCGTGCCGATCGAGCGGACGACGATAGCGAGAGCGCCCTTCTTGCTAGCGATGGTCGGCCCCTGACGGCGCGGTCCGCCGAAAAATCCGTAGCTCGAGCCGTCCTGGGTGCGCGGCATGGCATGGGAAACGAACACGATCTTGCCTCGAACCGCCTCGTCGGGAGCGGCTTCGAACTCAGATTCCGAATTGAAACCGACCACCTCACCGGTGATTCCTCCCGGCCCAGTCGACGCGCTGTTGCCGAGAGCCGTGATGACGAGCTTTTGCGGATAGGGGCCAAGGATCACGGCGGACTCAGGTCCTCGCGTCCAGACGGGCATGTCGAAGGGTTCCACGCGGACGTTGGCGAAGCCGAGTGCCTTGAGCTTGTGGACCGCCCAGTCGCGCGCCCGAGCTTCGGCTTCCGTGCCGGCCATGCGCTGGCCTACTTCGGTCGTCAGACCCTCGACGATATCCCAGGCGTAATCATCCTGGAGGGCGGCATCTCTAAGCCTCGCTACCTGCGGGTCGACCGGCTGGGAAAGGACAGGGGCGGCGGACGCGAGGAGGAACGCGGCGAACAGTTGTTTTATCATGACGGCTGCCTAGGGCAGCGGATGAGACAAAGTCACCCCGAACTTCGATAAAAAGTACGAGGGCCTCCATCAAAGAAGGCGCAGCTGGTCACCCTGAGGCGGTTGGAACAGGTCCGACCTCAAGCCGAACTTCGACTGAGGCAGCCCGTATTTCCTTGCCGCTTTCTCGAACCGGGTCCGAAGCAGGTCGGCCCATGGGCCCTGGCCCCGCATTCGGCTGAAAAAGTTCGGATCGTTGTCGCGGCCGCCGCGAAGCGACTGGATCGTGGCCATGACCTTGCTCGCGCGATCGGGGAAGTGTTCATCCAGCCACCCGCGAAAAAGGGGCGCGACTTCGTGCGGGAGGCGGACCGGCAGGTAAAAACCTCCGCGCGCACCTGCGCCAACGCCGGCTTCGATGATTGCCTCCAATTCATGGTCGGTGATCTGGGGTACCACAGGAGCAATCGCGATATGGCACGGGACTCCTGCTTCGTTGAGCGCCTTGATCGCGGCGATCCTCTTGTGCGGGGCGGGCGCTCGCGGCTCGAGTGTCCGAGCAATCTTCGGGTCCAATGACGTCACCGAAAGAGCGACGGAAACGAGTCCGAGCTCGGCTGCGGGCTTAAGCAAGTCGAGATCGCGCAGAACGCGGTCGGACTTTGTCGTTATTGTGAAGGGGTGCCTGGTTTCGACCAGCAGCTCTACGATCGAGCGGGTCACGCGCCACCGTTCCTCGATCGGCTGATAGGGGTCCGTGTTCGTTCCCATCGCGATCGGCGCGCATTGGTAACCAGGCCGCGAAAGCGTCGCGTGGAGCAACTGCGCGGCTTTCGGCTTCACGAAGAGCCGGGATTCGAAATCAACCCCGGGTGAGAGATCGTGGAAGGCATGCGTCGGTCTCGCGAAGCAATAGATGCAGCCATGCTCGCAGCCTCGATAGGCATTCACCGAGCGGTCGAATCCTATGTCTGGAGACTTGTTGCGAGTCAGGATCGACTTCGGATGTTCGATCGTGACCGTTGTCTTTCGTTTGGGAAGCCCATCGAGTGCTTCGACGCTGTCGAGCCAGTCGCCTTCGGCCAAGTGCTCCTGGAGATTGAAGCGCGTTGGTGCCGGATTGCGCGTTGCTCCGCGCCCTTTGATCGACTCGGCGGGCATGCGCGGAGCGTACCCCGGGCACGAGAACAAAACAAGAACGAAGCCGGCTTACTGCTCCGCGGGCTGGCGGGAATCGGTCACCGAAGCGAGGTTCGTGCGGCTTGTCGGAAAGGCGGGCCAGCGATGCTGCGCAAGCGCGCTCAGCGTTGGCGTCTCCGCTTTGGCGAGGCCCTGGTAGACCCACAGATTCCTTAGAACGGAAGGCACGTAGTAACGGGTTTCCCAATAGGGGATGGACTCGATCCAGAGCAGCGGGTCGGATGGCGCCATGTAAGACCAGCGCTGCACCGGAAGCGGCCCGGCGTTGTACGCCGCGATCACTTTCGGCAGCTGGCCCTGGGTTGCGTTCGATCCGCGCATCGCCTCAATGAAGCTCTGGCCGTATTCGATGTTCGCCGTCGGGTCGTATAGATTTCCGGAATAGACACCGCTGCGCCGTGCCATCGCGTCCGCAGTCGTCGGCATCACCTGCATGAGGCCGACTGCTCCCGCCGGGCTGACCACATTCACGCGGAAGTTCGATTCCTGACGCATGTGGGCGAGCGCAAGGGCTGGATCGATCCGCCAGCCGTTTCGCGGCATCCAGTGCGGAATGGGATAACGATCCGCGGCTTCGACGACCGCGCCATACTGGCCGTTGTGTGCCAACCAATATTGGGCGCCCGGCAGATCGAGCTTCTTCGTCAATTCGATCAGCTCATGGTGATCTTGAACGCGGCCGATCTGCGCCTGATGTTTGATCAAATCCTCGGCGAGCCAAGGTTGCCCGATTCTGACGAGTTCCTCGGCGCGCTGGACGTTCGGCAGCGACTCGATACGTGCGGTCCCGTCGCGCGAGTCCGGAGACAGATTCTTGCTGATGCCGAGGGATTCCCGCGCGAGCAGGCCGTAGAAGCTCTCCGGCGAACTTGCGGCCTGCTTCAGCAGAGGCGCGACGGATCGAGGCCTGCGGCAGGCCTGCTCGGCCCGAGCTGCCCAGTAGAAGCCGGCCGATGAAAGCTCACGCTGGACCGCTGTCGAAGCGACTTCGCGGAACGAACGAGATGCAGACTCGCAGTCGTTCAAGCGCCAGGCGGCGAGTCCGGAAACCCATGCGGCCTGACTTGCCCAGTCTCCCCGTGCTCCCTGCCGATAGGTGTCAGCGACCCTGCGCGCATCAGCGTCCCGGCCCAGCGCAAAGTATGACCAAGCGACGCGCTGCCCGGCTTCTGCCCGCGCTTCAAATGACATGTAAGGCGCCGACTGCATCACGAGCAGCTCGGCGTTCACAGCGTCGTCGGTCTTGATGAGCGGGTCGAGCTGCGTGCGGAGCTGGTCCGCGGCCGGTTCGCCGTAGATCGGCTTAGCTTTGTAGCGCGTGGGCGAGTTGCCCAGCCAGGCGGTGGGACGCCTCGGTATATATTGTGGTGTCGTCACTGCGCCGCGAGTGATCGCCAAACGCGCAAGCTGTTCGGCTTCGGGAAGATCAGGAGCCTCGGTCAGCAACGATTGAATCTGCTGAAGGGACACGAGCGGCGATCCCTTTGCAGTGTAGAGCTCGGCCTTAGCAACGGGCGTCAGGATGCTCTGCGGAAGCGATGCGATTCCCGCCTGCGCCTCGGCCCAGCGACCGTTGCTGATTGCCGAGAAGACCTCGGGCCAGCTCTTCGGGACATTCACGACCCTGAGAGGCGGCTGCGCCGGAACAGGCGATACCGAAGGAGGCGCAGTAATGACTACGGGTCCATTGCTAGGCGGCGCGGTGATAACCGTCGGGCCGCTGGCAGGAGGCGCCGTAAGGACTTGGGGAGCGGCCTGCACAGGCACGAGCACAGGCGGCGGAGTGATCGCTGGTTGTGCCGGAAGCGGGGCGAGCGGATCCTGCGCCTGGCCCTGTGCCGCCATAGCGGCCGCTGCAAGCAACAGATGAATGCTCAAACTTCTTCCTCCATCAGAAGCAGCAGGTCTCGCCACGCCAGCGCCTTGTCCGAAGACCGCTGGAGAAGCTGACGCGGGTGAAACGTTGCTACCGTGCGCACCCCTTCAATTTTGTGAACATGCCCGCGCGCAGTCGTTAGGGGCTTTCCGAGAAGCGCGCGATTGGGGCTATCCCCCAGAAGTAGCAGCCTTTTCGGCTTCGCTAGAGCGATGTGGCGACGCGCAATCGCCGCGCACGCGTCGAGGTCCTTGGCCGTGAGGCGCGAGCCGGGGCTGTAGGAGCAGGCGAGGGACGCAATGTACGCTTGGTCCGCGTTCAGTCCGATTGCGGCGAGCATGCGCAGGGTCAGGTCCCAGGCCTGACCTCCGATCGGCTGGTCGTCCGCGATGTCTTCGGCCGTCGGCATGTCGACCAGGAGCATGATCTCTGCCGCTTCGAGACCCATTGGAAGCACGCGCTTCGCGGCGGGTGTGTTGAAAGGATGTGCCGTGGAATGTCCGAGCCAGCCGCGGAAGGCCTCAAGCGAGGTCGGGATTTCATCGGGAGGACTGGGTGCAGTCGCGGGCTGCGACGCAAATGCGGTTCCGTGTGTCGCCGCACCGCCCAGCCAGACGCGCGGCTGCTCTTGAATTGCCACGTCGACCCCTGCCTCGATCCACCAGCCAATAACGCTGGCAGCCTCGGCCGCAGTCAAGCGGTCGTGCTCCCCACCCATGCGCCGGAGTCTCCATGGCATTGACGGCGCGGTCAAGGAAAAGGCAGGGCATGTACGGGCGAAACGACGCCTCGCCGCGACGAGAGGAACGATGAGCGAACGCGAATCCATGGCTTACGACGTCGTGATCGTCGGAGCAGGCCCGGCGGGCCTGTCCGCCGCGATCCGCCTGAAGCAGCTTGCGGCCCTTGCCGACCGCGAGCTTTCCGTCTGCATTCTGGAGAAGGGAAGCGAGGTCGGCGCTCACATCCTTTCAGGCGCGGTCATCGACCCCAGGGGACTGGATGAGCTGATCCCCGACTGGAAGGACCGGGGCGCGCCGCTAACAGTTCCGGTGACCGAGAATCATCATTGGCTGCTCACCGAGCGCGGCAAATTCGGCATGCCGCACATGCTCCTGCCGCCCTTTATGCGGAACAAGGGGACATACACGCTGAGCCTCGGCAATTTCTGCCGCTGGCTGGCTGGGCAGGCCGAGGAACTCAGCGTCGAGATCTTCCCGGGTTTTCCCGCTGCGGAAGTGCTCTTCAACGAGGATGGCTCGGTGAAGGGCGTCGCCACGGGCGACCTTGGGATTGCGCGCGATGGATCGCACCGGCCCGACTACCAACCCGGCATGGAATTGCATGCGAAGTACACCTTCTTCGCGGAAGGCGCGCGAGGATCCCTGACCAAGGAGCTTACGCGCCTATTCAATTTGCGAGAGAAGTCAGGGCCTCAAGTCTATGGCTTGGGTATCAAGGAGTTATGGGACGTTCCTGCCGAGATACATAAACCCGGCAGAGTGGTTCACACCCAAGGCTGGCCCCTCAGCGATGCGTGGGGCGGAGGGTTTCTCTATCATCAGGAGAATGGTCAAGTCGCGCTCGGCTTCGTCGTGGCGCTGGACTATTCCAACCCGTACGTCTCGCCGTTCGAGGAATTCCAGCGCTGGAAGACGCATCCGGCGATCCGCGCCGAGATCGAAGGTGGTCGCCGCGTTTCCTACGGTGCTCGAGCGATCAATGAGGGCGGCTGGCAGGCCATCCCGGAGCTCGTGTTTCCGGGCGGTGCGCTCATCGGCTGCTCAGCAGGCTTCGTGAACGTTCCTCGGATCAAGGGCACGCACACCGCGATGAAGTCGGCGATGCTGGCGGCCGAGGCAGCGTTCGACGCAATCACGAAAGACCGCTCCGCCGATATCCTCGAGGATTATCCGGTGGAACTCCGCTCCAGTTGGGTCGAAAAAGAATTGCGCATGGTCCGCAATGCGCAACCGGCAGTCTCCCATTGGGGTGGGACGATTGGAACGCTCTACGCGGGTCTCGACATGTGGCTCGGCCAGCTTGGCATCGCTTTACCGTGGACACTCAAGCACAAAGCCGACAACACAACCCTGCGGCGCAAGGACCAGGCGAAACGCATCGATTATCCGAAGCCGGATGGAGTGCTGACGTTCGATCGCCTGACTTCCGTGTTCCTGTCGAACACGAACCATGAGGAAGATCAGCCTGTTCACCTCACGCTAAAGGATTCTGCAGTACCCGTTGAGGTCAATCTGACGCTCTACGACGGGCCGGAGCAGCGATACTGCCCCGCAGGCGTTTACGAGTTCGTCGAGGGAACGGGTGGGGAGGCACGGTTGCAGATCAATGCCCAGAACTGTGTCCACTGCAAAACCTGCGACATCAAGGACCCGACGCAGAACATCAATTGGGTCACCCCGGAAGGCGGAGGAGGTCCGAATTACCCGAACATGTAAGTTCTTGATCGGATCGGCAGCACTGGCGGCGGTCCTGTTGCCTGCGCCCGCGTGGGCGATCTCGCGTCTCGACCCTCCGCGAGTCTATCTGGCGGCCAAGGCCGCGGCGATCGAGGGCAATCACGGGCGCTCCGCGCAGCTGTTGGCGCAGCTGGTCGAGACGAGCAGTGCAAATCAGTCCGTCGCGATCGAGGCCGTGTCCCAGGCGATCAGTGCTGGCGACATGAAGCTTGCGCTCCGTTTGATGAAGAGCGTTCCCGCAGCTTCATTGCCTATCGAGGGCCGTTTTTTGCTGCTCGCTGAAGCACTTCGCGCAGATGACACGGCGCGAGCGCTTTCGGTGTTGCAGGGTACTGCGCCCGGAACGGACGTCGGCTTCCTGCGGCCCTTCGTGAAGGCCTGGGGGGCTGCCGATGCGCGTGATCTCTCCGGCGGCCTCGCGGCCCTGGACACGCTGTCATCGCGGGATCTCCTTTTCGCCATGGGTCCGGAACAGCGCGCCCTCATTCTCTTGAAATTCGGCCGGATTGCCGAGGCCGATCCATTCGTCGCCCAAGCCGTGAAGGTCGGCGGCGGTCGGGAACAGAGGATGCGTCTGGCGTTTGCCGATTCGTACCTGGCACTCGGCGACCGGACGCGCGCTTTGTCGATGGTCGATGGTCTGGGGGCAGAAGCGGATCGGGCGCGGGAAAGGGTGCTCGCCGGGAAGTTCGGTGGTGCGCGGATCGACAACTCCCGCCGAGCGCTCTCCGAAGTCTTCATCGTTCTCTCGGCCGAGCTTAACCGCCTTCACAATGAGAACATGCCGATCGCCTTGACGCAGATCGCTCGCTACATGGCGCCCGAAAACAGCGCCACGGCGGTCATGGCGGGTCTGATGCTCAACGACCGAGACCGCGTCGACGATGCGCTGTCGGCGTACCGTTCGGTCCGATCGGATGATGCTTTAGCCTCGCAGGCTCGCGACGCCGAGATCCGTGCCCTTCGCGGGGCTGACCGCGACAAGGAAGCTCTTCAGGCGGCACAGAAAATCCTAGCGGGCGGCACGTCCGATCCGGCTGATTTTGCAAGGGTGGGCGACGTCCTCGCGGCAATGAATCGCCACGACGAAGCTGCTGCGGCTTACTCTCGAGCGATACAGCTTAGCGGTCGTGCGAAGCCGGAAGAGCGCTGGCCTTTGCTGTTGCTGCGTGCCAGCGCGCTGGAGGAAGGAAGCCGCTGGCCCGAAGCAAAGTCGGATCTCACCCAGGCCTTGGCGCTAGCCCCCGACGAACCCCTGATCCTCAATTTCCTCGGATATGCGCAGCTCGAGAGAGGTGAAAATCTCGATGCAGCCGAGGCGATGATCCGCAAAGCGAGCTCTCTCGTTCCTGATGACGCTTCGATTACGGATTCACTCGGCTGGGCTTTGTACAAGAGAGGTCGCGTGCCGGAAGCTATCGAGGTCCTTTCGCGGGCCGCAAAGGCCGACCCGACCCAGGCGGAGATCCGTGAGCATCTCGGCGACGCTCTCTACAAGGCGGGCCATCGTTTCGAAGCGCGCTACGCCTGGTCGGCCGCTCTGGTCACGGCAGACGACGAGATTTCGAAGCGGGTCAAGGCCAAGCTCGAAACGGGACTAACGGCCGCAACCGCTGCTCCGTGATGGAGTTCTCGGAGCCGGCTCCGGCGAAGATCAACCTCGCGCTTCACGTCCGCGGCAAGTTGCCCGACGGACGGCACAAGCTCGAGACAATCTTCGTGTTCTGCACGGACGGCGATCGCGTAAGTGCGTCTGCCAGCGATCACCTAAGCCTGCAGGCAATCGGACCCTTCGCGAGCGAGCTTGGTCCGCCCGAAGATAATCTCGTCCTGAAGGCCGCCCGAGCGCTGCGCGATGCCGCGAGCGTTACGACTGGAGCGGCGCTTACGCTGATCAAGAATCTACCGGTTGCATCCGGGCTTGGCGGCGGATCCGCGGACGCGGCTGCAACGCTTCGGCTCCTGACTGGCCTCTGGGGAATTGATCCCGCTCATTCCACTGCCGTAGCGCCATGTCTCGGATCGGACGTCCTGGCCTGCCTCCTCAGCATGACTGCGCGCGGCGACGGTGCAGGCGATGAGCTTCAGCTGGTTGATGCCGGCGTCAGCGGTGTCCCGATCCTTCTCGTGAACCCCAGGATTGAAGTGTCGACGGCGGAGGTCTTTTCCCGCTGGAACGGCGAGGACAAGGGTCCGCTCGGTGACTGGCGCGCCGGCCGCAACGACCTTGAGCCGATCGCGACAGAAATGGTCCCGCTGATTGGAGCCGTTCTCGCCTGGCTTTCGGTCCAGCAGGGCGTTGGCGCCGTGCGCATGTCGGGATCGGGGGCGACCTGCTTCGCCTTGTTCGAAAGCGAAGACGCGCGCGACACGGCGGAAATGGCGGTTCCGCGCGAATGGTGGAAGCTGGCGACTTTTCTGCGCTAAGGCGCGCTCGTGAGACCGATCCTGACCGCCGAGGCCATGCGTGCCGCCGAGCAACGCGCAATCGAAGCCGGCACGAGCGTCGAAACGCTCATGGAGCGGGCAGGGGCTGCTCTATCGGAGGCGGCATATCGTTATGCCGGCAAACTGCCCGCGCTGATCCTCTGTGGGCCCGGGAACAACGGTGGAGACGGGTATGTTGCTGCACGGTACCTGGCTGAGCGAGGCGTCGACGTACGTGTCGCGGCGCTGGCTGAGCCTCGGTCCCTGGCCGCCAAAAGCGCTCGCGAGCAATGGTCCGGATCGGTCGAGGCGCTCGATGATACAACCATTCCGGCGCCGGTGCTTATCGATGCGTTGTTCGGAACCGGTCTCAAGAACGGCTTGGAAGATCCAGTCATAAAACGACTGTTGAGGCTATCGGATGAAGCAAGGGTCAGTATCGCCTGCGATCTCCCCAGCGGCGTCGGTAGCGACAGTGGCGCAGAACTTAGCAAGGTTCCACAGTTCGACTTGACGGTTACCTTCGGGGCCCTGAAGCCCGCTCACCGACTGTCGCCGTCGATGCACCGCTGCGGACGGATTGTCCTGGCCGACATCGGCATTGAGGAAAGCGGCGACTGGTTCGAGATTGGTCCTCCCGTTCTGCCAGCGTTGAACCGTGCCGGGCATAAGTACAGCCGTGGCCTCGTCCATGCTTTGGCAGGGAAGATGCCGGGCGCGATTGCGCTTGCGGCCAGGGCCGCGGCTCAATCCGGCGCAGGCTATGTACGGGTCAGCGCGTCTCAGCCCATCGACAACCTTCCGTCGGCCGTCGTGCAGGTGGATACGGCGGACGTGAACGATGAGCGGATTGGCTGTCTGCTGGTCGGGCCGGGGTTGGGCGACATTCCGCAGGTGCTGACCCTTGCGCTGACCTCCAGGGCGCCCAAGGTCATTGATGCCGATGGAATCACGCAATTGGGGGAACCGGAACGGCTGCGCGGACAGGATGCGATCATCACGCCGCACGAAGGCGAGTTCGAGCGCCTGTTCGGCAAGCTTTCCGGCGCGAAGCCAGATCGGGCGCTCGAAGCTGCCCGCCGCTCCGCCGCGGTGATCGTATACAAGGGCCCGGATACGCTTGTGGCTGCGCCTGATGGGCAATTGGCTTTCGCTCCCCCTGCGCCGGCATGGCTCGCCAGCGCTGGAACGGGGGATGTCCTGGCGGGCATGATCACGGCCCTGCGTGCCCGCCGCCTCCAAGCGTTCGATGCGGCTTGCGCGGCCGTTTGGTTACATGGACGTGCGGCGGAAATTGCCGGTCCGGGCATGATTGCCGACGATTTGGCCGCCGCCATTCCGGAAGCACTCGCTCTTCTCGATGATTGACGAAGTCGTCCGCATTGCCGCTCGCGGTGACGGGGTAACCGCTTCAGGCAAGCATATTCCGTTCGGCGTGCCCGGCGATACGGTCGCCGAGGACGGCACGCTCGTGCCGGGCCCCCATCACCAGGTGCCGCCATGCCGTCACTTTCCGGAGTGCGGCGGTTGCCAGCTCCAGCATGTCGATGACACGGCGTATCGCGGTTACCTCACCTCGCGGGTCGAGACCGCGATTGCCCAGCACGGGCTGAACACCGAGTTCCGCGAGCCGCATCTCTCTCCCCCAAACAGTCGTCGACGGGCGAGTCTGCGTGCAATGAAAGTCGGGCAAGGCGCTGTGATCGGCTTCAATGCGGGCAAGTCTCACCGTATTGTCGATATGCGAGAGGATCACATCCTTCGGCCTGAACTCCTGGGGTTGCTCGGGCCGTTGAGGGACTTGCTGGTTGGCATCTTGCGGTCGAAGCAAACCGGAGAAGTGCAGCTAAGCCTAGTCGATCAGGGCGTCGACCTCGTGCTGAAGGGCACCGAACCGGAAGGTTATGAGGCGATGGAGGCGCTGACAGCCTTCTGTGAGCGACACAGACTCGCTCGTCTCTCTGTGGACCAGGGTCTCGGCCCGGAGACACTCTATGAGCCGGTTCCGGCGACGGTGACATTTTCGGGGACCGCCGTGCAGTTTCCCGTGGGAGGCTTCCTGCAGGCGACTAAAGATGGCGAGACCGTCCTGACGGACTGTGTCCGGGAGGCCGTTAATGGCGCCCAGAACGTAGCCGACCTGTTCGCTGGCCTCGGGACGTTCGCACTGGCCCTGTCCGGCAAGATCTACGCAGCGGAAGCTTCACGGGATGCCGTGCTCGCTCTCAAGCGCTCGGGGGCAAATCTGGTCGTGGAGCATCGCGATCTCTACCGGCGGCCACTGGATGCCAACGAACTCAAGAGCTTCGACGCCATCGTTCTCGATCCGCCGAGGTCAGGGGCCGAAGAGCAGGTGAGGACGCTGGCTCCGTCAGACCTTCAGAAAATCACTTACGTCAGCTGCAATCCGGCAACCTTCGCCCGCGATGCCAAGTTGCTCGTCGATGGCGGTTACGAACTGCGGTGGATCCGGCCCGTCGGCCAATTCCGCTGGTCGACCCATGTGGAGCTGGTAGCCGCCTTCAGCCGTTAGAGAATTCCGCAATCGTGCAGGATGCGTGCCCCAGCGTGAACTGTCAGTCCAAGGAGGCACAGGCTCGCCAAGAAGAAGATGGTGAAGCGGATCGGAACGATGTTCACCGTGGACTGAACGATGCTGTGGACGATGCGCAAGCCAACGTAGGCCCAGGCGAGCCAGAGGTTGATGCCGTACCCCATGCCCATGAGCGCCAGAGTCAGCGCGATGGCATAGAAGCAGGTCGGTTGCTCCATTAGGTGATTGTAGTTGTGTGAGGGCCACTGCGCC
>JBKPKE010000093.1:0-31149 GCA_046730955.1 Pseudomonadota bacterium
TCCTTCCACGCATCATACAGTCATGAGCTTCTCCGAAAGCCTACACATGCTTGAGACAACATGACCCTTCGCTCGCATCCCGACCAATATGTCGAGAGATGGTTCTGGACCTTGGAAGGCCTGGCCGCCCGGGTCGGTCTCGATAGGACCGAGTTGCTTCCTCTCCTGTCCGCTGGCTGTGGCGCTGGTCCCGTTTACGTCCTTAAATCTACCGGCGAATGGTGGAGCGCACTTGATGGCGGAACACCTCCGCAAGGTCAGTCTTGGTATTCTCGAGCCTCTGTATGGGGATTGCGGCGAGCAGCGTTGAGAGTTCGGCAGGGAATGAGCCCGGACGAGGCAGCAAGCGCCGAACGCGACGCCTTTGTAACTCAGTTCGTGGCTGCTCTCGGATCGATCGAAGATGCTGAGTCGGCGTTCGGCGATTGCTTCAGTGATGGCGCGGTAGACCCCATTAGCGCGAGGGTCAGGGCAGGCGTTGAGTGGGCTGCCTGGATCGACGGCGGTTATGGCGTTTGTCTCCGCATCTTCACAGCACGCACCTGCGTCGAAAAGGAAGTTCTTGGCGCCTCGCTGAAGCTGGCGGTCGACCAAGAGACTTCCGATGCAATCGGCCTCCTTCGGCATGCGGAAACTCTGGCCGGGCTCATGCTTCCATTTGCGCCTTGGCAGCGGAATACATGCACTCCGGGCCGGACGATCGATCCGTTGCTCCACAAATTGCGGCTAGGAGAAGAGCGACCCTACAACTAGGCTCGTGCGGCAAGCTCGGGAGCCCGCCGAACCTTACTTCGAACGGAAGATTGGAGCCCCTCGCTCCGCCACTTCCCCCTTTGGTCGGCATCTGCTTGAAAGCCGCGTGGCTCGCGTCTGGAATTTTGCGATCGATCGAGGCGGAACGTTCACCGACGTGATCGCGTGGCACCCGGGCGGACGGTTCCGCACCGAGAAGTTGCTTTCCGAGAATCCTGATCAGTATGAAGATGCAGCGATCGAGGGCATCCGACGCATTCTTGCTGCCGAGTCCGCAACAGCCGGTGAAGTCCGCATGGGGACGACGGTCGCGACCAATGCGTTGCTCGAGCGTAAGGGTGCCCGGGTGGCGCTGGCAATCACGCGCGGCTTCGGAGACGCGCTGCGCATTGGATACCAGTCGCGGCCTGAGATCTTCGCGCGGCATATCGTGCTTCCCGAACAGCCCTATGAGGCGGTGGTCGAGATCGTCGAGCGTGTCGGTGCGGACGGAGGAGTCATCACTCCCCTGGACGCCGAGAAGGCGCGAGCGGACTTGGCGCGAATTCGCGAGAGCGGAATCGATGCGCTCGCCATCGTTCTGATGCACGGCTGGAAGTATTACGATCACGAACGCCGTGTCGCCGAGATCGCCCGCGAGCTTCACTTCTCCCAGATTTCGGTGAGTCACGAAGTCGCGCCTTTGATCAAGCTCGTCGCACGCGGCGACACGACGGTGGTCGACGCCTATCTCTCGCCGATCCTGCGCCGCTACGTCGATCGCGTCGCACGCGAACTTCCCGCCGGGACAAAGCTGCAGTTCATGCAGTCGAACGGCGGCCTGACCGACGCCGATGCATTCCGCGGCAAGGACGCGATCCTGTCCGGGCCGGCCGGCGGCGTGGTGGGGATGGTGGCCTCATCGAGGGAGGATCGGCTGATCGGCTTCGACATGGGCGGTACGTCGACGGACGTGTCGCACTACGCGGGCAGCTACGAGCTGGCCGACGAAAGCAACGTCGCAGGCGTTCGCATCCGTGCGCCGATGATGCAGATCCACACGGTCGCGGCGGGCGGAGGGTCGATCTGTCGCTTCGACGGAATGCGGTTCCGCGTCGGGCCGGAGTCGGCGGGGGCGAAGCCGGGACCGGCCTGCTATCGCAGCGGCGGACCGCTCACGATCACCGACTGCAACCTGTTCCTCGGCCGGATCGTGCCGGAGGATTTTCCGTCAGTGTTCGGACCCGATAGCGCCGAGCCGCTTGATCCGAGAGCATCAGAATTGCGCCTTCGCGAAGTCGCAGAAGCGCTGGGCGGCACGATGAGCCTTTCCGAAATGGCCGAAGGCTTCCTGCGCATCGCCGTCGACAACATGGCCAATGCGATCCGCAAGATCTCCATCGCGCGCGGCCATGATGTCACGCGCTATACGCTCGCCTGCTTCGGCGGAGCGGGCGGGCAGCATGCGTGCCGTATCGCGGATTCGCTGGGCATGGAGCGCATCCTAGTCCACCCGTTCGCGAGCCTGTTGTCCGCCTATGGCATCGGCCTCGCCGACGTGAAGGCAATCCGCGAGGCAGGCGTCGTGAAACCGCTCAGCGAGGATTTTTCGGTGCCGCTGCGTGGATTGGAGGCGGCAGCAACCGAAGCGCTCATAAAACAAGGCGTCGCTGCCCAACGGATCGAGCTCAAGCGACGTTCGCGACTGCGGCTCGCCGGAAGCGATACGACGCTCGAAGTCGAAGTCGGTCCGGAAGCGCAGATGCGCGCGTATTTTACCGAGCTCCACCGCCGGCGTTTTGGTTATGTCGACGAGACCGGAGAGGTGCTTGTCGACGCGCTGATCGTCGAAGCCGTGGCGCACACGGGGACCGAAGCAGTCTTCACCTCGCCGCCGGGAGCAGGTGCGGATGCGCGCGAGCTGAACGGCTGGGACGTTTATAAACGCGACCAGCTGTCCGCGAGCCAGAGTATCGATGGTCCCGCGCTGATCACGGACCGATCCTCCGTGACCGTCGTCGAGCCAGGCTGGAGCGCCAGCCGCGCCGAGGATGGAATGCTCGTGGTCGCCCGCTCGACGCCGACGATCCGCGCCCATGCGATCGGCACAGATGCCGATCCGGTGATGCTCGAGATCTTCAACAATCTCTTCATGGCCATCGCGGAGGAGATGGGCGTCGCGCTGCAGTCCACAGCGACGAGCGTGAACATCAAGGAAAGGCTCGATTTCTCCTGCGCGATCTTCGACGCGGAAGGCTCGCTCATCGCCAATGCGCCGCACATTCCCGTGCACCTGGGATCCATGGGCGAGAGCATCCGCACGATCATCGAAACTCGCGGCCGCAATGCGGACGGGCGCGGGGTGAGGCGCGGCGACGCCTATGTGCTGAACGATCCCTACCGCGGCGGCACGCACCTGCCCGACATCACGGTCATCGTGCCCGTGTTCTACAGCGAAGAAACTGACCCATCGGCTTTCGTCGCGGCGCGTGGACACCATGCAGATATTGGGGGAATCGCGCCGGGATCGATGCCACCGGACAGCCGCTCGATCGACGAAGAAGGGGTGCTGATCGACAATGTTCTGATGGTCGACGAAGGGCGTTTCCTCGAAGCTGAGATGCGCGCTTTGCTTGGCTCAGGCGAATGGCCCGCGCGAAACGTTGATCGCAACATCTCCGACCTGAAGGCCCAGCTCGCCGCCTGCGTTCGCGGCGCGGAAGTGCTCGCCGCGACCGCGGGGGATTACGGCGTGGAAGTCATCGCCGCGTACATGCGCCACGTGCTCGCCAACGCGGAGGAGTCGGTGCGGCGGCTGCTCGATCGGCTCGACGACGGCGCCTTTACCTACGAGATGGACAATGGCGCCCGCATTGCAGTGAAGATCACTATCGACAAGGCCGATCGATCGGCGACGTTCGACTTCACCGGAACGAGTCGGCAGCTTCCCGACAATTTCAACGCGCCATATTCCATCGTCCGAGCTGCATCGCTTTACGTTGTCCGCACCTTGGTCGACGATCCAATCCCGATGAACGATGGCTGCCTGCGACCGATCAAGCTCATCGTTCCGGACGGCTGCATGTTGTCGCCGACTTATCCGGCCGCGGTCGTCGCCGGAAACGTCGAGACGAGCCAGGTCGTCACCGATGCGCTTTTCGCCGCGACGGGCCGCCTCGCGCCCAGCCAGGGGACAATGAACAATTTCACGTTCGGCAACGCGCGCCATCAATATTACGAGACCATCGCCGGCGGATCAGGCGCTGGCCCGGACCATGACGGGACGAGCGCCGTCCAGACGCATATGACGAACAGCCGGCTGACCGATCCGGAGGTCCTGGAGACGCGGCTTCCTGTGCGGCTGGAGCGCTTTGCCATCCGCCGGGGCTCGGGAGGAGGTGGAAAGCATCGCGGCGGCGACGGCGTGATCCGCGAGGTGCGTTTCCTGGAGCCGATGCGGGCCAACATGCTCGCCAATCGCAGACGCGTTGCGCCGAGAGGGCTGGCGGGAGGAGGTGGTGCCCTGCCCGGCCGCAACTGGGTCGAGCGGGTCAATGGAGACGTCGAAGAACTCACGGCGACGGACGCGGCCGAAATGCACACCGGCGACCGCTTCATCATTGAGACGCCGGGCGGCGGCGGGTTTGGAGAGCCCGAATGAGCTATTGGCCCCTGCTGGGCATCGCGCTGGTGGTCGTCGGCTTCGCGCTTCGGATGAACCCGATGCTTGTCGTGACCGCGGCGGCAATCGTGACCGGCCTGCTCGGCGGCATGAACCTGCACGAGGTCATCACGACCTTCGGCAAGGCGTTCAACGACAACCGGATCATCGCCATCGTATGGATCGTGCTCCCGGTGATTGGGTTGCTGGAACGGTACGGACTTCAACAGCAGGCGGCGGCCGTGATCCGGAGCATCAAGGCGGCGACGGTCGGACGATTGCTTCTAGTCTACATGGTCGCTCGCCAGGCAACAGCTGCGATGGGACTGACGACCGTGGCCGGGCAGGCGCAGACCGTCCGGCCGCTAGTCGCGCCAATGGCGCTCGCTGCGGCTGAGGAGCAGCATGGCGAGATCGACGAGGCCACGGCCGAGAAGGTGAAGGCCTATTCGGCCGCGACGGACAACAT
Source organism: Pseudomonadota bacterium (assembly GCA_046730955.1). Classification (GTDB taxonomy): domain Bacteria; phylum Pseudomonadota; class Alphaproteobacteria; order Sphingomonadales; family Sphingomonadaceae; genus Sphingomicrobium. The sequence goes on from JBKPKE010000093.1 coordinate 4,863, forward strand.
CGGCCTGTTCTTCGGCGAGGACATTTTCATCGCCATCGGCTCGATCGTGCTGATCCAGCAGACGCTCGCAACTTACGGCTACAATCTCGCCCCCCTGCACCTGGCTCTGTGGGCCATCCCGAGCGCCATTGCCGCCTTCTTCATCCATGGCGCGCGGTTGATGTGGCTGGATAAGAAATTGGCAGCTCCCCGGCGAAGGCCGGGGTCCAGTTCCAAGCAAAAGAACGGCGCAGAAGCGCCGCCTGGGCCCCGGCCTTCGCCGGGGAACGGCGAATGATTACCCTTCACTGGCTGTACGCGCTCGCCGGCGCGATGTTCGCCGCCTTTGCGCTTCTGAGCGCGCTGGACCGCTCCAACGCGAAGCGCCTTGGCAATGCGGCCTTCTGGGGATTGATGGCGCTGAGCCTGCTCGGTGGGGACTATATCGGCGATTTCGGGAATGGCCTGCTTGTGCTGGGCCTCGCCGGCCTGGCAGGCTTCGGCTTCCTCGGGCGAAGCCACCCGTCGACGACGAGTGACAAGGAGCGGGGCCTCGTCTCGGCAAAGCTCGGTAAGAGGCTCTTCCTCCCGGCGCTGATCATTCCCGCGACAGCGCTGATCGGGACTCTCATCTACAATTACACGCCGATCGGGCATCTCGGCTGGATCGAGGCGAAGCGCGAGACCTACGTTTTCCTTTGCCTCGGAGCGCTGCTCGCGCTGGCAACGATATTCCTTTGGTTGAGGCCGCCGGCCGCTGCCCCGCTCCAGGAAGGGCGACGCCTGATCGACGCGATCGGCTGGGCGGCCGTCCTCCCACAAATGCTCGCCGCATTGGGAGTGCTGTTTGCAGCCGCAGGCGTCGGAACGATCATCGGCGACCTGACCGGAATGGTGATCCCGAGAGGCAATGTCTTCGCGGCCGTGCTCGTCTTCGCACTGGGGATGGTGCTGTTCACTATGATCATGGGCAACGCCTTCGCCGCCTTCCCCGTAATGGCTGCAGCGATCGGCGTGCCGCTCCTCATTCAGACATACGGAGGCGATCCCGCGGTGGTCGGAGCCGTCGGAATGCTCGCAGGGTTCTGCGGAACGTTGATGACCCCGATGGCGGCCAACTTCAATCTCGTGCCCTCCGCTCTACTTGAGATGAAGGACCAATACGGCGTCGTGAGGGCGCAGGTCGCGACCGCGCTTCCTTTGCTCGCAGTGAACGTCCTGATCCTGTATTTCGCGGCCTTCCGATGAGCCGGTTCAATCTCGACTCGGATACTGCGGCGCGCTTCGCCAGGATCGCGCTCGGTCACGTGCGGCAGGAATATCCGCATAAGCTCGACCACGTCGTCGGTTCGGACGAGGACGCGCTTCCGCCGCACGTGTTGCATCCGATCTTCTACGGAAGCTTCGATTGGCACAGCTGCGTGCACGGCTGGTGGACGCTGCTGACGCTGAGACGCCTGTTCCCCGGTACGGACGAGGCGCGGGCGATCGCAAAGCTTGCCGAGCAGAGCTTCACTGCCGACAAGGTTGGGGTCGAGCGCGCCTATCTCGACCGGCCGCTGAGCCGCGGGTTCGAGCGGCCTTACGGCTGGGCATGGCTGTTGCTGCTGCATCTCGAGGCTTCTCGCCACGGCGAGGAATGGGGCGGGCGGCTCAAGCCGCTTGCGCGCGCGTTCGCCGATCGGCTGCGAGCCTATCTGGACGTCATGACCTATCCGATCCGTGTCGGAACGCATTTCAACACGGCATTCGCGCTTATCCTATCGCTTGAATGGGCAGAGGAATTCGATGCTTCGCTGGCTGATCAGATCCGGGAGAGCGCCAAGCATTGGTTCGGCAACGACTGCGACTGCCAGGCCTGGGAACCGGGGGGAGACGAGTTCCTATCGCCCGCGTTGATCGAAGCGCTCTGCATGGCGCGCGTTCTGACCGAACCGGAGTTCCATAGCTGGTTTGGGGGATTCCTCCCGAAGCTGGACTCGGGGGAGCCGGCCACGTTGTTCACGCCGGCCGCGGTTAGCGATCGGAGCGACGGGAAGATCGCCCATCTCGATGGGCTAAACCTCAGCCGCGCTTGGTGCTGGCGGAGCCTCGCGCCGTTGCTGCCGGTGGATTCGCAACTGGCCTACGACACGGCCGAGGCACACCTTGAGGCCGCAATGCCGCATGTTGCCGGCGATTATATGGGCGAGCACTGGCTCGCGTCGTTCGCTTTGCTGGCGCTGCTCGCTAGTGACACTTGAAGCGGTCGAACGGCTCCAGACAGCTATTGCACCGCCACTGCGCCTTGCACGGTGTCGAGCCGAAGCGACTGACCTCGACGGTTTCCGTGGAACCGCATTGCGGGCAGGTGGCCTGCGCCTCCGGGTGCGGAGGATCGATGCCGTAAGCCCTGAGTTGCTGACGCCCCCGCTCGCTGATCCAGGCGGTTGTCCAGGGCGGGAATAGCACCCGCTCGATATGGACATGGTCGAATCCTCCCGCATCCAAGGCTTCGCGGACGAGATGCTCGATCGCGATGGTCGCGGGGCAGCCAGTGTACGTCGGCGTCAAAAGGACTCGCGGCGGGTCTTCGGCAAGACCGCGAACGATCCCGAGGTCGGTGATCGAAACGACCGGAATTTCCGGGTCCATCACCTTTTCGAGAACGGCCTGGATCGCCGCCTCGTCCAGTACAGCGACGTCGCACATGACAATGGTATTACACCCGTTCGATGGCTAGCGCGATGCCCTGCCCGACGCCGATGCACATGGTCGCCAGGCCGAGCTTTCCTCCGTTCCGCTGAAGCTCTTCCGTCGCGGTGAGCGCAAGACGCGCGCCCGACATGCCGAGGGGGTGGCCTAGCGCAATGGCGCCGCCGTTCGGGTTCACGCGCGGATCGTCGTCGGCGATGCCGAGTTGGCGAAGCACGGCGAGACCTTGAGCCGCGAACGCCTCATTCAATTCAATCACGTCGAAGTCCGCGACCTTGATGCCGAGGCGTTTCGTCAGCTTTTCGGATGCTGGCGCAGGCCCGATGCCCATTATGCGCGGCGGAACGCCGGCGACAGCGGCGCCCAGCACCCGGGCGCGCGGCGTAAGGCCGTTGCGCTTCGCGGCTTCCTCCGTCGCGATAATGATCGCCGCCGCGCCGTCGTTGACCCCGGATGCATTTCCCGCCGTGACCGTGCCGTCGGGGCGAACGATGGGCTTCAGCTTACCCAGCGCTTCCATGGTGGTTGCGCGGGGATGCTCATCGCGATCGACCAGGATCGGATCGCCTTTGCGCTGCGGAATCGAAACGGCGACGATCTCCGCCGAGAGCCGACCGTTGGACTGGGCGGCGGCAGCCTTCTCCTGACTGCGAAGAGCAAAGGCGTCCTGGTCCTCGCGGCTGATCTGGAAGTCCTGGGCGACGTTCTCGCCGGTGCTCGGCATCGTGTCATCGCCATAGGCGGACTTCATCTTCGGATTGACGAAGCGCCAGCCGATGGTCGTGTCGTACATCTCCGCATTACGGTCGAAGGCGCTGGTAGCCTTGGCCATGACGAAGGGCGCGCGGCTCATGCTTTCTGAGCCCCCGGCGACAATGAGGTCGGATTCGCCGCCACGGACGGCACGTGCCGCCATTGCCACCGCGTCGAGGCCCGACCCGCAGAGGCGATTGAGAGTCACTCCGCCCGAGCTGTCCGGAAGGCCGGCGAGCAGTCCGGCCATGCGCGCGAGGTTGCGATTGTCCTCGCCCGCCTGGTTGGCGCAGCCGAAGATAATGTCGTCGAGCTCGCCCCAATCGACGTTGGGGTTTCGGTCGATCAGCGCCCTGATCGGGATCGCGGCGAGATCGTCAGCGCGGACGGACGAAAGCGCCCCGGCATAGCGGCCGATGGGCGTGCGAACTGCGTCGCAAATGAATGCTTCGGTCATTCGGGTCAGATCACTCCGCGGCGCATCTGGTCGAGCTCGATGCTTTCGAAGAGCGCCTTGAAATTGCCCTCGCCGAAGCCCTCGTTCCCCTTGCGCTGGATGATTTCGAAAAAGATCGGGCCGATTACGTTCTGGGTGAAGATCTGCAGGAGCAGGCCCTGCCCTTCGGTCGGAGCGCCGTCCATGAGGATGCGCCGCTTCTCGAGTTCCGGGATGCTCTCCTCATGGCCTTTGATGCGCTCGGGAAGCATCTCGTAATAGGTGTCTGGCGTGTCCTGAAAGGGAATGCCGCGGGCGCGGATGATGTCCACGCTGTCGTAGATGTTCGAGGTGCCGAGCGCGATGTGCTGGATGCCCTCGCCCTTATATTCGCGAAGAAACTCCTCGATCTGGCTCTTGTCGTCCTGGCTCTCGTTGAGCGGGATGCGGATCTTGCCGCAAGGCGAGGTCATCGCCTTCGAGAAAAGGCCGGTCTGCTTGCCCTCGATGTCGAAGTAACGGATCTCGCGAAAGTTGAAGAGCCGCTCGTAGAAATCGGCCCAGATGCTCATCCGCCCGCGGTTCACGTTGTGCGTGAGATGGTCGATGTAGGTGAGCTTCGAATCCGCTTGCGCCATCCGCTGCTGCCAGTCGGGATGGAAGTCGAAATCGACCTCATAGATCGACTGGTCGCCGTAACGGTCGACGAAGAACAGGCGCGATCCGCCGATGCCCTCGATCGCCGGAATTTCGAGCTCGCCGTCACCCTTCGCAACCTCGACGTTCGTTGCGCCGAGCTTGAGCGCGCGCTCGTGCGCCGCCTTCGCGTCCTTGACTCGGAAAGCCATCGCGCAGGCGCTCGGGCCGTGTGCTTTCGCATATTCCTCGGCGTAGCTGCCGGGCTCGGCATTGATAATAAAGTTGCAGTCGGCCTGCTTGTGCAGAGTGACGTTCTTGCTCTTGTGCCGGGCGACCTCGGGGAAGCCCATCTTCGTGAAGAGCGAGCGCAGAAGCTCGATGTCGGGCGCCGTATATTCGACGAACTCGAAGCCGTCGGTCCCCATCGGGTTCTCGAGCCCGAGGATGCTCTTCTCGGCTACCTGCGTTGCCATTGGATTCTCCTTCGCGGCCCAACTGCTCTTCCGTGAACGGCATTTCAAGGTCGCGAAAAGTCCCAAAGGTCACAGGCTTACACGTGCGCGCGCGTCGCGCACGCGATAAAGAGCATACCCAGTGGTCGAGGATTGGTCTGGCCGCGTGTCATCGGCGGCGGCATAATCGCGCTCTACGGCTGTAGGACAGGGGAATCGGATGGACGCTCCCGATGGCTGGATCTTGGAGGATGGCGGCAAGGCCCTCGTTCGCACGCTCAAGTTCAAGGACTTCAGCGAGGCCTTCGGATTCCTCACCCGCCTCGCCCTGCATGCGGAGAAGGTCGATCATCATCCGGAATTCACGAGCGTGTGGAACCGTGTGGACTTCCGGCTGACGAGCCACGATGCCGGAGGGGTGACCGAGCGGGACATGAAGCTGGCGGAAGCGATCAACAGGCTCGAAGGGGGAGATTGAAGATGATCGTGCTCGCATTGGCATTGGCCGCGGTCGCCGCAAATGCTCACCCGCCGGAGGTGGAGAGGCAGCTCGCCTTCATCGAGGGCGATTGGACGATCAAGGGCCTGGAAGCGAACTATCGCGACCATTGCACCTGGTTCGATGCGAAGAGCTTCGTCGTCTGCGACACGGACGACCGCCGTCCGGGCGGACATCATGCGGTTGCGATCCTCGGGTGGTCAGCGGCGGATAACCATTTCACTTACCAGTCGTATGACGGCTCCGGCCGAAGCCGCACGGAGCCCTGCTACGCCAATTCGGAAAAGGGCCTGACCTGCCTCGGCGAGATGCACACCAAGGACGGTCTGGTGCAAACGCGGAGCTACATCTGGCCGACGGCAACGGGGCTTGGGATCCGGCAGGAGAAATCCGTGAACGCCGGCCCGTGGACCGACGTCGGGCAGGTCGCTTACGTACACCGCACCCCCTAATGCTGGAGCCGCGCAAGCTCGTCATTCCGGTCGCGAACGGGAGCGTCTCCGCGCTGCTGCTCCGGCCTGACAAAGCGAAGGCGCTCTATCTTTTCGCCCACGGTGCCGGCGCGGGAATGACCCACAAGGCGATGGAGTCGAACGCGCAAGGGCTGGCCGAGCGTGGGATTGCAACCTTGCGCTATCAGTTCCTCTACATGGAAAAGGGGTCGAAGCGGCCTGACCCTCCAAGACTTGCGCATGCGGCGGTACGCGCCGCGGCGGCCAAAGCTTCCGAGGTTGCCGGTGCCCTTCCCCTCTTCGCGGGAGGTCGCTCCTTCGGTGGACGAATGACGTCACAGGCGCAGGCGGACGAACCGCTTCCGGGCGTTCGTGGGCTCGCCTTCCTCGGCTTCCCGCTGCACCCGGCCGGAAAGCCAGGCATCGAGCGCGCCAAGCATCTGGCACAGGTCGAAGTGCCGATGCTGTTCGTCAGCGGCGACCGGGACGCGCTTGCCGAGCTCGACCTGCTGAGGCCCGTCGTTGCGGGCCTAGGCGGACGCGCGACGCTTCACGTGGTGCAACACGCGGACCACAGCTTCAAGGTCGCGGCGAAGAGCGGCCGCAAGCCCGCCGAGGCCGAGGCGGACGCGCTGGACGCGCTCGCCGAGTGGTGTTCAGCGCTGAGCTAATGTCCGCAATTGCTCGAAAGCGGACATTGAACGTTCATACGACTGTGAGATACACACGCCCAATGAACCGCAACGCGATCAGCGCCTGGTACTATTATCCCGACGAGGTTGGGACCGGCTGACGCGCACCTAGTTCAGACGACCAACCTCGACCCGCTCGGCACTCGCCCGGCGGGTTTTTTGTTGCCTTCGAAAGGAAGACCGATGCTTCAGGAGACGATCACCAGGGACCAGCCGCTCAGGCGCTGGCAGGACTATGTCGTTCCCCAGTGCTGGGAGTCCTTTACCGAGGAAAATCATGCGGTGTGGGACCTGCTGTTCGCGCGGCAGGTGGAATTGCTCGGATCGCGGGTGGTCTCCCCGTTCCTCGACGGGATCGGCCTGCTTCGCCTGTCGCACCCGGGCGTTCCCGACGTCGAAGGATTGAACGCGATCCTCGAGCCGCGAACCGGCTGGCGTACGGTTGCGGTGCCGGGCCTCGTCCCCGACCCGATCTTCTTCGCCATGCTCAGCGAGCGGGTCTTCCCGGTCGGCAATTTCATTCGCGAACGCGAGCAGCTCGACTATCTCGAAGCGCCCGACTGCTTCCATGACATGTTCGGACACATCCCCATGCTCGCGCACCATGAATTTGCCAAGATGGCCAGGCATATCGGAGATCTGGGAGTGACCGCGTGCGCCGCGGGCCGGGGCGATCTCGTGGCTCGCATCTACTGGCACAGCGTGGAATTCGGGCTGGCGAAGGAGAATGGCGAGTTGAAGATCCTTGGAGCCGGCCTCGCATCGAGCTTTGGGGAAGCGCACTTCAGCCTCGAAGCCGAAGTCGACCGGCCGCCCTTCTCGGTCGATCGCGCGATGCGCACGCAATACCGGCACGATGCGTTCCAGCCGCGGTACCTCGTCTCGGAATCGCTTGAGCAGACGGTCGCGGAGGTGCTGGCGCTCGATGCGGAGCGCCTGCTTTCGTTAGAGCGCTAGACCGAGAGGCGCCCGAGCGGCCGGCTTGCCGCCGCCGCGGATGGGGATCTGGAGCAAGGCGACCAAGCCCGGCGCATTGTCGAACAACGCAAGCTCGCCCTGATGCAAATGGGCGATGGCTTGAACGAGCGACAGGCCAAGGCCCGCGCCCTCCTCGCTGCGGCTGGGATCCAGGCGTCCAAAGCGGCGACGCGCCTCGTCACGGCGCTCGGCGGGTATTCCGGGCCCACGGTCCGTCACGCCGAGCTTGAGCGTCGAATCCTCGTCCTGGACCAGAACCGAAATCTCGCCGCCGGACGATGCATATTTGATCGCATTTTCGATGAGGTTGCTCAGCGCCTGCGCCAGCAGCTGGCGGTGCCCGAAGACCGGAACGACGACCGGACTTCTATCCAGCCGCATCGCGGCGCCGACTTCCTCGGCGACCGGCTCGTACATCTCGACCAATTCGTCGGCGAGCTGCGCGGGGTCGAACCAACTGAACTGGTTCTGGCTTGTGAACGCTTCCGATCGCGCGATCTCCAGCGCCGTCGTAAGAATCCGCATCAGAGAATCCGACTGGCGGATGATGGCGGCGAGCATCAGGTCGCGCTCTTGGGCGGTGTCGGCTGCCAACGCTGCGTCTGCCGCTGCGCGGAGCCTGCCAACGGGGGATCTGAGATCGTGGGCGAGGCTGTCGGTCAGCATCCTCAGCTCGCTCATCAGGGTCGATATCCGGTCGAGCATCCGGTTGATCTGCCGTGACAGGCGCTCGAAGGAATCCTTTGCGCCCGACAGCGGCACTCGGCCCGACATGTCGCCGCCGCCGATCCGGTCGGCGACCCTCACGATATCGTGGACCCGTTGATCGACATATTGACCGAGGATCAGTCCACAAAGCAGGCCGAGGATCACGGACACCGCGAGCGCAACGACAAGCGACCGTTCAAGCGTCTCGCGAAGGCTGATCCCGGCCGAGACCGTTCGGCCTGTAAGCAGCCACTGCCTCCCGGCGAGCGGTCGCAGCTCGACAGATGCTTCAAGCAGCGAGGATTCGCCCTTCATGCGCAAGACCGCCGAGCGCGTCCTCGGGAATGCGCTGATCGCGGGAGAAATGACTGCGTCTACATTGCCTTCGACCGGCCTTCCGGCGCGGTCCAGAACAGCTATTGCAACCTGTGGGTCGCCGGCGCCGGTCGCTTCGGAAATCTCGCTCTTAAGGGCGGCAGCACCTCCCGATCGGTAGACTCCTGACAGCGCCGATGACTGCTCGGCCACCTCGCGGCGCAGCGCGGAAACGATTTCGTCTCGAGTCTGAAAATGAATGAAGCCGATGATGATGAGGTTGGAAGCAAAGGCGAGGAAGCCGGCGAGGAGCGCGATCCGGAGCTTCGTCGACATCCTTCTGAGCTAGGCCTGCAGCATGTAGCCGGCGCCGCGCACCGTGTGCAACAGAGGCCGCTCGAAGCCCTCCTCGAGCTTGCGCCGAAGCCGGCTCACATGAACGTCAATGACATTGGTCGCCGGGTCGAAATGATAGTCCCAGACCTGTTCGAGAAGCATGGTCCGCGTCACGACCCGCCCTTCGTTGCGGGCGAAATATTCCAACAGGAGGTACTCGCGGGGCTTGAGGTCGATCTTCTTGCCGCCGCGCTTCACCGTGCGTGACAGAGGGTCGATGACAAGGTCGCCGACCGTCAGGCGCGGGTTCGTTGCGACCCTTGCTTCGCTTCTGCGAAGCAGTGCATTCGCCCGGGCAAGGAGCTCCGCGAAGGAGAAGGGCTTCACGAGATAATCGTCTGATCCGCATTCGAGGCCTTCGATGCGGTCGCCGACGGAAGCGAGCGCCGAAAGGATCAGAACCGGCGTCTCGATCTTCGCTGCGCGGAGCGCACGTAGCACGGACAGTCCGTCGAGAACCGGGACCATCCGATCGAGGATGATCAGGTCGAAACTTCCGTCGGTGGCTCTGTAAAGGCCGTCCTGGCCATTGGCGACCTGCTCCACCGAATGACCTTCCTGAATCAGGCCACGGCTCAGATAGTCCGCCGTTTCGGCGTCATCTTCAATGACAAGGATCTTGCGGCCCATAGGCTCTCCGCCATCTGCATACGACGCCGCTTACCGGCCCGGCAATGGCGGGGTGCCGCCCGGCGTGAGGGGGCTTCGGGGGAGAACGCCGGGCGGCTCGGGGATGCGGTAGTCTGTTACTTCGTCTTCGGTGCGGTCGAATTTTCCTTCAGATTGCTCTTCTTTGCGTGAGCTTTATGCACCTTGGTTTTCTCCGTCGGAGCTTTGGTGCTCGTTGCCGCGGCCGCGGGCCCGGCGAGAAGGCCGAGGGCGACGAACGATGCGATGAGCTGCTTGGTCATGTTGCTTTTTCTCCTGTGCCGGCCGGTGCTCCGGCAGATCGGCTGAATAGGAGAGCAGGCATTTCCCCGCTGTGGCGCGGTCATTAAAAGTTGTTCATGATAGCCTCGCCGCCGCGCTGGCATGCGACGAAGGGGCTGGTATAGCCCGGACCGCATGGCCGATGATGAAGCACCGCCAGAGTATCGCACCGGCTCGGACCCCCGAACCCTGCGCGACGCGCTAGGGTGCTTCGCGACCGGGGTGACGGTGGTCACCTGCTTCGATGAAGAGGACAGGCCCTGCGGGCTGACAGCAAACAGCTTCACGTCCGTTTCAATGGATCCGCCATTGCTGCTGGTCTGCGTCCACAAGCAGGCGGTCTGCGCATCCGGCCTACTGAACGCGAGCCATTTCGCCGTGAATGTCCTCCAGACGGCGCAGCAGCCCGCATCCATCCGCTTCTCAACGCGGGCCGAGGATCGCTTCGGAGTGAACGACTGGACGCGGGGTGAGTTCGGAACCCCGGTTCTCCAAGAATCGCTCGGCGTGTTCGAGTGCGAACGATACGGGGTCCATGACGGCGGCGATCACCACATCCTCGTCGGCCGGGTCGTCAAGACGAGCTTCGACCCGAATCTCGACCCGTTGCTATTTTTCCGAGGGCGATACCGCCGGCTTCACTTCGACTAGTCGACGATCAACTCTTCCGGATGCTTCACGAAGCGACGGACGACGGCAACGATCAGGCCGCCTACGATCAGGCCGACGATTGCCGAGCCGAGGGCGTATAGCAGCCATTCAATGACCGCCCCGATCGGCCCTCCAGCGTCTCCCACGCGAGCCGACCAGTGGCGCAGGCCATGAGGAACCTCGTCCAGGATGTTCAGCACTTCCAAGCCGTGCAGGAGGATTCCACCACCGACCCAGAGCATCGCCGCCGTGCCGATAGTCGATAGAGCGCTCAGCATCTTCGGCACGATGTGAACCAGCGCCTCACCAATCCTGCGGGCGACGGAGCTGCTGCGTCCGGCAAGGTGGAGCCCGATGTCATCGAGCTTCACAATGATCGCGACAACTCCGTAAACTCCGGCCGTAATGGCTAAGGCCACCGCGGCGAGAGCAATTGCCGTCGTCATCAGGCTTAGATGCTCGAGCGCGGCCAAGGCGATCGCCATGATCTCGGCTGAAAGGATGAGGTCGGTCCGGATGGCGCCTTTTACCTGCACGGCCTCCAGGTCGGCCGGATCGGCCATGGCGTCGGCCAACTCCTCTTGATGGTGGTGATCGTGGAGCAGGACTTCCGCGATCTTCTCCGTCGCCTCGAAGGCAAGATAGGAGCCGCCGATCATCAGCAGCGGGACGATCAGAAAAGGCGCGAACGCAGTCAGCAGGAGTGCTGCCGGAAGCAGGAAGAGCAATTTGTTCTTCAGCGAGCCGAGCGCAATCTTTCCGATGATCGGCAACTCGCGTTCCGGAGCGAGACCGACGACGTAACGGGGGGTAACGGCGGTATCGTCAATGACGACGCCCGCCGCCTTGGTGCTGGCCTTGCCGGCTGCGCCCGCCACGTCGTCGAGCGAGGCAGCGGCGAGTTTGGCGATGGTGGCAACATCGTCGAGAAGTGCGATCAGGCCTGAGGGCATAGGCGGCGCTTAGGCGAACTTGCGGTTGCCGCGCAATTCGCGCAGTGCCCCGTCCATGCTGGACTTGAAATTCATTCGCGAACAGCCGGACGTCGTCCGACAAGCCGCAAATCTCAAAAACGTTCGTGTGGACTTAGACGCGTTACTCGAAACGGATCGAGCACTCAGGCACCTGCAGATCGAAGTGGAGGCATTGCGCTCAGAGAAGAAGCAGATTGCCTCGACGACACAGAAAATTCTGAAAGAGGCCGGCGGTGCGATCCTAGGGTTTCAGACGCTTGACCCGCGAGGTCGCCAGCTGACCGAGCGAGCGAAACAGGTCAATGAGAAGCTCAAGTCGAATGAGGCTTTTCAAGCGCGCTTGAAAGCGGACTTGGACGAGCTTCTTCTACAGGTGCCAAATGTCCCCTACGAGGGAGCTCCGATTGGCCCGGATGAAAGCTCGAACATCGTCGTCCGCACCGAAGGCGAACCGCGCAAGTTCGATTTCGAGCCGCTCGATCATGTCGCCTTGATTGAAAAGAACGACTGGGCCGAGCTAGGACGGATCGTCCAGGTATCGGGAAGCCGGACCTATTGCCTGAAAGGCCGCCTCGCGCTGCTTGAGCTGAAGCTGATGGGTTGGGCATTGCAGCAGATCGCCGATGCCGGGTTCACCGCAATCAGCGTACCGGCCATCGCTCGCGAGCAGGCCTTTCTCAACCAGGGGCAATTCCCGGGCCATGTCGAGGAAACCTACGCCCTTCCCAACGACGACCTCTATCTTGCCGGCACTGCAGAGGTCGCGCTGACCTCGCTTCACTCGGGCGAGATCATCGAAGGCGACAAGCTCCCGATCCTCTACGCCGGCATCTCCCCCTGCTTCCGCCGCGAAGCGGGCAGCGCCGGAAAAGATGTCCGCGGGCTTCTGCGCGTCCACCAATTCTTCAAGGTCGAGCAATATGTAATCTGCGAAGCCGACGATGCGCGGTCGGCCGAGTGGCACGCCAGGCTGCTGGAACTGGCCGAAAAGCTGCTGCAGGCGCTCGAAATTCCCTATCAGGTCATCGAAACCTCGACAGGGGACATGGGCCTCGGCAAGTTCCGGATGAACGACATCGAGAGCTGGGTGCCGAGCCTGAACAAATATCGCGAAACGCACAGCTGCTCTACTCTGCACGACTGGCAGGCGCGGCGTGCGAACATCCGTTACCGCGGGAGCGACCGGAAAGTGCGGTTTGCGCACACGCTCAACAACACGGCGCTCGCGTCTCCGCGAATCCTCGTCCCGCTGCTCGAAAATCATCAAACCGAGGACGGCCGGGTAAAGCTTCCCAAGGCGCTGCAGGACCTGCTGGGAGGCGAGTACCTCTGACCGCGCAGGCCCCATTGCCGAGATGGGAAGGCGATGATGCTCCGCCCACGGAGCATCATTGGAAGGAATTGCTTTGGAACGCGGGGCGGCTGCTCGGCTCTTTCCGGAAACGCGGGCCGCGGGGGCCCGATGACGGGCAGCCCGTGCTCGTCATTCCGGGCTTTCTTTGCGGCGACCAGACAACCTTCTCGCTGCGGCGCCAGCTGGCCCGGTCCGGTTACCGTGTCCACGGCTGGAAGCAGGGCTGGAACCTCGGTGCCCGCGGGGACACGATCGACAGGCTCCGCGAACGTATCGAAGGGCTGAAATACGACCGCAAGCTGGTGATCGTCGGCTGGAGCCTGGGCGGGCTCTACGCTCGCGAATTCGCCCGCTACCATCCAGAAAGAGTACGAGCCGTCATCACGCTTGGATCGCCGTTCTCCGGCGATCCGCGCCAGAACACTATCTGGCCGCTGTACGAACGCATCGCAGGCCATAGCGTGCTCGACCCGCCGCTCCCGAGGATTACGGACAAACCGCCGGTTCCCCATTTAGCTCTCTGGTCCCGCCGCGACGGTCTGATTGCGCCGCGCGCCGCTCGCGGTCTCGATCATGAAAGGGACGACGAGGTCGAGCTCGATTGCCACCACATGGCCTTCGCTATTTCCCCCCATGCCGCGAAAGATGTGGTGCGCGAAATCGACAGGTTCCTGAAAAGGCACAGTTAATTCGACGAAACTTATTGTTTCGGCAACGCAAAGAGCACATCTTCACTGCATGAAAAGCGCGCGGACAATTGTCGCCACCGCGGGCGCGATCCATCCGGACGATCTTGCTCCTCCGGGCTGGCACCGTTTGCGCGAGATTGCCTGGCACCTTCCGAGATATCTTGCGGGGCTTGGTCCCGTAGGCCCTCGCGGCCCGGAGGACGGGCCGCCGGTGCTCGTTCTTCCGGGATTCCTTGCCGGCGATCGGACTACGATGGACCTGCGCCGTGCGCTGGCGAGAGCGGGCTGGCGCGTCCACCCCTGGGGCCTTGGAACCAACCTCGGAGCACGGCACGACACTCTTCACCAGCTCGAACGGCGGCTGAACACTATCTATGACGGGCGTCCGATCCTGCTGGTCGGCTGGAGCCTCGGCGGGATGTTCGCACGCGAGCTGGCGCATCGTTATCCGAACAAGATCCGGGCGGTCGTGACGCTCTGCTCGCCTTTTTCAGGCGACTACAAGACGAACACCAATATCTGCGAACTGTACGAGCGGATCGCAGGCCATGACGTGAACGAGCCGCCCTTTCCTCGAATGGACGGCAAGCCGCCCGTCCCGACCCTGGCCTTCTGGTCGCGCCGTGACGGCATCGTCGCGCCGAACGCCGCGCGGGGACGCGCCCATGAGATCGATCATGCGGTCGAGATCGATACTTATCACGTGGGCGCGGTCCTGTGGCGCCCAGCGCTGGCTCGGATCGTCGGTGAGGTCGACCGCTTTCTGACGCGCGCCGAAGGCCGTGCACCCATTCGAAAAAGGCCTTCCGATTCGCGAGATTGACTCTCCGTCACGACTCAAGAGATAAAGAACAAAAGAAGAACAGAAACGTTGTGAGTCGTGTGGCGAAAGGCTTGTCCCTCGTCGCCGGCGACGGAAGTCGTGCGGCCCTCTCCCCCGCGTCCGGAGCTGCCCCGGACGCGCCCCTGCCGGGTGCGCGCTGGCATTTGCCGGCGCCACCCGGCCCCACTTTGTCGGAGCTGTTCGCGGTCTCCCCACGCGATGCCGGCTGGACGGGGTTCCTGCTGGCGCAAACTGAACGAGGCAAGCCTTTGCTCTGGGTGCAGGAGCGCATGTCGATCCTCGAAAGCGGACGGATCTATCCGCCGGGTCTCGGCAATATGGAGCTCATCCACGTCGAGGCGCGGGATGCCCGCGCGGCGCTGTGGGCTATGGAGGAAGGTTTAAGATGCTCCGGCCTTTCCGGAGTTGTCGGCGAACTGTGGGGCGACCCGCAAGCGCTCGACTTCACCGCAACACGCCGACTCGCGGTCGCTGCGGAGCGAAGCCATGTACCCTGCTGGCTGGTGCGCCTTGGCGGCACCGCAAATCTCAGCGGCGCACGCATGCGCTGGCACATTGCGAGCGGGCCATCGCTGCTCAATCCGTTCGATCCCCGCGCTTCCGGAGCTTCTGCCTGGGTTGCCGAGCTGTTCCGCGCACGCGGACATCCACCCGGCCATTGGACCATCGCCCATGAGACGGGTGCTTTCCATCTGGTTGCCGCATCTGGCGGTGGAGCGCTGGGCAAGGACGAGCGACTTCGGGCCTGAAGATCCCGTCGTCCTGACGATCGAAGGCGCGCATGGGCCCGTCATCCACGCAGTTACCAGGCCCGCTGCCGAACGCGGAGCGCGCCCGGGTGCGAGGCTGACCGATGCCCGGGCGCTCGAGCCTTCGCTGGTTACGGTTCCCGCCGATCCGGAAGGCGATGCGGCGCTCGTGCAAAGGCTCGCACGCTGGGCTGGACGCTGGTCGCCTCTGGTCGAAGCGGACGGCGAGGATGGTCTGCGCCTCGACGTCACTGGCGTCGCGCATCTCTTCGGCGGCGAGGCGGAGTTTGTCGCGGACGTTCGGACGCGATTTGCAGTCGCCGGAATGTCGACACGGGTCGCGATTGCACCGACGGCTGCCGCGGCTTGGGCGCTCGCGCATTACGGCAAAGCCGCGGCGGTGATCTGCGGCAAGGACACGGGCGCAAAGCTCGCCGACCTTCCTGTCGCGGCTTTGCGACTCCCGGTCGAGGCAAACCGGACTCTTGAACGCCTCGGCCTCAAGACCATCGGGCTTCTCGCGGGGATCGAACGCCGCTCGCTCGCCCGCCGCTTTCGCGAGGCGGACAATCCGGTCGATGCGCTGGACCGAGCGCTTGGACGCAAACCGGAACCGCTGACTGCCGTTTCCAGCAACCGGCCGCCGCGTGCCTTGCTCAAGCTGGAAGAGCCTGCGACCCATCCAGAAGCACCGGCGCAGGCGCTCGAACGGTTGATTCCCGATCTCATCCGCCAACTGCAGAAGCGGCATCTCGGCGCTCGTCGCCTCGCCCTGATCGGCTTTCGCGTCGACGGAAGCACTGCCGTTGCTTCGGTCGCGACCGCCATTCCCAGCCGCGAACCGAAGCATCTCCAGCGATTGCTGGCCGACAAGGCAGCGGCGCTCGACCCCGGCTTCGGCTTCGATGCCTTCGCCCTGCAGGCGGATTGGGCGGAAGAGCTTGCGTCGGCGCAGGACAGCCTGGTGGACGACCCGACCGGGACACGCGAGGTGGCGCGGCTGATCGACCGGCTGAGCGTCAAGCTCGGAGCGGACAAGGTGCGCCGCCCGCAGCCGCATGAAAGCCATTTGCCCGAGCGGGCGAGCGGATGGGTGTCGGCGCTAACCCCACCCCCTGCCCCCTCCCCTGAACGAGAGGGGAAAACGAGGCCGCAGCGCCTGCTCGACCGGCCGGAAGCGATCGCCGTTGTTTATGCGACACCCGAAGGCATGCCGCGCCGCTTCGTCTGGCGCCGCGCGGTGCATGACATCGCCCGCGTCGAAGGGCCGGAACGGATCGCCCCCGAATGGTGGCGGCAGCCGTCGACTGCGCGGCTGCGGGATTATTATCGCGTCGAGGACCAGGCCGGGCGCCGCTACTGGATCTACCGTGAAGGCGTGATCGGCGACGGGCGCGGCGGCCTTCCCGAATGGTACATCCACGGGCTTTTCGGCTGATGCCTGAATATACCGGTTTTTCGCGGCTGAAGCTGGTGCGGACCGGCGACATGCCTCCACCGCCGATCTCGCCTTCCGTCTATGTCGAGCTTGGGGTCAGCTCGCCTTTTTCCTTCCTGCGTGGCTCGTCGGACGCGATCGAACTGGTGGGGACGGCCTTGTCGGCTGGTTACGACGCCATCGGCATTGCCGACCGTAACACCCTCGCCGGGGTCGTTAGAATGCATAGCGCCTGCGATGCGGTCGGCCTCAAGCCGCTGATCGGTTGCCGGCTCGACCTCACCGACGCGCCTTCGCTGCTGGCCTATCCGATCGATCGCGATGGCTATGGGCGGCTGTCGCGGCTGCTTAGCCTCGGGAAGATGCGCGCCGACAAGGGCGAGTGCGACATCAGTCTTGCCGATGTCTCGGCGCATTCCGAAGGCATCGCCTTCATCGCCTGGCCACAGGACGATCTTGATAATTTCGAAGGACAATTGCCTCGTCTGCGTGAAGCTTTGACGTCACTGCGTCACGTCGCTGCCAGCTGGCTTTACCGAGGAAACGACAACACGAGGATCGAACGGCTCGACCGCATTGCGCGCCGTCACGGCTGCACGATCCTCGCCACCAACGACGTCCATTACCATGCGCCGGACCGCAGGCCGCTACAGGACGTCGTCACCTGCATTCGAGAGAAAGTGACGATCGCAACGGCGGGCTATCTGCTCAATCCCAATGCCGAGCGACATTTGAAGTGGCCGGAGGAAATGGTGCGCCTGTTCGAGCGCTGGCCGCATGCCATTTCGGCGACGCGCGAGTTCGCGGATTCGCTCCATTTCAGTCTCAACGAGCTGCGTTACGAATATCCGAAGGAAACGGTCCCGGACGGGCGCACTCCGCAGCAGCATCTCGAGTTTCTGACCTGGCAGGGCGCGCATCAGCGCTGGGGCGAGCGCATTCCTTACAAAGTGCTTACCCAGCTGAACCATGAGCTGAAGCTGATCGAGAAGCTCGATTTCGCGCGCTATTTCCTGACCGTCCACGACATCGTCGCTTTCGCTCGAAGCCTCGATCCGCCGATCCTGTGCCAAGGCCGTGGGAGCGCCGCGAACAGCGCCGTTTGCTATTGCCTCGGGATCACCGCGGTCGATCCGGCGACCAGCGATCTCCTGTTCGAACGCTTCATTTCCGAAGAGCGCCGGGAGCCTCCCGACATCGACGTCGATTTCGAGCATGAGCGCCGTGAGGAGGTGATCCAGCACATCTACGACAAATACGGTCGCGACCGCGCCGGGATCGCGGCGACCGTCATCCATTATCGCCCGCGCTCGGCCGTTCGCGAAGTGGGCAAGGTGATGGGCCTTTCCGAAGATGTCTGCGCCGCCATCGCCTCCAACTACTGGGGCAGCATGGAGGCCGAAGTCGCGGAAGAACGGGCGAAGGATGCCGGCCTCAATCTGGACGACCCGCACCTCAAGCGAACGATGATGCTTGCCAAGCAGTTGATCGGAATGCCGCGGCACCTGTCGCAGCATGTCGGCGGCTTCATCCTGACCGAACGGCCGCTGACCGAAACCGTGCCGATCGGAAACGGCGCGATGGAGGACCGAACCTTCATCGAATGGGACAAGGACGACATTGAGGAGCTCGGTATCCTCAAGATAGACGTGCTCGCGCTCGGAATGTTGACCTGCATTCGCAAATGCTTCGACCTGATTGCAGAGCACCACGGCGAGCGCTTCGAACTGGCGACCGTCCCGCAGGAGGAACGGCAAGTCTACGACATGCTCTGCAAGGGGGACTCGCTGGGTGTGTTCCAGGTCGAGAGCCGGGCGCAGATGAACATGCTTCCGCGTCTCAAACCCCGTAAATTCTACGACCTGGTCATCGAGGTCGCGATCGTTCGGCCCGGCCCGATCCAGGGCGACATGGTCCACCCCTATTTGAAGCGGCGCGCGGGCAAGGAGCCGGTGACCTTCCCCTGCCCTGACCCCGAACATGGCCCGCCTGACGAGTTGGAGAAGATCCTGGGGCGGACGCTCGGCGTCCCGATCTTCCAGGAACAGGCGATGAAGATCGCGCTCGATGCGGCGAAGTTCAGTTCCGAGGAAGCGAACCAGCTGCGCAAGGCGATGGCGACCTTCCGCAGCCGAGGGAACATCGAGGTCCTGCAGGACAAGATGGTCGGGCGGATGGTCGAGCGTGGCTATGACCCCGATTTCGCGCAACGCTGCTTCGACCAGATCAAGGGCTTCGGTGAATATGGCTTCCCCGAGAGCCACGCGGCGAGCTTCGCGCACCTTGTCTACGTGTCGAGCTGGATCAAATGGAAATATCCGGCGGCCTTCGCTTGCGGCCTGCTCAATTCGCAACCGATGGGGTTTTACGCGCCGGCACAGATCGTCCGCGATGCGAAGGAGCATGGTGTCGAGGTGCTGCCGGTGGATGTGAACCACAGCGACTGGGATTGCACGCTGGAAGACGGTGCGCTGCGGCTCGGTTTCCGCCAAGTCGAAGGGCTTCACCGGGAGGCGGCCGATCTAGTGGCTGCAGCCAGACCATATGACAGCGTCGAAGACCTACGTATCCGTGGCGGGGTGCCGGTCCATGCAATCCAGCGGCTGGCGGCTGCGGACGCCTTCCGCTCGATGGCGCTCGACCGCCGGGCGGCTCTATGGGATGCGCGAGCACTCAAGCAGGCTCCGGGCCTGCCTTTATTCGTCGCTGCGGATGCTCGTGACGAAGGTGCCGAGTTGGCGCCCGCGAAGCTCCCCGCAATGCCGCTCAGCGAGCATGTCGTGAACGATTATCAGACGATTCGCCTCAGCCTGAAGGCGCATCCAATGGGCTTCCTTCGTGAGCATTATGCCACGCAGAAGTTCGTCACCGCCGACCGTCTCCCCCGCATTCGCGATGGAAAGCGTGTGTCGATGGCGGGCCTGGTGTTGATCCGCCAGCGGCCGGGCAGCGCCAAGGGTGTCTGCTTCATCACGCTGGAAGACGAGACGGGCATCGCCAATCTCGTCATCTGGCCCGACGTGTTCGACACGCAGCGCAAGATCGTCATGGGTTCGCGGCTGATGGCTGTGCACGGGATCATCCAGAACGACGAGGACGACGGCGTCATCCATCTCGTCGCCCGCAAGCTGGAGGATCACACCCATATGCTCCGCCACCTGAGCGACGAATTGATGCCGACGACCCTCAATCAAGGCGATGGCGCCGGGAGCTGGAAACCGCCCGCGGCATCGCATCCGCGAGACGTTGACGTCATCCCCAAGTCACGGGATTTCCACTAACTTTTCTCAATTCGCGCCCGCAACGAGTTTGACTTCAAACCTGCGAACGCCCATCCTGCGTACTCGCCGTCGGTGCCTTTGCCGCGCAGCGACGGAGCTCCTTCATGCTTGCGCGGCCGCTTTCAATCGACTTCGAAACCCTTTTCGGCGCCTCGCCGAATCCGTACGTGCTTGTTGCGCCGGACCTCACCATCGTCACCATGAACGAAGCCTATCTCGCAACGACGATGCGCGATCGCGGCGATCTCGTCGGGCGCCCCATGTTCGACGCCTTCCCGAGCGATCCGGAGTCCGAAAGTCACAAGGCGTTGCAAAATTCATTCGACCGCGTCCTCCGAACGCGTGAACGGGACGAGCTCGCCCTCATACGCTACGATATCGCACAGCCGTCTGGCGACTTAGAAGAACGCTATTGGAGTGCGACGCACACCCCTTTGCTCATTGCCGGCGAGGTCGCGTACATCCTTCAGCATACCGTGGACGTAACGGAGCTTCAGCAGCTCCGAACCTTCGCTGCAGAGGCCGGACATTATGCTCGCGACGAGGTCGGAGTCTTCCAGCGCGCCCATGCGGTTCAGGAAGCCAACCAGTCGCTGGCGCAGGAAACCCGGCGCTTGCGAACATTATTCGAACAGGCTCCCGGCTTTATCGCAGTCATCGCTGGCCCCGAGCTTCGGTTCCAATTCGCCAACGCTGCTTACCGTCGCCTCGTCGGCGGGCGGGATGTCGTTGGCAAGACCGTCGCCGAGGCCCTTCCGGAAGTCGTCGATCAGGGCTTCGTGACGTTGCTGGAACAGGTCCAGAGAACTGGTGAGGCGTACATCGGGCGGGGCGTGAGTGTCATGCTGGAGGCTGAAAGCGGCGGGCCGCTGGAAGAGCGCTTCCTCGACTTCATCTATCAGCCGATCAGCATTGGCAGCGACATCACCGGCGTCTTCGTGCAGGGCCACGACGTCACCGAACAACGCAGGGCGGAGGAGCATCAGCGACTCCTGATTCACGAGCTGAACCATCGGGTGAAGAATACTTTGTCCATCGTTCAGGCGCTGGCGATGCAATCGTTCAACGACCGCATTGAGCCGGCGGTGGCTCGGGAGAGCTTCGACGCGCGGCTGAATGCGCTTTCAGCCGCCCACAACCTGCTGACCATGGAGAATTGGGAAAGCGCAGGGCTTTTCGAAACGATCGAAGCGTCGGTTGCGGCAACGGCTGGGGCCAATGCGAAGCGGGTCGCGATCCACGGGCCCGACATTCTCCTCGCGCCTCAGACCGCCGTGTCGCTGGCCATGGCCATTCACGAGCTCTGTACCAACGCCATCAAATATGGGGCGCTGTCCAAGGAGACGGGAACGGTCGACGTACGATGGACCGCATCGCCGGGTGCGGAAAAGCTCGTCGACGTTGCCATAGAGTGGACCGAGGAAGGCGGTCCGGCCGTCATTGCACCTACCCGTCGTGGGTTCGGAACCCGCCTGATCGAGCGCGGGCTATCGGCCGAGCTGCGCAGCCAGGTGACGCTCGACTTCCGCGAGATCGGCCTGAAATGCACCATCCACGCCAAGCTGCCGACCGTCTCTGAGTGACGCTGGAAGGCTCAACTGTCCTGATCCTCGAAGACGAGCCGATCATTGGCCTCGCGTTGGAGGACATGCTGTCGCAGCAAGGCGCCTCGGTCCTGTTTGCTTCGCAGATCGAGGAAGCTCGTGAACTGATCGATCGCGAACGCGTCGATTCGGCGATTCTCGACGTCAATGTGCACGGCACGTTGAGCTATCCGATCGCTACATTGCTCGCGGACCGCAGCGTGCCGTTCATCTTCGCCACGGGCTACGGCGACCGGTCTCACCCGGAAGAATTCGCCGCCGTACCGACGATTTCGAAGCCCTACAGCGCGGAAGACGTCAGAAGAGCGCTCGAACAAAGCCCTAGTTCGTTCATCTGACAGCAATTCCAGCGAACCATTCTTGCCGCATTGCTCGGCTAGGCCTCGCGGCATGAAACGGATCCTCGTGAGCATCGCAGCGGCCGCCGTGGCTCTCGTGCCGACGGCTGCATCCGCACAGGCCCTCGAGGGCAAGTGGACCAATCCGAAGCGCAGCGTCATCGTGCATGTCGCTCGGTGCGGAGACGCATATTGCGGAACTGTGAGCTGGGCATCGCCCAAAAACCGCGAGAAGGGCGCCGAGCCCGGCACCCGCGTCCTTAGCGAGCTCCGGCCGAGTGGCGATGGAATTTACAAGGGCCGCGCCTACGAGCCGAAGCGGAACATCACGGGCTCGGCGACCGTCCGGCAGACCGGACCCAATGTCATGGTCATTCGCGGCTGCGCGGTTGCCGGCCTGCTTTGCAAGGAACAGCGCTGGACTCGCGTCAGCTGAGCGCGATCAGTTCGCCGCCAACCTCCCCCGCAAGCACGGCGGCTTGAAGAGCGGCCATTTCGTCGGCCCAATAGCGATCAGAATGGAAGCGCGGACTGATCTCGCGGACCTTGGCATGAACCGATTGAAGCTTTGCGCCGGTCTTTAGCGGAGAGTGGAAATCCACGCCCTGTGCCGCAGCGATCAACTCTACCGCAATGACACCGGCAGCGTTCCGCGCGATCTGCCCCGCCTTGCGGGCGGCGATCGGGGCCATCGAGACATGATCCTCCTGTCCGGCGGATGTCGGGATGGAATCGACGCTGGCCGGAAATGCGAGGCTCTTGTTCTCACTGACCAGAGCGGCCGCCGTAACCTGCTGGATCATAAGGCCGGAATTGACACCCGAATCCTCGGTGAGGAAGGGCGGAAGGCCGCTCATCTTCGGGTCGATCAATACTCCGACGCGGCGTTCCGAAAGCGATCCCACCTCGCACAAAGCCATTGCAATCGTGTCTGCGGCGAACGCCACCGGCTGGGCGTGGAAGTTGCCCCCCGAAATGGCCGTGTCCTTGTCGGGAAAAAGGATCGGGTTGTCGGTGACCGCGCCAGCTTCGATCGTGAGCGTACGAGAGGCGTTGCTGAGCAGGTCGAGGGCGGCGCCCATGACCTGGGGCTGGCACCGGAAGCTGTAGGGATCCTGCACCTTCCCGCAACGGGCGTGACTGGCGATGATTTCGCTGCCTTCGAGCAGGCCTCGGATGGCTTCGGCGACACGGATCTGCCCGGGCTGGCCGCGAAGCTCGGAGATGCGCGGATCGAAGGGCTTGGCGCTGCCCTTGAGCGCATCGACGGAGAGGGCGCCGGCGGCAACTGCCGCGGAAAAGACCCGCTCGCCAGCGAACAATGCATCGAGGGCGATTGCAGTAGATGCCTGCGTTCCGTTGATGAGCGCCAGGCCTTCCTTCGGCCCAAGCTGCAGCGGTTCCATGCCGAGGCGCTCAAGGGCCCCTCCCGCCGGCAATGTTTCGCCCGCAACGTCCATGTTGCCGTAGCCCATTAACGCCGACGTCATATGTGCGAGCGGCGCCAGGTCACCTGACGCCCCGACGCTGCCCTGAGCCGGGATCAGCGGCATGGCGTCATGTTCGAGCAGCGATTCCAGTGCCTCGATCACAAGCGGACGGACACCGCTGTAGCCGCGCCCCAAGCCGAGAAGCTTCAGGACGATCATGAGGCGCGTGACGTGACGCGGCAACGGATCGCCGAGGCCCGCGCTGTGGGACAGGATCAAATTGGTCTGAAGCTCGGCCAGCCGATCGTCCGGAATGCGCGTGCTGGCGAGCAGGCCGAAGCCCGTGTTGACGCCGTAAACGGTGTCGCCGCCCGAGACGATGCGCTCCACCGATTGGGCCGCATCCGCCACGCGCTGCATCGACGCGTCATCGAGACGCGCGCTTGCTCCCGCCCAGATGCGGCGAAGCGTGGCTAGATCAATTCTCGTCGGATCGAGCTTCATGCGCCCACCATCGGCAAGTCGAGCCCCTGCTCGTGGGCGCAGTCGACAGCGATCCTGTAGCCGGCATCCGCGTGGCGCATGACACCCGTGCCGGGATCGTTCCACAACACCCGCTCCAGCCGGCGCGCGGCATCGTCCGTGCCGTCCGCCACGATCACCATGCCCGAATGCTGGGAATAGCCCATCCCGACGCCTCCGCCGTGGTGCAGCGATACCCAGGTCGCACCGCTAGCCGTGTTGAGAAGCGCATTGAGCAGCGGCCAGTCGGAAACAACGTCGCTGCCGTCCATCATGCTTTCGGTCTCACGGTTCGGGGACGCGACCGATCCGCTGTCGAGATGGTCGCGGCCAATGACGATCGGCGCGGATACCTCACCGTTACGGACCATTTCGTTGAAGGCGAGGCCGAGGCGGTGGCGCTGCCCGAGACCCACCCAGCAGATGCGCGCTGGAAGTCCCTGGAAGGCGATCCGCTCACGCGCCATATCGAGCCAGCGATGGAGGTGCGGATCGTCGGGGATCAGTTCCTTCACCCTCTGATCGGTACGGTGGATGTCTTCGGGATCGCCTGAGAGCGCGACCCAGCGGAACGGTCCCACGCCTCGGCAGAATAGCGGGCGCACATAGGCGGGAACGAAACCGGGGAAATCGAACGCATGGGTGACGCCCATGTCCTTCGCTTCCTGGCGGATGTTGTTGCCGTAATCGAACGTCGGGACACCCATGTCCTTGAACGCAAGCATCGCCTCCACATGCGTCGCGATGGACGCGCGCGCTGCTTCCGCGACTGCGGCGGGATCGCGCTCGCGCATCTCCTGCCATTTCGCGACGCTCCAGCCGGCCGGGCAGTAGCCGTTTGCAGGATCGTGCGCTGACGTTTGATCCGTAAGCGCGTCCGGGCGGATGCCGCGCTTGAGCATCTCCGGAAGTATTTCGGCGGCATTGCCGAGCAGGCCGACGCTTGTCGGCTCCTCTGCCTCGCGGACGATCTGCAGCGCCTCTTCGATGCTGGTCGCCCGCCGGTCCAGATAACGCGTCTCCAGCCGCTTCTCGATGCGGCTTTCCTGGCATTCGATTGCGATGCAGTGAGCGCCTGCCATGACTGCGGCGAGCGGCTGCGCTCCCCCCATTCCACCCAGACCCGCCGTCAGGATCCACTTGCCCTTGAGGTTTCCGCCGAAATGCTGGCGGCCCATCTCGGCAAACGTCTCGTACGTACCTTGGACGATGCCCTGAGTTCCGATGTAGATCCAGCTGCCGGCCGTCATCTGGCCGTACATCATGAGCCCCTTGCGATCGAGCTCGTTGAAGCACTCCCAGGTCGCCCATTTCGGAACGATGTTCGAGTTGGCGATTAGAACTCGCGGCGCATCCTTGTGGGTGCGAAAGACGCCAACCGGCTTGCCCGACTGCACGAGGAGAGTCTGGTCGTCCTCGAGCCGCTCCAGCGTCTCCACGATCATGTCGAAGCATTGCCAGTTGCGCGCGGCGCGCCCGATTCCGCCATAGACGACCAGGCTCTGCGGATCCTCGGCAACCTCGTCATCGAGATTGTTCATCAGCATCCGCACCGCTGCTTCGGTCGTCCAGCTCTTCGCCACGATCTCGCTCCCGCGGCGCGCGCGGATGTGCCGGCTGTTGTCGCGTCTGTCGCTCAATGCTTTCCTTTCGCCCCTCTTCCGGGCCCTCTAGCGCTTCGGCGGCTGCTACCCAATAGGTCCCCGGGCACCGCGGCGCCGAGCAAGAGCCCGGCCGATGACGACAAGCACCAAACCCGCGAGCAAATAAACGATAAGCAGCAGGAGCGAGTTCAGCACGGTCCGGCCGTATCCCAGGCTCGAAACGTCGATGAAGGGATATGGATAGCGGCCGTCGATCGAGCCGCGGACGATCACATAAGCGAGATAGAGGAGGGGATAGACAGACCAGCGCAACGGATCTCGGTGGCCGAGCCCGATCTTCGGAGCGAAGGCGAGCCAGTAGAATGCCATCGCAAGCGGGACAACATAATGAAGCAAGGCGTTGGTCAGGATCGCGCGGCCGGTCAGCTCGACGAGTCCGTGCAGCAAAGCGACGTAGATGGCTCCGACGAAAACGATCGCAAGCGTCAGGCCCGCGAGAATGAACGGCGAAACGCGGCGGCCGGCCGCAACCGCCGTCATCGTCAGCGCGACGAGCAGGTTCGTGATGATCGTGAAGAACCGCAGCAAGGTCCAGATTGCCTCGACGACGGTTTGCGAACTCTCCAGGTTCATCGCGAACTGGAGCCCAAGACCGGCCCAGGCGGCAAGGGCAACCGCGGCCGCGGCGAGCCTATGCATCGCGCCCTGCGAAGATGCGGCGCTCAGGTCCGGGCAGCCCAATCCAATAAGCCAGCTCAGCGAGTGAAGCGACGTGCCAGACGGCCAGGTCGGCGGCCTTTCCTGCGGCCACGCTTCCGACTTCGTGCGCGAGGCCTAGCGCCCGCGCGGCATTGACGGTCATTGCCGCGAGCGCCTCTTCCGGGGT
>JBKPKE010000094.1:0-12472 GCA_046730955.1 Pseudomonadota bacterium
AAGCAGCGCTGTTGCAACTCCGTAGGCGTACCGCACAGTGCCGGACTCCTTCGCTCTCATCAAAACTCCATGAATTGCACGTTTAACACCCGTAATGGGGCTAGATAGATAGCCTGAACTCGAATTGAACGGGTCAGCGCCCTCTTCCAGTGAATTCCTTCAAATAGTCATTGTCAGGCGACAAAATGATGTTTGTCCCGGCGGGCGGATTGTTCGGATCGTCGCCCAGGAACGTGATCTGGTACGACTGCATGGCCCGATAGAATTCGTAGAAGTCCGGGTCTTTCCCAAAGCTGGCCGCGTAAACGCGCGCAGCCTCGGCATCCGCGGAGGCGCGGATGATCTGCGCCTGTTTGGCGCCCTGAGCCAGAATCGAGCGGGCCTCCTGCTCGCGGGCCGTGCGCATCCGGTCGAACGCGGCGTCGAGCGGGGTTCCTTCGGGCAGGTCTGCCTTCTTGATCCGGACGTCGATGATCCGCGCGCCATATTGAGCGGCGATCCGGTCGAGGCTCCGCCGGACGTTTTCCATCACGCCCTGGCGCTCCGGCGAAAGCAGAGCGACGAACTGCTGTTTGCCGAGCTCGTTGCGGATCTCGGAACCGAGGATTGGCACGAGAGCCTTGCGCAAACGCTCCTCGTCGCCCGCGCGGATGTACATCAGCAGCGGATTGACGATGCGATAGCGAGCGAATGCATCCACCTCGAGGCGGCGCTGGTCGGTGGAGAGCACCTGCTGCCGGTCCATGTCGACCGACTGCACGCGCTTGTCGATCCAGACGATCTGCTCGAACATAGGCACGCGGAAATTGATGCCGGCCCGGGTCGAGCCGAGAATGCGGCTCGGTTTGCCGAATTGCACCACGACAGCCTGCCTCGTCTCCGAGACGATCGGGAAGGCCGAGATGACGAACATCAGCAGGAGGACTGCGACAACGGCGCTAATGAGCGGCCGGGCGCGAATGAAATCGGTCACTGGCCGCCCCCCTGCTGCTGCTGGTTCTGCTGGGCCCGTTTCTGGACCTCCGGCAGCGGGAGGTATGGAGTGACTCCCGGCGCCTCGATGATCGTCTTCGGCACCTTCGGCAGGATCTGCTCCATCGTCTCGTAATACATGCGGCGGCGGGTCACGTCCGGAGCCAGCTTGTACTGCTCGTAGACCTTATCGAACGCGGCCGCCTCGCCCTGAGCCTTTTGCGTCAGCTGCAGAGAATAGGCGTTGGCCCGGTTAATGTATGACTGGGCGTCCTGCTGCGCGGCGGTCACCTTCTTGAAGGCCTCGTTGACCGCCTGCGGCGGATCCGCCTGGCGGATGGCGATACCCTGGATGGCGACGCCCGAACGATACGCGTCGAGAATCGTCTGCATTCTCTCGGCGACCTGGTTCTCGATCTGGCCGCGGCCCTCGCCGATCGCGTCGTTCAGCGAGACGTTGGCGATGACTGCCCGCATGGCGCTTTCGGCGACTTCCTGAATGGTCTCATCCGGCTGTTTGAGCTGGAACAGATAGAGCTCGGGGTCGCGGATGTTCCACCGAACCGAATAAGCGATGTCGATGATGTTCTGGTCGCCGGTGAGCACGAACGTCTCGGCGCTGGCGGAGCCAAGCTCGATGTTGCGGATATTCTCGACGTCGATCTTCTGGACCCGGTTGATGGGGGAGGGGAAGGTCAAGCTGACGCCGGACCCGAGCGTGTGGCTATAGCGGCCGAACAAGGTCACGACGCCGCGTTCGCCCGGAGCGACGATATGGATCGAGGTAAAGACGATCCACAGCAGGACCACGCCCGCGATGGCCAAGCCAATAAGGGAGCCGCTCGGTCTTCCCGGCAATCCGCCACCGCCCCCACCGAAGCGTGCGCGGCTTTTGCGAAGAAGCTCATCGAGCGAGGTTGCCGACCGGGGTGAGGAGACTCCCGCTCTCTTGCGCTTCGGCGTATCTCCCCAGGGGCCTCCGCCGCCCTGCGAAGCGTCGTCGCCTTCCGGCTCGTCGCCGGCCGGGCCCCAGGGTCCCTTGATTTCGCTGAAGAAGGCTCGCGCCCGTGGCCCCAGCCCAGAAAGACTTATCATGGACACACTATAGGGACGCCAATTGGCGAAAAACAGTGGCAAGCCGGAGGGGAGCGCCTATCTCGCGTGCGAATGTCTGAAACCACTGAAGCCTTGTCCGCGCTTGACGCACATCCGGACGCCACGCGAATTCGATCCCGCAAAGTCGCCGACGGCGTCGCAACGCTGATAGTCGACGCGACCGGCCTCGCCGAGCCTGAGCGCAAGCGTCTCGAAAGCGATTTGCGGGAAGCGGCAATGCGCGTCGAGAGCGTGCGGGAGGTCCGCGTTGCAATGACCGCATCGCAGCCGCACCGCATGCTGATCGCGGTCGGCAGCGGTAAGGGAGGCGTCGGCAAGTCCACCGTCGCGGCCAACCTGGCGATCGCGCTTGCACGCGCCGGGCGGAAGGTCGGGCTCGTCGACGCGGACGTCTACGGTCCATCGCAGCCCACTTTGCTTGGCACTGACGCCAAGCCGACGGCAGAAAAGGACCGGCTGATCCCAGTCGATGCGCAGGGGATCCGGTTTCTTTCGCTCGGGCAGCTGGTTTCACCGGGGCATGCGCTCGCCTGGCGCGGACCGATGGCTACGGGCGCGCTGGCGAAGCTGATCGAGGCGGACTGGGCCGACACGGAAGTGCTCGTCGTCGACCTTCCGCCTGGCACGGGCGACGTGCAGCTCTCGCTTATCCAGAAGTCGCGGCCGGACGGAGCCATCATCGTCTCGACGCCGCAGGACCTGTCACTGATCGACGCGACGCGAGCCATCGACCTGTTCCGCAAGATGGACGTTCGCGTGCTTGGGATCGTCGAGAACATGGCGGGCTACATCTGCCCCCATTGTGGCGAGGGCTCAGACCCGTTCGGAAGCGGCGGCGCCGAAGCGGCCGCAGCGGAGATCGGCGTGCCGTTCCTCGGGCGTCTACCGCTCTCGGCAGCAGTTCGGGCTGCGTCGGATGCAGGCAATCCGCCCGCAGCAGGAGACGGACCGGAGGCGACCGCATTCACCGAGCTCGCGGCACGTGTAGCTCAGGCACTGGAAACCGCAGGACATTGAAGCATTGAAGCGGTCAGGAGGTCGCCCATGCCGCTCACTCGGGACGAAGACATTGCCGAGCTACTTAGGAACGCGCGCACCATTGCCGTCGTAGGATGCTCGGACCGGCCAGACCGGCCGTCCTATGGCGTCGCCGCCTTTCTGCAGCGCCACGGCTACCGCATGCTGCCGGTGAACCCACAGATCACCGGGGAGCGGGTCCACGGTGAGTTCGTTTGGCGGGACCTCGCGCAGATCGGCGTGCCGATCGACATCGTCGACATCTTTCGCCGGCCCATCGCGGCGGGGCAAGCCATTGACGAGGCGATTGCTATCGGCGCGAAGGCTGTCTGGCTTCAGCTGGGGATCGTGAACGAGGAAGCCGCCGCGCGAGCCGAAGCGGCGGGCCTCAAGGTCGTGATGGACCGCTGCACCAAGATCGAGGTCATGCGGCTCGGAGTGCCAGTCGTCGAAAATGTGGACTAGGCCGCGGCCACTGTCATTTCGGGTACCAGGAGGGTGGGCGAATCCACTCCGTAGCGGAACTGGAGGTCGTTCCCTGGCTCCAGCGTCGCGAACATGTCGAGCAGGTTGGAGGCGATTGTGATCTCCGCGACGGGCTCGGCGATCTCGCCATTGCGGACCATGAAGCCGGCCGCGCCACGGCTGTAGTCTCCGGTGACGCTGTTCACGCCCTGGCCGATCAGCTCGGTAACGAAGACGGCTTCCGGGAAAGCCGCAAGAAGTTCCTCCCGGCTGCGCGTGCCTGCCTCGATGTAAAGGTTGCTTGGACCGGCGCTGGGCGGCCCGCTCGCGGCCCGGACGGCGTGGCCGGTCGGCCGGATTCCCAGCTGGCGGGCGGAGGCCGCGTCGGCGAGCCAGGTGGTAAGGACGCCGTCGTCCACGAGGGCTTCACGGCGAACCGCAACTCCTTCGCCGTCGAATGGCCTGGACCGCAGACCGCGAGCTCGGAGCGGGTCGTCGACGATGCTCACACCGCTGGCGAATAATTGTTCGGCGAGCTTGTCGAGCAGGAAGGTCGTCTTGCGGGCGACGGACGAGCCGGTGATCGCGGCCGAGAAATGGCCAAGGAGAGAGGCGGCCACCCGCGGATCGAACAGGATCGGGTAGCGTCCTGGTTTCGGCTTCGTTGGATTCAGCCGTGCCACGGCGCGCTCGCCGGCCAGCTTGCCGATGACTTCCGGCGGGTCGAGGTCGTCGCGATGGCGTGCGCCATGCCACGCGTGGTCGCGCTGCATCGAGGAGCCCTGACCTGCAATGACGCTGGCGGAACAGCTCGTTGCGGTTGAACGATATCCCCCGCTGAAACCCGCCGACGTTGAAACGGCCATGGTCCCGCAAGTCGTTGAGGCGGATGCCCCGCCGGAATTCGTCACGCCGAGTACGGCGAGCGCTGCTTCCTCGGCCGATAATGCTCGCTCGCGCAAGGCTCTGGGGTCGTGCTCCGTTGCATCTTCCGACTGGATGTCCGGGTAGGGACCCTGCGCCAGCAGTTCGGACGGCGCGAGGCCGGCGTAGGGGTCCTCGGGCGCTTCGCGTGCCATTGCAATGGCCCTGCGGATCAGCTCGTCGAGCGATTCATCGGAGAAGTCCGAGGAGGCGACGCTTGCCGAACGCTGCCCGATGAACACGCGAAGTCCGACCTCCTCGCTTTCGGAGCGATCGACGTGCTCCAGCTCGCGAAGGCGGACCTGCACGCTTTCCGATTCCTGGCCGACATAGACGGCGTCGGCTGCGTCAGCACCTTTATTGCGCGCTTTCTCGACAAGCGCTTCGGCGCATGCCTGAGCTTTTTCCACGGACAGCATGCACTCGCGACTAGCGGCTGGAGAGGCCGACGACCAGCATGCCCAGGAAAACGAGGAAGCCCGTCGTCCGGTTCGACCGAAAGAGGCGAAGCGCGAGCTCGCCGTCCTTCGGGTCTGCTCGCAGGGCCTGGTTCGCGAGATGCAGGCCGGCGGGGCCAAGGGCCAACAAGGCCAATGCGTCGGGACGAATCGCCCAGATCGCAGAGCCCCAAAGCAAAAGTGCGACGGCATAGAAGACGGCGATCCCGACCGGCGCCTTGTCGCCCAGCCTTCGCGCCGACGACTTCACGCCGACCAGCGCGTCGTCCTCGATGTCCTGGATCGCGTAGAGCGTGTCGTAGCCGATGACCCACGCGATGCTCGCCAACCAGAGGAGAATGGGCGGCCAGTCCAGGCTCCCTTTCACGGCGGGCCAGCCCACCAGTGCGCCCCAGGAGAAGACGAGACCCAGCCACGCCTGGGGCCACCAGGTGATCCGCTTCATGAACGGATAGGCTGCGACAGGCGCGACACTAGCGAGCGAAATGAGCGCCGCCGTGACGTTCAGCTGCGCCAGCACAAGCAATCCGATTGCGCAGAGCAGGCCGATCAGGATCCACGCCGAACGGGCCGAAACCCTCCCGCTCGCCAACGGCCTTAGGCGGGTTCGCTCGACCCTTTTGTCGAGGTCGCGGTCGACGATGTCGTTGTAGACGCAACCCGCGCTGCGCATCGCAAAGGCGCCGAGAAATAGCCACAGGAACAGGTCCCATCGACTTCCGACGCCCGCCAGCGCCATGCTCCACGCGCATGGCCAGTAGAGCAGCCAGGTCCCGATTGGCCGGTCTAGCCGCGCGAGCGAAGCGTAGGGCCGCAGCGGCGGCGGTAGCGCGCCGATGAAGCCGCTACGCTCGCTGTCGGGGACGATGTCGGTGGTGGCGGTCACGGCTGCACCTAAGTAGGAGGCGGGCATGCCTGCAACCCCCGCCTGGCCCCTGAAGAGCTTGCCGAGGCTATTCGTCCGCAAGCCGCTGGATCAAGGCGCCCGGATTGAGCTCGATGCAGCGCAGGCGAATTATCTCGGCAACGTGATGCGGCTGAGCGAAGGCTCGGAGCTGCTGGTTTTCGACGGAAGCTCGGGCGAATGGCTGGCCCGGATCGCGGAAGCCGGGAAAAAGCGCATGGCGCTCAACGTCGAGCGCCGAACGCGCGAGGCTGAGACGATCCCCGATGTCTGGCTCGCCTTCGCACCGGTGAAGCGCAACCAGACGGACTGGCTGGTCGAGAAGTCCACGGAGCTTGGCGTGGCGAGGCTTGTTCCGGTGATGACGCAGCGAACCATCGCGGAGCGAGTCAAGCTGGAGCGGCTGGAAGCGACTGCCATCGAGGCCGCCGAGCAATGTGGTCGGACGCGGCTTCCGGTGATTGCGGAGCCGCTGCCGCTGAGGAAGTTCCTCGAAATCCGGGACGCTGGCCGAACGCTTTACTTCGCCGACGAAGCGGGCGGCGAGGCCGCATCCTCGGCATTCAAGTCCGGCCCGGCAATGATCCTGACTGGACCGGAAGGCGGCTTCACCGACGAGGAGAGGGCCGCAATCCGTTTGGCGGCGAACGCGGTCCCGCTCTCCCTTGGCCCACGCATCCTTCGGGCGGAGACGGCCGCGCTCGCCGCGCTTGCGGCCTACATGACGGTCGCCGGTGACTGGCGCTGACTTATGAGGCCATAAAGCGGAAGTGCTGGCGCGGCTCCATGCGCGAAGCTAAGCGCCGCTGCCAATGACCCAGCGCACCGACGACACGCCTGAAACTCATCGGATGGTCGATAGCCGCGACGACCTGCTGTCGGTGTTCGCGAAAGGGGAAAAGCCGGCCGA
Organism: Pseudomonadota bacterium; assembly: GCA_046730955.1. Classification (GTDB taxonomy): domain Bacteria; phylum Pseudomonadota; class Alphaproteobacteria; order Sphingomonadales; family Sphingomonadaceae; genus Sphingomicrobium. The sequence continues at coordinate 6,767 of JBKPKE010000094.1, forward strand.
GCGTTGGCGCATCGGCACTGAGCATGAAAAGTTCGTCTATCGCTGCGCCGATCACCGCGCTCCGAGCTATGACGAGCCTGGGGGCATTCGCGACCTTCTGAACGGCCTCACGCGCTTCGGCTGGGAGCCGGTCGTCGAGAACGGGAACGTCATCGCGCTGTCTGGAAACGACGGCACGATCAGCCTGGAGCCCGCCGGTCAGTTCGAACTTTCGGGCGCGGCGCTAGAGACGCTCCACCAGACCTGCGCCGAGGCGGCGCGCCATCTCGGCCAGTGCAAGATGGTCGGCGATGAACTCGGCCTTGGTTTCCTCGGACTCGGTATGTGGCCGGACAAGGCCCGTTCGGATCTGCCCGTCATGCCCAAGGGCCGGTACAAGATCATGCTGAACTACATGCCCAAGGTTGGAAACCTCGGGCTCGACATGATGCTTCGTACTTGTACCATTCAGGTTAACCTGGACTATAGCTCAGAAGCCGACATGGTGAAGAAGTTTCGCGTCGGCCTGGCACTTCAACCGGTGGCGACCGCGCTCTTCGCCAATTCCCCGCTGACTGAGAGCAAGCCTAACGGTTACCGCAGCTTCCGCAGCCACATCTGGGAGGATACCGATCCAGACCGAACGGGAATGCTGCCCTTCGTCTTCGAGGACGGGTTCGGGTACGAACGTTACCTCGACTATGCGCTCGATGTGCCGATGTACTTCGTTTATCGCGAAGGAAAGTACATCGACGCCGCGGGCGAGAGCTTCCGCGCTTTCATCGACGGCGGGCTGCCGCAACTCCCCGGGAAGAAGCCGCGTCTGTCGGATTTCGTGGACCATCTGTCGACCATCTTCCCAGAGGTGCGGCTCAAAAGCTTCCTCGAGATGCGCGGTGCCGACGGTGGGCGTTGGGGCCGGATCTGCGCGCTTCCGGCGCTCTGGGTGGGACTCCTGTATGACGGAACCGCGCTCGATGCTGCGTGGGATCTGGTCAAGGACTGGAGCATCGAGGAACGCACGCGCCTCCGCCATGATGTTCCAAAAACGGCCCTGAACACGACTTCGCCGGGCGGCGGAACGGTGCAGGACCTCGCGGCTCAGGTGCTGGAGATCGCAACCGAAGGCCTCAGCCGGCGCGCACGCCTCAATTCGGCTGGGGACAATGAAAGCGGCTTTCTCGATCCGCTTCGGGAAGTCGTCGCAACCGGCGTGACGCCTGCAGATCGCCTGCTCGACAAGTTTGCGAATGAGTGGAATGGCGACGTGTCGCGCATCTACGAGGAGTTCAGCTTCTGATGGACATGCAGACCAGGCAGCGCCGGGGCCTCTATCCGGAGATCGAGCCCTATGAGACGGGCATGCTCGACGTCGGCGACGGCCACAGCCTCTATTGGGAGCTGACCGGCAATCCCGACGGAAAGCCTGCCGTCATGCTACACGGCGGGCCCGGAGGCGGATCGTCTCCGGACCATCGCCGGCAATGGAACCCCGACAAGTACAAGATTTTGGTCTTCGACCAGCGCGGCTGCGGCAAGTCGACGCCCTATGCCAGCCTGGAGAACAACACGACCTGGGACCTCGTCGACGACATCGAAAAGCTTCGAACCCAGGTGTCGAAGGCCGACAAGTGGCAGGTCTTCGGCGGAAGCTGGGGCTCGACGCTTTCGCTCGCCTATGCGCAGACCTATCCGGAACGGGTCACGGAGATCATCCTCCGCGGCATCTTCCTGTTCGATCAGTATGAGATCGACTGGATGTATTCGTTCGGTGGCGCCTCGTCGGTCTATCCCGACAAATGGGACGAGTTCGAAGCAGTGATTCCCGAGGCGGAGCGTGGCGACATGGTCGCGGCCTACGGCAAGCGCCTGACGGGCAACGACCAGGACGAACAGCTTCGCGCCGCCAAGGCCTGGAGCAAGTGGGAGGGCGACATCGTCACGCTTCTTCCAAGTCCGGAGACGGTCGAGCATTTCACGAGCCCCGACGTTGCCGTTGCGGTCGCGCGGATCGAGAACCATTACATGGCCAACCAGGGCTGGTTCGAGGAAGGCCAGCTGCTCAAGGGGGTCGAGAAGCTGCGCGGCATTCCTGGCGTGATCGTCCAGGGCCGCCACGATACCTGCACTCCGCCGCGTGCTGCCTGGGCGCTGAAGCAGGCGTGGCCGGAGGTCGAGCTCAACATCATCCCGGACGGCGGGCATTTGTTCAACGAGCCGGGGATTCTCGACGGTCTCGTGCGCGCGACGGACCGCTTCGCGGGCTAGCCATCGGCTGCATCGCTTCGCTACGCTGCCCGAGGAGAGCGTAGGGGAGAGTAATGGCGAGTAGCGAGACAACGCCGCTTCGGCGCGTGGTGATGGCGAGCCTCATCGGCACGACCATCGAATGGTACGACTTCTTCCTTTACGGATCCGCCGCTGCGCTCGTCTTCAACAAGCTGTTCTTCCCCGAATTCGACCCGCTGACGGGGACTTTGCTGGCCTTCGCCACTTATGCGCTAGGCTTTGTCGCGCGGCCCGTGGGCGGGATCGTCTTCGGCCATTTCGGCGACCGCATCGGACGCAAGCGCTTGCTGATGCTGAGCCTTGTCCTGATGGGCGTTGCTACGATCTTCATCGGCCTGCTTCCCACCTACGCCCAGATCGGTGCCTGGGCGCCGATCGCATTGATTGCCTTGCGGCTCGTTCAAGGCTTCGCAGTTGGCGGAGAATGGGGCGGGGCGGTGCTCATGGCGGCCGAGCATGGCGATGCCGCACGGCGCGGTTTCTGGGCGAGCTGGCCGCAGGCGGGTGTCCCCGCGGGCAATCTGCTCGCAGCGGGCGTCCTCGCGATCATGGCGGCGGTTCAGACCGAGGCCGAGTTTCTCGACTGGGGCTGGCGAGTGCCGTTCGTCCTGTCGGCATTGCTGGTTATCGTCGGCTGGTACATCCGTACCCAAGTCGCCGAGAGCCCGATGTTCGAAGCGGAAGTCGAAGCCGCGGAAGCGCCGGCCAAGGTGCCGGCGATGGAGGTCCTTCGCGAACGTCCCAAGGCGCTGGTGCTCGGCGCGGGACTGCGGCTTGGCGAGAACATCTCCTATTACATCCTTACCGTCTTCTCGCTCACCTATCTCGTCGATGTGTCGAAGGAGAGCAGGAGCCTGGCGCTCAACGCACTGCTGATCGGTGCCGCCGTGCAATTCTTCGCGATACCCTTGCTCGCGCTTCTGTCAGACCGGATCGGGCGTCGGCCGGTTTATGCGCTTGGCGCATTCGGACTTGCGATCTGGAGCTTCATCATGTTCGGGCTGCTCGGAAGCGGCAACAATGGGTCGATCGTCCTGGCGCTGGTCGTCGGCCTGGTCTTGCACGGAGCGATGTACGGCCCACAGGCAGCATTCATTGCCGAGCTCTTCCCGACACGCATCCGCTATTCGGGCGTCTCGATCGCCTATCAGCTGACGTCGATCGTTGCAGGTTCGCTCGCGCCGATGATCGCGCTTTGGCTGTACAAGCAATATGGCTCGGCAACGCCCGTCGCCATCTATGTGGCCGTTGCCTGCGTGATCAGCGCGATAAGTGCGTTGCTTGCGCGCGAAACGCGCGGTGTGGAGCTTGAAGCGATCCGCTAGTCGCCGGGCTTATAAGTGCGCTCGACATGCCCCTTGAGCTGTTCGGGGTAGAAATAAACCTCGCGGAGATTGCCGGTCGCGTAGCGCTCCGCCTCGTCATTGAAGTGTTTCGATGCCGGATCCCCGCTCTCGCCCCCGGCGGTAACCGCTCTAGCGCGTAATTTTTTCCCGAACTCGACGACCGCGACGAAACTGTTGCCGCTGGTGCCGTACCATTTGCGTGTGCCCGGCTTGGGGCTCGCGCTTGACGACGCGAGCGAGCCGTAAACGCCCCAGGCGAAGGGGATCGGCGTACTGGGAGAAGCGTCTGTGAATGGATGGTCGATCGCGGGCGAGATGCGCTGGAAACGGTTGATCTCGCCCCAAGGCACTTGCGTCCAGCCAAAGTCCTTCTTGATCCGCGCGGCTGCGTCGCCGAGCGCTTGCAGCTTCTGTGCAGGCGTCGTGTCCTTGGCCATGCGCATGTAGATCTTGTTGCTTTCCTCGCCTTTTGGAGGGTCGAGCGTTTTTCGCAGCTCGCCGCCATAGTACATCGCAAGCGATTGAGCCGGCGAGCCCGCGCTCCACCGATAGTCCCAGCCGCGGAAGAGGTTGATCGGGCCTTCGAGTGCATCGCGGCGTGCATCTTTCTTGGGCAGCGCATCGTAAGCCTTGATCAATGGCGGGATCAGGTCGGCAAAACCGGGCTGGAAGCTGTCGAACGCGGCCGCCTGCAGCTTGTCGAGGGACCAATCCTTGCTCGCACCAAGAAGCTGCTGCGCATGCAATCCGCGCCAATTCTCGCCGAATACATCCATGTATTTAGGGAAAGTCTTCGGATCGGGGCTGTTGGGCCCGGCGGCGCGATAAGGCCAGGCATTCGTGTTCTGCACCCAACCGTTCGACGGCGTGAGGACGCTTGGTAGCTCGTTCAGTGCGTGAAGCGGGCCCCAATCGGTGGCCGGGTCGCTGCCGTCCACCGGCTTCTCATAGTCGAACGTGTCGCTTCGCTTCGGAACGAACTGCGGGTGGAGATAGGCGATCTCGCCCTTATCGTCCGCAAATATTGTATTGTTCGAACTGTTCGATTTGAGCTCCGCGACCTTCAGGAAGTCGGCGAGGTCTTTCGTCTTGGTTCGGAGAAAGCTCTGCTCCAGCGCCGTGACCGGCTTGTCCATCATGGAGAAGGCGATCCATCGACCGGCTGCCTCGCGGACGATCGGACCGTGGTGCGTGCGGAATGTTTCGAACTCGCGTGAGGCGAACGTGCCGTCGGCCTTTCGATAGCGGACGGTTACGGGCCTCAGCCCCACTGTACGGCAGTCGTTTCCGTAGCGGTAACAATAACCTTTGCCCTTGCGCTCCACCTTCTCGGCGAATTCGTCGACCACGTCGACACCGCTCGACGTATGCATCCAGCCTGCGTGGTCGTTGAAGCCTTGGTAGATGAAAAACTGGCCCCAGGTGGAAGCGCCATATGCGTTCAGGCCATCGCCGCTCGTCACCTGCTGCTCGGAGCGGAAGAAGAAGCTCGTGTGCGGGTTGATCAGGAGTAGGGCGTTGCCGTCCTTCGTGATCGCCGGAGCTATGGCGATCCCGTTGGAGCCGGTCGGGTCGCCGTCGTTCTCGACCGAAGCGATGGTCTGCTTGCCGGTATAGAATTTCTCGAGCTCGCCGAGGTCGATGCGCTCGATGTCGCCGCCGATGCTGCCTTCGGAGAAGCTTAGCGCCATCCAAGGCTCGAAGCGGGTCAGCATGCGCGGATGCACAAGCGGATGCGTGGCGAGATAGTAATTGAGGCCCGCCGCCCATCCGTCCATCAGCTTTTTCAGCCAGTCGGGACTGGCCTTGTAATGCGCCTTCAGCTCCTCATCGCTGACGTAGAGGCGTGCACGCAAATCCTGCCAGATTGCCTTCTCGCCTTCCGCTTCGGCGGTTCGGCCGAGCGCGGTCAGATAATTGGCTTCGATGCGGGGGAAGTCGTCTTCCGCCTGCGCATAGATCATCCCGAACACGGCGTCGGCGTCAGTCTTCCCGTGGACGTGCGCTATGCCCCAGTCGTCGCGCGTGATGGTGACGTTCTGCGCGCGTTGCTGCCAGCGCGCCATTTCATTCTGGGCGCGTGACGGCGCGG